>NZ_JBHWDS010000075.1:0-33351 GCF_042734615.1 Kitasatospora sp. NPDC059646
CCGCCGCGAACGGCGCGATCTTCGCCTCCGCCAGCGAACGCACCGACTCACGGAGCATCTCGTGCTCCTCGCTCAGCCGGAAGAGGTCGAAGTCCGCCCCGGAGTTTCCCGCCATCTGCTCTGCCCCTTGCACTAGTTACTGCCAAGTAATGCCAGTGCGGCCCATCCTAGGCCGGTCAGTCGACCTTGTCTCCGAGGGTGTCGGCGCTGGTCCGGTGCTGGGCGAGGTAGTCGTCCATCCGGTCGGTGCGCATCGCGTCCCAGAGCACGCCCGCCGCCCCGTCGTCCATCAGCACGACGGACTGGCCGTCGACGGTGTCGAAGCCGCCGAAGGGGGCGTTCATGAAGTGGACGCCGTCGGGGCGGACCCCGCGCAGGCTCCAGGCGAGGTCGTAGAGGTCGCCGTTGCCCAGGCGGTCGTCGACGGAGACCACGTCGCCGACGGTGCCGAGCAGGCCGGTGAGCCTGGCGGGGCTGGAGAGGGTGCCGGAGTCCATGGTGCGGAGCATCAGGGCGCGCAGGAAGTTCTGCTGCCGCTTGGTGCGGTCGAGGTCGCCGTTCGGCAGGCCGTGGCGTTCCCGGACGTAGAGCAGGGCCTCGGCGCCGTCCATGTGGTGGGTGCCGGCCGTCCACTCGCGGGCGTCGCCCTTGGCCTCGATGGTGCGCGGCACGGTGATGTCGACGCCGCCGACGGCGTCGGTGAGGGCCCGGAAGCCGTTCCAGTCGATCACCGCGAGGTGGTCGATCCTGATCCGGGTGAGGTCCTGGACGGTCTGCACCATCAGCGCCGGCCCGCCCCAGGAGTACGCGGCGTTGATCTTCGCCTTGCCGTGCCCGGGGACGGGCACCCAGGTGTCGCGCGGGATCGACACCACCGAGACGGACTTCCGGTCGGCGGAGATGTGCATCAGCATCATGGTGTCGCTGCGCTGCGCGCCGGCCTGCCAGGCCGGAGCCTTCGCGGCCCGCCCGGTGGTCGGCCCGTCGGCACGGGCGTCGAGGCCGACCAGCAGGAAGGTCTGGCCGCTGTGCGGAACGGCGGCGGGCTGCTGCGCGGCCGGGCCGGTCGGGAAGGCGTTCGGGATCCGGGACACCGAGGACGCGTAGTGGTCGGCGGTCCACACCAGGGCGCCGAAGCCGCCGCCGAACAGCACCAGCAGCACGGCGAGCGTCCACACCAGCAGCCGCCGGCCGCGGCGGCGGCGCGGCGCGGCGTCCTCCTCCTCGGCCGAGGGGTCCTGCTCGTCGTCGTGGTCGAAGATGCTCAGCGGCCCCTGGTCCTGGTCGGCCTCGCCGGGCCGCTCCTCCGCAGTCATGCGCGCATTGTGAACCTTCCGCACGGACTTTCGGGGTGAAACCGTGAAATCGGCGGATCCGATGCCGCGGGGGGGCAGATACGATCTGTGCCGTTGGCCGTCGCACTGCTCCGGAACGGCCTGGAACGAAAGGGAACGCCCGTGGCTCCGCGCATCACGGTCATCGGCACCGGCTACCTGGGGGCCACCCATGCCGCGTGCATGGCCGAGCTCGGCTTCGAGGTGCTGGGACTGGACATCGACCGGGACAAGCTGGCGGCGCTCGCCGCGGGCCGGGTGCCGATGTTCGAGCCGGGGCTGTCGGAGCTGCTGCTCAAGCACGTCGCGGGGCACGAGGGTTCGACCGGGCGGCTGCGCTTCACCGACTCCTGGGAGGAGGTCGCGGCCTTCGGCGACGTGCACTTCATCTGCGTCAACACCCCTCAGCGCAAGGGCGAGTTCGCGGCCGACATGAGCTACGTGGACGCCGCGGTCGACTCGCTCGCCCCGCACCTGGACCGGCCCGTGCTGGTGGTCGGCAAGTCCACCGTGCCGGTGGGCTCCGCGAACCGGCTGGCGGCCAGGCTGGCCGCGCTGGCCCCGGCCGGCGAGCAGGCCGAGCTGGCCTGGAACCCGGAGTTCCTGCGCGAGGGCTACGCGGTCGGCGACACCCTGCACCCGGACCGCCTGGTGGTGGGCGTCCGCAGCGAGCACGCCGAGCAGGTGCTGCGCGAGGTGTACGCGGGCCCGATCGCGGACGGCGTGCCGTTCGTGGTGACCGACTTCCCGACCGCGGAACTGGTGAAGGCCGCCGCGAATTCCTTCCTCGCCACCAAGATCTCGTTCATAAACGCCATGGCCGAGGTCTGCGAGAGCGCCGGCGCGGACGTGGTGCAGCTGTCCAAGGCGCTCTCCTACGACCAGCGGATCGGCGGCAAGTTCCTGAACGCCGGGCTGGGCTTCGGCGGCGGCTGCCTGCCCAAGGACATCCGGGCGTTCATGGCCCGGGCCGGGGAGCTGGGCGCCGACCAGGCGCTGACCTTCCTGCGCGAGGTCGACTCGATCAACATGCGGCGCCGGTCCCGGATGGTCGACCTGGCCCGCGAGCAGTGCGGCGGCGGCTTCCTCGGCCGCCGGGTGGCGGTGCTGGGCGCGGCCTTCAAGCCGAACTCGGACGACATCCGGGACTCGCCGGCGCTGAACGTCGCCGGCCAGATCCAGCTGCAGGGCGCGCAGGTGACGGTGTACGACCCGAAGGCGATGGACAACGCCCGCAAGATGTTCCCCAGCCTGTCGTACGCGGCGTCCGCGCTGGAGGCGGTCGAGGGCGCGCACGTGGTGCTGCACCTGACGGAGTGGCAGGAGTTCCGCGAGCTGGACCCGGCCGAGGTCGGCGCCGCCGTCGCCGAGCGCCGCCTGCTGGACGGCCGCAACGTGCTGGACGGCGACGCCTGGCGCGCCGCCGGGTGGACCTACCGGGCGATGGGCCGGCCGTACGCGGAATGACCGCCGGCGGCGGCTCGTTCTCACCGGCATGAGCTACGGAGACGACGCCACCGTCCGGAAGATCCTCACCTCCTCCGGCGACACCTGGGCCGTGGTCGGCCTGTCCACCAACACCGCGCGCGCCGCGTACGGGGTGGCCCGGGTGCTGCAGCGGGCCGGGAAGCGCATCGTGCCGGTGCACCCGAAGGCCGAGACGGTGCTCGGCGAGCAGGGCTACGCCTCGCTCGCCGAGATCCCGTTCCCGGTCGACGTGGTGGACGTGTTCGTCAACTCCGAGCTGGCCGGCGAGGTCGCCGACCAGGCGGTGGCGAAGGGCGCCGAGGCCGTCTGGTTCCAGCTCGGAGTGGTCGACGAGGCCGCCTTCGACCGCACCCGGGCCGCCGGGCTGGACATGGTGATGGACCGCTGCCCGGCGATCGAGCTGCCCCGGCTGTGACGCCCCCGCCGTGACGACTCGTCAGCCGCCGACCGGGAAGGCGATGTCGCAGACCGGGTCGGACGGTTCGGCGGTCGCCCAGTCGGCGAAGTACACCTCCCGGCCGGGGCCGGTGCGCCCGGTGCCGGTCTGCTCCGTCCAGGCGCAGACCGCGTCGTAGGCGGACAGGATCTGCGGGTACTCGACCTGCGCCTTGGTGACGGTGGTGTACGCCTCCCGGTGCGCGGGCTCGGTGCGGTGCGCGGCGGTCAGCCCCGCGGCGCGCGCCGGGTCGATCGGCACGCAGACCTCGACCGGGCCGTCGTTGTCCTCGTCGACCTGGCCGTGGTAGACCACGAACGGGGCGGCGGCGACCCCGCCGTGCGCCGCGGCGATCGCCGCCAGCCGCTCGGTGGCCTCCGGGATGAAGCGGTCCAGCTCCTCCGGCTTGGCGCGGCGCTGCTCGGTGAGCACCAGTTGCTCGGGCACGTCGCGCTGTTCGATCCGGTACATCTCGTCGATCCCTTCGAGTCCGCTCAGTTGGACGCGGAGGTGGTCGGCCAGCGTCCGCTGCGAGGCGGTCCGCCGTTCGACGGCGGCCCAGTACGCGGCGATCCGCTCGGCCGCCGCGGGGCCCGGCAGGGCGAGCACCTCGGCGACCGTGGCCAGCGGCATGTCCAGCCCGCGCAGCCGGACGATGAGCCGCGCGGTGGCCAGCCGCTCCGGCCGGTAGTACCGGTAGCCGCTGTCCGGGTCGATCCGGTCCGGCGGCAGCAGTCCCTGCCGGTCGTACAGCCGCAGCGCCTTCGGCGACAGCAGGCCGCGACGGGCGAACTCACCGGTGGTGAGCAGCCGTTCCCCCTCCACGCCCGCTACGGTGCGGCCTGCCCCAGGGGCGAGGTCAAACCCGTGGTTCATGCGCCGTCCAACTGCTCCAGGGTGGCGATCGACGGCCCGCGTTCGGCCTGCAGCCGGCCGGCCACGGCCTCGGCGCCGCGCAGCACCCGGACCGCGTTGTGCCAGGTCAGCTTGGAGAGGTCGGCCTCCGACCAGTTGCGGTCCAGGAGTTCGGCGAGCAGCGCCGGGTAGCCGGACACGTCGTCCAGGCCGGCCGGGGTGAACGGGGTGCCGTCGAAGTCGCCGCCGATGCCGAGGTGGTCGATGCCGGCCACCTCGCGCATGTGGTCGAGGTGGTCGGCGACGTCGGCGACGGTGGCGATCGGCCGGGGGTGCGCCGCCGCGTAGGCCTGCTGCACGGCCCGGCCCTCGGGGGAGGTGTCGAACGGGCTGAAGCCGTGCGCGGTCATGTTGGCGTCGGCGGCGTACGTCCACTCGATGGCGTCGGCCAGCACGAACATCGGCACGAAGGTGACCATGGCGACGCCGCCGTTGCCGGGCAGCGCGGCGAGGACGTCGTCCGGGATGTTGCGCGGGTGGTCGCAGACCGCGCGCGCGGAGGAGTGCGAGAACAGCACCGGGGCCTCGGAGACCCGCAGCGCGTCGCGCATGGTGTCCGGCGAGACGTGCGACAGGTCGACCAGCATGCCGAGCCGGTTCATCTCCCGCACCACCTCCTCGCCGAACGCGGTGAGGCCGCCGTGCACCGGCTCGTCGGTGGCGGCGTCGGCCCACGGGGTGTTGGAGTTGTGCGTCAGCGTCAGGTAGCGCACGCCGAGCGCGTACAGCGCCCGCAGCGTCGCCAGCGAGGAGTTGACGGAGTGACCGCCCTCGGCGCCCATCAGCGAGGCGATCCGGCCCTCGGCGCGGGCGCTCTCCAGGTCGTCGGCGGTCAGCGCGAGCCGCAGGTGCTCGGGGTGGCGCTCGGTCATCGCCCGCACGAAGTCGATCTGCTCCAGCGTCGCGCTGACCGCGCCGTCACCGGACAGCCCGGCGGGCACGAACACCGACCAGAACTGCGCACCGACCCCGCCCGCCCGCAGGCGGCCGAAGTCGGTGTGCAGCCGGTGGCTCTGATCGGCCGCCAGGTCGACGGCGTCCAGGTCGTACCCGGCGATGGCGCGCATCGCCCACGGCAGGTCGTTGTGGCCGTCCACCACGGGGGCGGTGCGGAGGACGGCCCTGGCCCGCTCGATCAGTTCGGGAGTCATCCCCCCGTTCTACTACGTGCCCCTACTTGCCGAAGCCGAACGATTCGTTTCCCGCCACCTTGGCCCGCAGCTTGCGGCCCTTCTCGGTCGCCTGGCTGTTCAGCTCGGCCTGGAACTCCACCATCTTCTCGGCCAGTTCGGCGTCGAACGCGGCCAGCATCCGCACCGCGAGCAGCCCCGCGTTGCGCGCCCCGGCCACCGAGACGGTCGCCACCGGCACCCCGGCCGGCATCTGCACGATCGACAGCAGGCTGTCCATCCCGTCCAGGTACCGCAGCGGCACCGGCACCCCGATCACCGGCAGCGGCGTCACCGACGCCAGCATCCCGGGCAGGTGCGCCGCCCCGCCGGCCCCCGCGATGATCGCCTTCAGCCCGCGTCCGTGGGCCTGCTCGCCGTACGCGACCATCTCACGCGGCATCCGGTGCGCGGACACCACGTCGACCTCGTACGGAATCTCGAACTCGTCGAGCGCCTGCGCTGCCGCCTCCATCACGGGCCAGTCGGAGTCCGAGCCCATCACGATGCCGACAAGGGGGGACTGGGTCATTCGGTGATCGTTCCTCGCAGGTAGGCGGCCGCGTGGCGGGCGCGTTCGCGGATGTCTTCGAGGTTGTCCCCGGAGACGTTGACGTGGCCGACCTTGCGGCCGGGCTTCACGTCCTTTCCGTACATGTGGATCTTGAGGCCGGGGTCGCGGGCCATGCAGTGCAGGAAGGCGTGGTACATGTCGGGGTAGTCGCCGCCGAGGACGTTGACCATGACGGTCCACCTGGCGCGGGGGCGGGGGTCGCCGAGCGGGAGGTCGAGGACGGCCCGGAGGTGGTTCTCGAACTGGGAGGTGACGGCGCCGTCCTGGGACCAGTGGCCGGAGTTGTGCGGGCGCATGGCGAGTTCGTTGACCAGGATGCGGCCGTCGCGGGTCTGGAAGAGCTCGACGGCGAGGTGGCCGGTGATGCCGAGTTCGCCGGCGATGCGGAGGGCGAGCTGCTGGGCCTCGTCGGAGAGGGCCGGGTCGAGGTCGGGCGCGGGGGCGGTGACCTCGGCGCAGATGCCGTTCTCCTGGACGGACTCGACGACCGGGTAGGCGACGGCCTGGCCGCTGGGGGAGCGCACCACGTTGGCGGCGAGTTCGCGGACGAAGTCGACCTTCTCCTCGGCGAGGACGTCGACGCCGGCGAGGAACGGCGCGGCGGCCCCGGCCTCGTCCTCGACGACCCAGACGCCCTTGCCGTCGTAGCCGCCGCGGACGGTCTTGAGGACGACGGGGTAGCCGTCGCCCTCGTTCGCGAACGCGGTGACGTCGGCCGGGTCGGCGACGATCCGGTGCCGGGGGCAGGGGACGCCGATGGAGTCGAGCCTGGCCCGCATGACGCCCTTGTCCTGGGCGTTGACCAGGGCATCGGGGTCGGGGCGGACGGCGATGCCCTCGGCCTGCAGGGCGCGCAGGTGCTCGGTGGGCACGTGCTCGTGGTCGAAGGTGATGACGTCGCAGTCGGCGGCGAAGGCCCGCAGCACGTCGAGGTCGCGGTAGTCGCCGAGCACGGTGGTGCCGACCACCTGCGCGGCCGACTCCTGGGGAGTGTCGGCGAGGAGCTTGAAGCGGATGCCCAGGGGGATGCCCGCCTGGTGCATCATGCGGGCGAGCTGCCCGCCGCCGACGACTCCGACCACTGGAAAGTTCGCATTGCCCGCTACAGTCACGCGCTCCAGGATATCGGGGCCGGTCAAAGGCCCGACACCGGCGTGCGCGGGGGGCGTACGCACCGGGCGTGGCACGGAGCATGCCGTAGGGGCGGGTAGCCTGGTGGGCCGGATCGCACGACCTCTACTTATCCGATCATGTGAAGCATACGGAGCAGCCCGCATGACGAGCGCCATCGAGACGCGTCCCTCCCTGGTACAGCGGCTGCGCGGGCTGTCGCTGGAAGCGATCGGATTCGCCGTCATCGGCGCCTCCGGCGTGGTGGTCAACTTCGCCCTGTTCTGGATCCTCAACAACGGCTTCGGCCTGGCCTCGCTGCGCTCCAACATCGCGGCCACCCTGGTGGCCATCGCCACCAACTACCTGGGCTACCGGTACTGGCTGTACAAGGACCGCGACGCTGCCTCCCGCAAGCGCGAGATCACGCTGTTCCTGCTGTTCAGCGGCATCGGCATGCTGATCGAGACCGGCACCCTCGGCTTCACCCAGTACGTGCTGGGCCTGGACACGCCGTTCGAGAAGCTGGGCGGCAAGTTCCTCGGCCTGGTGGTGGCCACCGTGTTCCGCTTCATCTCCTACCGCACCTGGGTGTTCAAGGCGATGCCGGAGCTGGAGGACCCCGAGGTGGTGCAGGAGGCCGAGCTGCTGCTGGCCGCCGAGGACAGCCGCTCGCTGGCCAACTGACGACGCGTCACTCGCCCGCGTGGGCGAGGAACAGCGCGAACACCGGCGGCCGCAGCGACAGCAGTTCGAGGCGGCCGCCGTCGGCTTCCGCGAGGTCGCGGGCGACGGCCAGTCCGATGCCGGTGGAGTTGCGGCCGCTGACGGCCCGTTCGAAGACCCGGTTGCCGAGCTCGCGGGGCACGCCCGGCCCCTCGTCCTGGACCTCGGCGACGACCGAGCTGCCGGAGCGGCGGGCCCGCAGCGTGATGGTGCCGGCGCCGTGCATCAGCGAGTTCTCGATCAGGGTGGCCAGCACCTGGGAGACGGTGCCGGGGGTGCCGATCACCCGGACGTCGCGCAGGCCCTCGACGACCAGCTGCCGTCCGCTGTCCCGCAGCGTCGGGCCCCACTCCTCCACCTGCTGCTTGAGCACCTCGTCGAGTCCGAAGGTCACCGCGGTGGGGCTGTTGGGGTCGCGCTGGTTGGTGAGCAGCCGCTGCACCACGTCGGTGAGGCGTTCGACCTGCTGGAGGCCGATGGTGGCCTCCTCGCGGACGGTGGCGGGGTCCTCGGCGAGCGCGGTGATCTCCTCCAGCCGCATGGACAGCGCGGTGAGCGGGGTGCGCAGCTGGTGCGAGGCGTCGGCGGCGAGCCGGCGTTCGGCGGTGAGCATCCGGGCGATGCGTTCCGCGCTGGTGTCGAGCACCTCGGCGATCCGGTCGAGCTCGGGGACCCCGTAGCGGCGGCCCTGCGGGCGGGGGTCGCCGGAGCCGAGCCGTTCGGCGGTCTCGGCGAGGTCGGTGAGCGGGCGGGCCAGCCGCTTGGCCTGCCAGACGGCGAGTGCCACGGCGGCCTGCACGGCGAGCAGGGCGACCACGCCGAGCAGCAGCAGCATGTTGCCGATCTCGTGGTCGAGCGCGGTGCGCGACTGGGCGACGGTGACGGTCTCGCCGCTGGCCCCGGACTCGGAGGCGGTGAGCGCCTCGCCCTCGATCGGGCGGCCGAGGACGATCTGCGGCTGCCCGGGGATGTCGACGGTGACGTAGAAGTTCTCGGTCACCACGGCGGCGAACTTCTCGCCGCTGACCGGCTCGCCCGCGGCGAGCCGGCTCTCGACCAGTCCGAGCACCCGGACCGCCACCGCGTCCACCCGGTCGTGGGCGGCGTTGACGATCGACTGCTTCTCGATCAGGGCCAGCGGCACGCAGAACACCGCGACCACCACCAGGACGACGCCCAGCAGTGAGTTGATCATCCTGCGCTTCACGCCGGGTGGACCCTCAGTTCTTCTCGAAACGGAAGCCGACGCCGCGGACGGTGGCGATGTAGCGCGGGTTGGCGGCGTCGTCGCCGAGCTTCTTGCGCAGCCAGGAGATGTGCATGTCCAGCGTCTTGGTGGAGGTCCACCAGGTGGTGTCCCAGACCTGGCGCATGATCTCCTCGCGGGTGACGACCCGTCCGGCGTCCCGCACCAGGACCCGCAGCAGCTCGAACTCCTTGGCGGAGAGGGTGAGTTCCTCCTCGCCGAGCCAGGCGCGGTGCGACTCGATGTCGATCTTCACGCCGTGTGCGCCGGTGGTCAGCTGGTCGACGTTGCCGCGGCGCAGCAGGGCGCGGACGCGGGCGAGCAGTTCGGCCAGCCGGAACGGCTTGGTGACGTAGTCGTCGGCGCCGGCGTCGAGGCCGACGACGGTGTCCACCTCGTCGGCGCGGGCGGTGAGCACCAGGACGGGGAAGCTCTTGCCGTCGGCGCGCAGCCGCCGGCACACCTCCAGGCCGTCCATCTCGGGGAGCCCGAGGTCCAGCACGATGAGGTCGACGTCCTCGCTGAGGCCGGCGCCCAGGGCGGCCGGTCCGTCCTCGCGGACGAGCACCTCGTAGCCCTCGCGGCGGAGGGCGCGGGCCAGCGGTTCGGAGATTGCCGGGTCGTCCTCGGCCAGCAGCACACAGGTCATAGGGGCGATGGTAGACCGCTCGGGGACGCCTGATCAGGGGGTCTTTCGGGGTCGCGGCGCGCCCGGGTCGGGCACTGTGAACAGTGTCACAGCGTGTGATCAACTTGATTTCGTGGGCATCTTCGGCAACAACTGCGCTTACATGGACATTCTTCGCATGGGCCTTGCGATCGCAGGCAATTCTGCGGTTCTGGGAACGAAACGCGCAGCGCGTCGACGTCCGGCTTTACCTTCCGAATACCATTCACGCTCCGCAGTCAACCGAACTCGCGACTTAGAGTGGTCTGGAACCCGGAAAAACAGGCAAGGAATCAGCATGGCTTCGAGCACCCTGGAGTCCGAGGTACGGCCCTCCCCGGCAGACGGACGGACCTTCCTCGGCCACCCCCGCGGCCTCGCCACCCTCTTCATGACCGAGACGTGGGAGCGCTTCAGCTTCTACGGCATGCGCGCCCTGCTGGTGGTCTACATGTCCACCAAGGCGGCCGACGGCGGCCTCGGCATGCAGGTGGCCACCGCCACCGCCGTGTACTCGGTCTACAACGCCATGGTGTACCTGCTCGCGCTGCCCGGCGGCTGGATCGCCGACCGGCTGCTCGGCGCCCGGCGTACCGTCGCCCTCGGCGGCGGGATCATCATGGTCGGCCACTTCCTGCTCGCCGTGCCCTCCTCGGCGGCCTTCTTCGGCGGCCTGGTCTTCATCGCGGTCGGCTCCGGCCTGCTGAAGGCCAACATCTCCACGATGGTCGGCCACCTCTACGACGGGCCCAACGACCCGCGCCGGGACGGCGGCTTCACGATCTTCTACATGGGCATCAACCTGGGCGCCTTCCTCGCGCCGCTGGTGATCGGCACCGTGGGCCAGAAGGTCGACTGGCACCTGGGCTTCGCGCTGGCCGGCGTCGGCATGGCCCTCGGCCTGATCCAGTACCTGCTGGGCAGCCGGCACCTCAGCCCGCGCTCCGGCGTGGTCTCCGCGCCGATCGGCGCCGCCGAGCGCCGCGCGGTGCTGCGCAAGGCCGGCCTGTGGCTGGCCGCGGCCGCCGTGTTCTACGGCGTCGTCGCCGGCACCGGCCACTTCACCGTCTCCTGGGCGATCTGGCCGCTCTCGCTGGCCGGCATCGCCGTTCCGGTGCTGGTCTTCGCCCGGATCCGCCGCGACCCGGAGCTGACCGGCGAGGAGCGCTCCCGGATGAGCGGCTACCTGTGGTTCTTCGCCGCCGCCGCGGTGTTCTGGATGATCTACGACCAGTCCGGTTCGACGCTCAGCGTGTTCGCCGAGCGCAACACCGCCGGCACGCTGTTCGGCTTCTCGTTCCCGTCCAGCTGGTTCCAGTCGCTGAACCCGCTGTACATCATGGCGCTCGCCCCGGTGTTCGCCTGGCTGTGGAACGCGGCCGCGCAGCGCCGCCGCAACCCGTCCACCACCTCGAAGTTCGCCTTCGGCCTGCTGATGATCGGCGTGTCGTTCCTGGTGATGATGCTGGCCATGGCGGCCGCGTCGGGCGGCACCATGGTCACCCCGCTGTGGCTGGCCGTGGTCTACCTGATCCAGACCACCGGCGAGCTGACGCTCTCCCCGGTCGGCCTGTCCGTCACCACCAAGCTGGCGCCCGCCAAGTACGCCAGCCAGATGATGGGCATCTGGTTCCTCGCGGTCACCGCGGGCGACTGCGTGGCCGCCCTGGCCCAGCTGCTGCTGGGCGACAGCGTGGTCGGCTCGACCTGGTACTTCGCCGTCCAGGGTCTGCTGGCGGTCGCCGCCGGCGTCGGACTGTTCGCCGCCCGCGGCCGCGTCGGCCGCCTGATGGGCGACGTGCGCTGACCCCTCCCCCCAACGATTCCTGCCGGTGCGTCCGGCCCGGGCGACCGGTGCCGAACGCCCGGCAGGAGCCGGTTCCGCGCTGCTGAAGGCCGGAGTCGCCTTCCCCTCGTCCTGCTGCGACGGCCCCGGCGGGGACCGGGACCCCGTGTCCGCGGTGAACCGGCAGCGGGGGAAGCCGTCGGTCAGACCTTCCGGACCCCGCCCTGCCAGACGGCGGCGGTCAGCGGGACGCCCGGGCGGTACGCCAGGTGGACGTGCGAGGGCGCGTCCAGCAGGTGGAGGTCGGCCCGGGCCCCCGGGGAGATCCGGCCCACGTCGGTGCGGCGCAGGGCGAGTGCGCCGCCCGCGGTGGCGGCGTGCACCGCCTCGTCGGGGGTCATGCCCATCTCGCGCACCGCGACGGCCAGGCAGAACGGCATCGAACTGGTGAAGCTGGAGCCCGGGTTGCAGTCCGTGGACAGCGCGACCCGCGCCCCCGCGTCCAGCAGCCGCCGGGCGTCCGGGTAGGGCGCCCGGGTGGAGAACTCCGCCCCGGGCAGCAGCGTGGCGACCGTCGTGCCGTCGGCGAGCGCCGCCACGTCCCGGTCGGTCAGGTGCGTGCAGTGGTCGGCGGACGCCGCGCCCAGCTCGACGGCCAGCTGCACGCCGGGTCCGTGGCTCAGCTGGTTGGCGTGGATCCGCGGCTGCAGGCCCTTCGCCGCCCCGGCGGTCAGCACCGCCCGCGCCTGGTCGCCGTCGAACGCGCCGCGCTCGCAGAACACGTCCACCCACCGCGCGTACGGGGCGCACGCCTCCAGCATCTCGCCGGCGACCAGGTCGACGTAGCCCGCCGGATCGTCCGCGAACTCGGGCCCCACCACGTGCGCCCCGAGGTAGGTGGTCTCCTGGGTGTGGCCGGCCGCGATCCGCAGCGAGCGGGCCTCGTCGACGGTACTCAGCCCGTAGCCCGACTTCACCTCGACCGTCGTGGTGCCCTGCCGCAGCATCTCCGCCAGGTACCGGGTGACGTTCGCGTTCAGCTCCGCGTCGGAGGCGGCCCGGGTGGCGGCGACCGTGGTCCGGATCCCGCCGGCCTCGTAGGCCCGGCCGGACATCCGGGCGTTGAACTCCGCGGTGCGGTCGCCCGCGAACACCAGGTGCGAGTGGCTGTCCACGAAGCCCGGCAGCAGCGCCCGGCCGGCCGCGTCGACGCTCCCGTCGGCGGCGGGGGCCTTCCCGGCGGGGCCGACCCACGCGACGGTGTCCCCGTCGACGACCACCGCGGCGTCGGACAGCAGCCCGAGCGGCCCGTCGCCGAGCGCGGGGTCGTTGGTGACCAGCGACCCGATGTTGCCGATGAGCAGGCTCATGAAGTGATCCTTCGTCGATGGACGCGCCCCGGTCGCGGGGCGGTGGGCGGACGTCGCACGTGCTACCGGAGGGCGCCGATCGCGGCCGCCAGCTGCCCGGCCACGTCCGGCACCAGCTGGTGCACGCCGTCCTTGACGACGTGCCGCCCGCCCACGACCAGGTGCCGCACGTCCGCCGCGCCCGCCGCGAACACCGCGGTCTCCGCGCCCAGTTCCGGCGGCGGGCCGGCGGTCCGGACGCTGTCCAGCGCGATCACGCAGAAGTCGGCGAGGGCGCCGGCCTCCAGCCGTCCCGCCTCGGGCCAGCCGAGGGACGCGTGCCCGTCCTCCGTCCCGGCCCGGAGCAGCGCGTTGGCCGTCCAGTGGCCCCGGGTGCGGGTGCGCAGGCGCTCGTCGAGTTCGAGCGCCCGGGCCTCCTCGAACGGGTCGATGACGGCGTGGCTGTCGCTGCCGAGGGTGATCGGGCAGCCGGCGGCGGCCAGCCGCTTGGCGGGGCCGATGCCGTCGGCGAGGTCCCGCTCGGTGGTGGGGCACATGCAGACGGCGGTGCTGCTGTCGGAGAGCAGCCGGACGTCCTCGTCCGTCAGGTGCGTCGCGTGGACGGCGGAGGTGCGCGGCCCGAGCACGCCGTGGTCGGCGAGCAGCCGGGTCGGGGTGACGCCGTGCGCGGCGAGGCAGGCGTCGTTCTCGGCGGTCTGTTCGGAGAGGTGGACGTGCAGCGGGGCCTTGCGCATCGCGGCGAAGTGCGCGACGGCGCCCAGCTGTTCGGCGGGGACGGCCCGCACGGAGTGCACGGCGGCGCCGATCCGGGCGTGCTCCGCGTCGGTCAGGCGGGCGGCCCGGTCGGCCCAGGCGTCCGCGTCGCCGTCGGAGAACCGCAGTTGGTGGTCGGTCGGTTCCGCGCCGAAGCCGGAGGACAGGTAGCAGGTGTCGAGCAGGGTGATCCGGATGCCGGCCCGCTGCGCGGCCTCGATCAGCGCCCCGCCCATCGCGTTCGGGTCGTCGTACCGGACGCCGCCGGGCGCGTGGTGCAGGTAGTGGAACTCGCCGACGGCCGAGATGCCGGCGAGCGCCATCTCGGCGTACACGGCGGTGGCGAGCGCCAGGTAGCTGTCCGGGTCGAGCGCGGAGGCGACCCGGTACATCGTGTCGCGCCAGGTCCAGAACGTCCCGGAGCCGACCTGGACGGTGCCGCGCAGTGCCCGGTGGAAGGCGTGCGAGTGCGCGTTGGCCTGCCCGGGCAGGGCCAGCCCGGCGAGCCGGACGGCCCCGGCGGGGCACGGCCCGCTCTCCGGGGCGACCTTGGCGATCCGGCCGCCGGGCCCGACGGCGATCAGGACGTCGCGCGCCACCGCGTGGCCGTCGGCGTGCGGCAGCCAGGCGTGTTCGGCCCAGTACGTCACGACCGCTGACATGCGAGGTCCTCCAGTACGTCGGCGAGGGCGGCGACGCCGGCGTGGCAGTCCGCCTGTTCGGCGTGTTCGGCCGGGGAGTGCGAGACCCCGGTGGGGTTCCGTACGAACAGCATGGCGGTCGGGACGGCCGACGCCAGGATTCCGGCGTCGTGTCCCGCGCCGGTGGGCAGCACGGGGGCCTTGAGCAGGCCGGCGAGGCGGTCGCGCAGGGGGGCGTCGAAGTCGACGACGGGGGTGAAGGACTCGCGGGTGAGCGAGACCCGGACGCCGTCGCGTTCGCCGCGTTCGACCGCGGACTGCTCGATGGCGTCGACCAGGTGACGCAGCGTCTGCTCGTCGGCGGCGCGGGAGTCGAGCCAGCCGCGGACCAGCGAGGCGATCGCGTTGGTGCCGTTGGGTTCGACGGCGACCTTGCCGAAGGTGGCGAGCGCCCCGGCCAGGCGGGCCTTCTTGCGGGCGGCGAGCACGGTGGTGGCGTAGGTGAGCATCGGGTCGCGGCGGTCGGCGAGCCGGGTGGTGCCGGCGTGGTTGGCCTCGCCGTGGAAGTCGAACCGCCAGCGGCCGTGCGGCCAGATCGCGCCGGCCACGCCGACCGGCTGCCGCTCGTCCAGGTACCGCCCCTGCTCGATGTGGAGTTCGACGAACGCGCCGATCCGGCCGGGCAGTTCGGGGTCGGCGCCGATCCGCTCCGGGTCGTGGCCGGCGCGTTCCATGGCGTCGGGCAGCCGCACCCCGTCGGCGTCGCGCAGCTCGTACGCGGCGTCCCGGTCGAGCACGCCGGTGGCGAGCCGGGAGCCGACGCAGGCGACGCCGAACCGGGCGCCCTCCTCGTCGCCGAAGTTGACGATCGCCAGCGGGCGGGTGAACCGGGCTCCGCGCGAGCGGAGCGCGTCGAGGGCGGCGAAGGAGGAGACCACGCCGAGCGGGCCGTCGTAGGCGCCGCCGTCGGGGACGGAGTCCAGGTGCGAGCCGGTGACGACGGCGTTCCCGGCCTGCGGGTCGCCGAGCCAGGCCCACTGGTTGCCGTTGCGGTCGGTCTCGAAGGACAGGCCGCGGGCCCGGGCCTGCTCCTCGAACCAGGCCCGGCACTCGGCGTCGGCGGAGTTCCAGGCGTGCCGGCGGTAGCCGCCGGAGGAGGCGGAGCGGCCCACCGGGAGCAGCTCCGCCCACATCGCGTCGAAGCCCTCGGTCACAGCTCGGCCATCGGCACGCGCACGCCCCGCTCCCCGGCGACCTCGGCGGCCCGGTCGTAGCCGGCGTCGACGTGCCGGATGACGCCCATGCCGGGGTCGTTGGTGAGGACCCGGCGGATCTTCTCGCCGGCCAGCGGGGTGCCGTCGGCGACGGTGACCTGGCCGGCGTGGATGGACCGGCCGATGCCGACGCCGCCGCCGTGGTGGATGGAGACCCAGGACGCGCCGGAGGCGACGTTGACCATGGCGTTCAGCAGCGGCCAGTCGGCGATCGCGTCGGAGCCGTCGAGCATCGCCTCGGTCTCCCGGTACGGGGAGGCGACGGAGCCGCAGTCCAGGTGGTCGCGGCCGATCACGATCGGTGCGGACAGTTCGCCGCTCGCGACCATGTCGTTGAACCGCTCGCCGGCCTTGTCGCGCTCGCCGTAGCCCAGCCAGCAGATCCGCGCGGGCAGGCCCTGGAAGTGCACCTTCTCCTGGGCCATCCTGATCCAGCGGGCCAGCGACTCGTTCTCCGGGAACAGGTCGAGGACGGCCTTGTCGGTCTTGTGGATGTCCTTCGGGTCGCCGGACAGCGCGGCCCAGCGGAACGGTCCCCTGCCCTCGCAGAACAGCGGCCGGATGTACGCGGGGACGAAGCCGGGGAAGGCGAACGCCCGGTCGTAGCCGGCCAGTTGGGCTTCGCCGCGGATCGAGTTGCCGTAGTCGAAGACCTCCGCGCCGCGGTCCTGGAAGCCGACCATGGCCTCCACGTGGCGGGCCATCGACTCGCGGGCCCGCTGGGTGAACTCGGCGGGCTTCTCGGCGGCGTAGGTCGCCATGTCCTCGAAGGCGACGCCGCTCGGCAGGTAGGCCAGCGGGTCGTGGGCGCTGGTCTGGTCGGTGACGATGTCGATCGGTGCGTCCATCGCGAGCAGCTGCGGGAGCAGGTCGGCGGCGTTGCCGAGCAGGCCGATCGAGAGCGGCCGCCGCTTGTCGCGGGCGTCGGTGGCGAGCTGCAGCGCGTGGTCCAGGCTCGATGCCTCGACGTCGAGGTAGCGGTGCTCGATCCGGCGGGCGATCCGGGAGGGGTCGCAGTCGATGCAGATCGCCACGCCGCCGTTCATGGTGACGGCGAGCGGCTGGGCGCCGCCCATGCCGCCGAGGCCGGCGGTGAGCGTGATGGTGCCTTCCAGGGTGCCGTTGAAGCGCTTGTCGGCGACGGCGGCGAAGGTCTCGTAGGTGCCCTGCAGGATGCCCTGGGTGCCGATGTAGATCCACGAACCGGCGGTCATCTGGCCGTACATGGTGAGGCCGAGCGACTCCAGGCGGCGGAACTCCTCCCAGTTCGCCCAGTCGCCGACCAGGTTGGAGTTGGCGATCAGCACGCGGGGCGCCCACTCGTGGGTCTGCATCACGCCGACCGGCCGGCCGGACTGGACCAGCATGGTCTCGTCCTGCTTGAGGCCCTGCAGGGTCCTCACCATGGCGTCGAAGGACCGCCAGTCGCGGGCCGCCTTGCCGGTGCCGCCGTAGACCACCAGCTTGGACGGGTGCTCGGCGACCTCGGGGTCGAGGTTGTTCATCAGCATCCGCAGGGCGGCTTCCTGCTGCCAGCCCTGCGTGCTCAGCCCGGTGCCCCGCGCCGCGCGAACCTCGCGCGGGCCGCTCGCCTGCTCTGCCATGGACCAGCCTCCTTGCGGATGGATTCATTCACGATCAAGCAGAGTGAATATATCCAAACAGGAGGGGGCTGACCAGAGGTCCGCGGGCCCGCGTCGGCGCCCGCCGCTCAACCGTTCCCGGGATCCCCCGGCCCACCCGGCCCGCCCGGTGGCGGTCCGCTCTCGCCGCGCAGGGCCGCCAGGCGCTCCCGGTACTCCGCCACCTCGATCTCGCCCCTGGCCAGCCGCTCGGCCAGCAGCCGCTCCGCCTCCGGGGCCGGGCCCTGCTGCTGCGGCGGGCTCCCCCACCGCGGCCCGCCCGCCGGCCCGCCGCCCGCCCGGTTCGTCGCGGAGGCGCGCCACAGCGCGGCCAGCACGACGATCACCAGCAGGACGAACAACATGAACGTGATCCCCGGCAGCACCCACGACCAGCCGCCGCCGTAGGGCCCGTGGTGCCAATACGTCATCGCGATCACCCGCCACCGCACCCGAACGGGTGCGCCGCTTCCAGTCTGCGCCTCCCCCGGCGGGGCGGCGCGGGGGTCGGACGGCGGCGGTGGGGACCGGGACGGGCGCCCCGCCGGAGGCCCGGTGGGCCCGGCCGTCGGCGTCGGTGGTGACGGCGGTCCGGTCGGCTCCGTCCCGGGCGGCGGACTCCAGCACGCCCTGCCACGTCCCGGCCTCGGCGAACCGCGCCCACCGCCGGGCCGACCGGCCGGAGCCGTTCGCCACCCGGACGCTCCGGCCCTCGGCCTCCGGGCCGTCGTCGCCCTCGCGGGGCGCCCGCGGCGGCGGGTGCGAGAACGCGTCGGCCACCGCCGCGAGACGCCGCCCCACCCCACCCGCCCCGGGGGGAAGACTCCCGCCGCCCCGGCGCGTGCGCAGGCAGGTTGACCCGCCGTCAGGCCGCCTCGTCGCCGTCCCAGTCGATGCCGATCTCGGCGAGCCAGCGGCGGTCCTCGGCGTCGGGCTGGGGGTTCGGTTCGCCGGGGCGGGACGGCGGGCGCGGGACGTGCTGGACCGGGCCGACGCCGTAGCGGGCGGCGGCGGCCTCGGAGGCCGGATCGCCGGGTTCCAGGACGCCGATGTGCACGGCCTCCTCGTCGCCCGGGTCGAGCACGGTGAGTTCGGGGTGCGGCGGGCGGCGCAGCGCGATGCGCCGGCCGCACTGCGGGCAGGACCATTCGTCGGCGCCGGAGCCGAGCCGTCCGGTGAGCCGCATCTGGTGGATCGGTGGTGGCATTGGACTTCCCCCGTCCAAGGCTGTCGTCGTCCCTACCGAGGTAGATGCCCGCCCGCGGCCGGTCGTCAACCCGGCACAGGGGTGCCATTGGGGGAACAACGGGTGTCAGTCCAGGAACAGTTGACGGGCCGTCGCGGACTGCTCGATGGCTTCGAGCCGGGCCTCCGCGCCGGGCATCTCGTCGCACATCGCCTGCAGCAGGACCCGGCCGAGCATCATCGGCGCGCAGGCGGTGTCGAAGACCAGGCCGGTGCCGACGGCGGCGGGCAGCAGCACGTCGGAGAGCTTGGCGACGGGCGCGAACGCCGAGTCGGCGACGGTGAGGACGGTCAGCCCGCAGTCGCGGGCCACCGTGAGGGCGTCCATCAGCTCGCGCGGGTAGCGGGGCAGCGCGAAGCAGAGCAGGGCGGTGGCCCCGGCGGAGGCGGCCTGTTCCAGGCGGTCGGCGAGCATCGAGCCGCCCTCGTCGAGCAGCCGGATGTCGGGGTGGACCTTGGCGGCGAAGTAGGCGAAGCCGCGGGCCTGCGCGGAGGCGGCCCGCAGGCCGAGCACCGGCAACGGACGGGAGGCGGCGAGGATCCGGGCGGCGCGGACGATCGGGGCGGGGTCGGCGAGCAGTTCGGCCAGGTGCCGCAGGTGCTCGATCTCGGCGAGCACGGCCTGCTGGTGCTCGTTGCGGACCACCTCGTGGTGGCTCTCGGGCACGGCGGCCTCGCCGACGCCGAGTTCGCGGAGCTGCTTGCGCAGCGCCGGGTAGCCGTCGTAGCCGAGCGCGACGGCGAACCGGGTGACGGACGGCTGGCTGACGCCGGCGAGTTCGGCGACCTCGACGCTGGACAGGAACGGCGCCTCGGTGGCGTGCCGCACCAGCGAGTGGGCGATCCGCCGCTGGGTGGGCGTCAGACGGCGGCCCTCGAAGAGCTGGAGCAGCCGGGCGGAGGGCCCGGCGTTCGTTCCGGTCTCGTCCAGGGCTGTCATCTTCGGTACCTCCACGCTCGGTTGGGCGGTCGCCGGTGGCTTCGGCGGTGGGACGACTGTGGCGCAGTCCCGGCAGGCGGGCAATCTCGTTCCGCCAGCCGGGACGGGCAGGATCGGAGGGTAGTCCCCCGGTGCGCCCGCCCGCCCCGGCCCGCGCCGTCAGGCCAGCGGGCCGGTGACCTGCTGGACGGCCTCGACCAGGGCGCCGGAGGCGACCAGCGCGGCGGCGGCCTCCAGGTCCGGGGAGAGGAAGCGGTCCCGGCCCGGCCCGCCGACGCCGGCGGCACGGGCGGCGGCGATCGCGGCGGCGGTCGCCGGGGCCAGCACGCCGTCCTGCTCGGCGGCCTGCTGGCGGATCTCCAGCGCCCGTGCGGAGGCGACGAGTTCGACGGCCAGCACGCGGCCGAGGTTGGCCACGGCCTGGCGCAGCTTGCGGGCCGCGGACCAGCCCATCGAGACGTGGTCCTCCTGCATCGCCGAGGACGGGATGGAGTCGACCGAGGCGGGCACCGCGAGGCGCTTGTTCTCGCTGACCAGCGCGGCCTGGGTGTACTGGGCGATCATCAGGCCGGAGTCGACGCCGGGGTCGTCGGCGAGGAACGCGGGCAGGCCGTGCGAGCGGGCCTTGTCGAGCAGCCGGTCGGTGCGGCGCTCGGAGATGGAGGCCAGGTCGGCGGCGGCGATGGCCAGGAAGTCGAGCACGTAGGCGACGGGCGCGCCGTGGAAGTTGCCGTTGGACTCGACCCGGCCGTCGGGCAGCACCACCGGGTTGTCGACGGAGGCGGCGAGCTCCCGGTCGGCGACCAGGCGGGCGTGCGCCAGGGTGTCGCGGCCGGCGCCGGCCACCTGCGGGGCGCAGCGGATCGAGTAGGCGTCCTGGACGCGCGGCGCGTCGTCCTGGTGGTGGCCGGTCAGTCCGGAGCCGCGCAGCACGGCGAGCATGTTGGCGGCGGCCGCGGCCTGCCCGGGGTGCGGGCGGATCGGGGCGTGCAGCTCGGGGGCGAGCACCTTGTCGGTGCCGAGCAGCGCCTCCAGGGTCATCGCTGCGGTGATGTCGGCGGTGGTGTACAGGCGCCGGAGGTCGGCGAGGGCCATCAGCAGCATGCCGAGCATGCCGTCGGTGCCGTTGATGAGGGCCAGGCCCTCCTTCTCCAGCAGTTCGACGGGGGTGATGCCGGCGGCGGCGAGCAGTTCGGCGGCGTCCTTCTCGACGCCGTCGGGGCCGAACGCGGTGCCCTCGCCCATCAGCACCAGGGCGCAGTGCGAGAGCGGGGCGAGGTCGCCGGAGCAGCCGAGCGAGCCGAACTCCCGCACGGCGGGGGTGATCCCGGCGTTGAGCAGGGCGGCCATGGTCTCGGCGACCAGCGGGCGGACGCCGGTGCGGCCGGAGGCCAGGGTCTTCATCCGCAGGAACATCAGCGCCCGGACGACCTCGGTCTCCACCAGCGGGCCCATGCCGGCGGCGTGCGAGCGCACCAGCGAGCGCTGGAGCTGGGCCCGCAGTTCGGGGCTGATGTGGCGCACCGCGAGGGCGCCGAAGCCGGTGGAGACGCCGTACACGGGGCGGGGCTCGGCGGCGAGGGCGTCGATCCGGGCCCGGGCCGCGGCCATCTCGGCGAGCGCGTCCGGGCCGATCTCCACCCGGGCGCCGCCGCGGGCGACGGCGAGGACGTCCTCGGCGCTGACGTCGGCCTTGCCGACCTGGACGACGACACTGTGCATATCCATATGCACATTCTCACCAGGTGAATGAAGATCTGACAAGCAATCGACCGCGCCGCGAGGACGCGGTGCCCGGCGCCCGCCGGGTGGTTGACTGGCCCCTCGGAGGTGCGACACGGATGGCGCGGGCAACGGTACGTCGGAGAGTGGTGCGGCTGAACGACGGCGAGCGGGGCGCGCGGCCCGACAGCCTCGCCGCGGAGGAGCCGCTGGAGATCCGGATCGGCGGCGAGGCGCTGACCGTCACCATGCGCACCCCGGGCCACGACTTCGACCTGGTCGCGGGCTTCCTGGTCGGCGAGGGCCTGGTCGGCGCCACCGAGGAGCTCGCCGCGCTGCGCTACTGCGCCGGCGCCGGCGAGGACGGCGCCAACACGTACAACGTGGTCGACGCGACCGTCCGCGGCGCCCGGCCGGCGCTGTCCGCCCACCGCAACCTGCTGACCACCAGCGCCTGCGGCCTGTGCGGGCGGGACACGGTGGACGCGGTGCGCACCCGCAGCCGCTGGGACGTCTCGGCGGATCCGCTGGTGCTCGGCCCGGAGGTGCTGTACGCCCTGCCGGAGCGGCTGCGCGCCGCCCAGCGGGCCTTCGACAGCACCGGCGGCCTGCACGCCGCCGCGCTGTTCGCCGCCGACGGCACCCTGCTGTGCGCCCGCGAGGACGTCGGCCGGCACAACGCGGTGGACAAGGTGGTCGGGTGGGCGCTGCGCGAGGGCCTGCTGCCGCTGCGCGGGCACCTGCTGCTGGTCTCCGGCCGGGCCTCGTTCGAGCTGACCCAGAAGGCCGCGCTCGCCGGGGTGCCGCTGCTGGCGGCGGTGTCCGCGCCGTCCTCGCTGGCCGTCGACCTGGCCGAGGAGCTCGGCCTCACCCTGGTGGGGTTCCTGCGCGGGCGCGGCGCGAACGTCTACACCCGGGCGGACCGGATCGCCGACTGAGCGTCGGCGACCCGGCCCGGGGTCAGCGCGGCCAGAGGCTGGTGCGCCAGGCGTGCGGACCCGGTGCGGGGACCGGGCGCACGGCGCGGCTGGACCACGCGGTGGCCGGGCCGCTCGCGGGGGCGGCCGTGGCCCCGGCGGCGGCCCGGGCTTGGACCACCGCCAGGACGGTGGCCAGCTCCTCGGGGGTCGGCTGCCCGTGCAGCACCTGAATGGGAGTCATGTCGCGTGGTGAACCCTTCTGCTACAGCGGGATGTTGCCGTGCTTCTTCGGCGGCAGCGCCTCCCGCTTGCCGCGCAGCGCCCGCAGCCCGCGGACGATGTGCTTGCGGGTCTCGCTGGGCGCGATGACCGCGTCGACGTAGCCGCGCTCGGCGGCCAGGTACGGGTTGAGCAGGGTGTCCTCGTAGGAGGCGAGCAGCTCGGCGCGGCGCTCCTCGCCGCGGCCCTCGGCCTCGGCGGCGGCGATCTCCCGGCGGTGCAGGATGTTGACCGCGCCCTGCGCGCCCATCACCGCGATCTGCGCGGTCGGCCAGGCCAGGTTGAGGTCGGCGCCCAGGTGCTTGGAGCCCATCACGTCGTACGCGCCGCCGAACGCCTTGCGGGTGATCACGGTGATCAGCGGGACGGTGGCCTCCGCGTAGGCGAAGATCAGCTTCGCGCCGCGGCGGATGATGCCGTCCCACTCCTGGCCGGTGCCGGGCAGGAAGCCGGGCACGTCGACGAAGGTCAGCACCGGGATGTTGAACGCGTCGCAGGTGCGCACGAAGCGGGCGGCCTTCTCGCTGGCCGCGATGTCCAGGCAGCCGGCCAGGTCCATCGGCTGGTTGCCGACCACGCCCACCGGGTGGCCCTCGACCCGGCCGAAGCCGACCACGATGTTGCCCGCGTACAGCGGCTGGACCTCCAGGAAGTCCCCGTCGTCCAGCACGTGCTCGATCACCCGGCGGATGTCGTACGGCTGGTTCGCCGAGTCCGGGACGATGCTGTCGAGTTCGAGGTCCTCGTCGGTGATCGTCAGGTCGGCCTGCTCGGGGTAGGCCGGCGGGTCGCTCAGGTTGTTCGACGGCAGGTACGACAGGAGGCTCTTGACGTACTCGATGGCCTCCTTCTCGTCGGCGGCCAGGTAGTGCGCGTTGCCGGACTTGGTGTTGTGGGTGCGGGCGCCGCCCAGCTCCTCCATGTCCACGGTCTCGCCGGTGACGGTCTTGATGACGTCCGGGCCGGTGATGAACATGTGCGAGGTCTTGTCGGCCATCACCACGAAGTCGGTGACCGCCGGCGAGTACACCGCGCCGCCCGCGCACGGGCCCATGATCAGCGAGATCTGCGGGATCACGCCCGAGGCGTGCACGTTGCGGCGGAAGATCTCGCCGTACAGGCCGAGCGAGACCACGCCCTCCTGGATCCGGGCGCCGCCGGAGTCGTTGATGCCGATCATGGGGCAGCCGGTCTTCAGCGCGAAGTCCATCACCTTGACGATCTTCTCGCCGAACACCTCGCCCAGCGAACCGCCGAACACCGTGAAGTCCTGCGCGAACACCGCGACCTGACGGCCGTCCACGGTGCCGTAACCGGTGACCACGCCGTCGCCGTACGGGCGGTTCTTCTCCTGCCCGAAGTTGGTGGAGCGGTGCCGGGCGAACTCGTCGAACTCCACGAAGGAGTCCTCGTCCAGCAGTTCCAGGATCCGCTCACGGGCCGTCAGCTTGCCCTTGGCGTGCTGCTTCTCGACCGCCGCGGCGGAACCGGAGTGCACCGCCTCGTCGATCCGCCGCCGCAGGTCGGCGAGCTTTCCGGCGGTGGTGTGCGGGTCGTGCGGTGCCTCGGCCATTGCGGTGGCTCTCCCTGCGTCCTCGGCCGCCGGCCCGGGGCGTGGAGGGTTGCGGGCAGGGCGGCGCTGCGGTCTACCGTCTCGTAGCGTAGCCAGCGCGGCGGCGTCCGCGGCTATGGCCATCGACACATCGTGCCACTGCCCGGTTTGCGGGACGATGATGCGGCGTGCGGCCGCCGGCCGCCGTCTAGGGTGGTCGGGGTGAGCACCCCCGAGAGCCCCCGCCCCCGCCGCTCCGGACTGCGCGGCTTCGGCCACGCCGGCCCGTCCCCGTGGACCGACCTGGACCGGCCCCCGCTGGACGAGGCGGCGCTGCGGCTCGACCTGCTGCGCCCCGGCGCCCTGTGGACCTCACTCGATGTGGTGAGCGAGACCGGCTCCACCAACTCCGACCTGGCCGCCCGCGCCAGGGACGGCGCGCCCGAGGGCGCGGTGCTGGTCGCCGAGTCGCAGAGCGCCGCCCGCGGCCGGCTCGACCGCCGCTGGTCCGCGCCGCCCCGCTCCGGGCTGTTCCTGTCGGTGCTGCTCCGCCCGCAGGGCGTGCCGATGGAGCGCTACGGCTGGCTGCCGATCCTGATCGGCACCGCCGTCTCCGCCACCCTCGACCGGGTCGGCGGCGTCCGCACCGGCCTGAAGTGGCCCAACGACCTGCAGGCCGAGGTCGACGGGCAGGAGCACAAGCTGGGCGGCATCCTCACCGAGCTCTCCGGCGGCGCCGTCGTCGCCGGCCTCGGCCTCAACGTCTCGCTGCGGCAGGCCGAACTGCCCGTCCCCACCGCCACCTCGCTGGCGCTGGCCGGCGCCGAGACCACCGACCGGGCCACCCTGCTGCGCGCCCTGCTGCGCGAGTTCGCCGAACTGTACGGCGAGTGGACGGCCGCCGCGGGCGACCCGCACGCCAGCGGACTGCTGCCCGCGTACACCGCCCGCTGCACCACCCTGAACCGGCCGGTCAAGGTCCAACTCCCCGGCGAGCGCGAACTGCTGGGCGAGGCGGTGGCCGTCGACGGGGACGGCCGGCTGGTGGTCCGCACCCCCGACGGCGCCCGGCACGCCGTCGCCGCCGGCGACGTGGTGCACGTGCGCCCGCAGAACTGACCAGGTCGGGGCGGGGCCGGTCTCACCCTGCGGGACCCTCCGACCGGCTGCCGGGCGGATGCCCCGGATTACGCGATTCCGTGCGAACATTCCACCTGGCAGCGGTGTGAGGCTCGCCACTACCCCCTGCGGTGGTCGCGTACCCGAACCCCGAGGACGGCAAGACACAAGTGCGGAAACGCACGGGGACGGACCGGTGACAGACAACGGCGGCGCCACGACGGGCTCCGGCAACGGCGGCACTCCCAACGGCGCACCCGGAGGGACGGACGAGACCACCGTCGCGGCCGACCTGGAGCGGCTGATCCTCGACGCGCCGCGCAAGTACACCCCGTACCAGGCCGCGCGCGCCGCCGAGGTCCCGATGGACCTCGCCACCCGCTTCTGGCGCGCCATGGGCTTCCCCGACATCGGCCAGTCCCGCGCCCTCAACGACAACGACGTGATCGCGCTGCGCCGACTGGCCGGCCTGATCGAGTCCGGGCTGCTCAGCGAGCCGATGGCGATCCAGGTCGCCCGCTCCACCGGCCAGACCACCGCGCGGCTCGCCGGCTGGCAGATGGACACCTTCCTCGACAACCTGACCCAGCCCGTCGAGCCCGGCCTGACCCGCTCCGACGTCGCCTACCCGCTGGTCGAACTCCTGCTGCCCGAGCTCGAACAGTTCCTGGTCTACGTCTGGCGCCGCCAACTCGCCGCCGTCACCGGCCGGGTGGTGCAGGCCGCCGAGGACCACGAGACCACCTCCGGCCGGCTCGCCGTCGCCTTCGCCGACCTGGTCGGCTTCACCCGGCTCTCCCGCCGCCTGGAGGAGGAGGAACTCGGCGAGCTCGTCGAGGGCTTCGAGAACACCTGCTCCGACCTGATCGCCGGCCAGGGCGGACGGGTCGTCAAGACCCTCGGCGACGAGATCCTGTTCGTCTCCGAGGACCCGGCCACCGTCGCCGAGATCGCCCTCTCCCTGGTCGAGACCCTCGCCAAGGAGGACAACATGCCGGCCCTCCGCGTCGGCATGGCCTTCGGCACCGTCACCTCCCGGATGGGCGACGTCTTCGGCACCACCGTCAACCTGGCCTCCCGGCTCACCTCCATCGCCCCCAAGGACGCCGTCCTGGTCGACGGCGAACTCGCGACGGCCCTCGAACACAACGGGACGGCGTCGCTCCCCGAGACCGCGCCCGCCGCGGGCCACCGCTTCCAGCTCCAGCCCATGTGGCGCCGCCCGGTCCGCGGCCTCGGCCTGGTCGAGCCCTGGCTGCTCACCCGCACGCCCGCCGGCGGCTAGCCACTGCGGGCGCGGGCCCCGGTTTCGCGTCCTCGCGCGCCCCGGTGCCACCACAAATCGCCCATACCCCCCTAGGCTGGACGAAACGGCCCGCGGGAGGGAATGTGGCGACGATGACTGATCAGGCGGCGGCGCCGGATCTGCGGTTGCAGGCGGTGGTGGAGCTCGCGCAGGCGATGGCCGGGGCGATGACGCCGCTGGAGGCGGTGCGCGCGGCCGCGACGCGGGCCACCTCCGCCCTGGGGGCGACGATGGCGGCGGTCTCGGTGTGGGACCGCGAGTCGGGCCGGCTGCGGGTGCTGGTGAACCACGGGGAGCTCGCGCCGGGCGAGGAGGAGCTGCCCGAGGACGAGTCGTACCCCGTCGCGGACTTCCCGGAGATCGTGACGTACCTGGAGGAGCACTGGACCACCGGCCGGCTCCCCCGCGCGTGGGTGCAGACCGCCGACGACATCGGGCCGCACACCGGGCACCCGATCCCCGCGTCCGGCGCGTTCTGCCGCTCGCGCGCCGCGGGCCTGCGCCGGCGCGGCCGGGGCTGCTGCCTGGTCGCGCCGATCGTGCTGCACGGCCAGGCGTGGGGCGAGCTGTACCTGGCGCGCGGCATCGGGATGCCGGTGTTCACCGAGTCCGACGCCGAGTACGCGACGCTGCTGGCGGCACAGGTCTCGGCGGGCCTGGCGCAGACCGAGCGGGTCGCCGACCTTCGCCGGCTGGCGTTCACCGACGCGCTGACCGGCCTGGCGAACCGTCGCGCGGTGGACGCCCGGCTGGACGAGGCGCTGAAGGCGCACAACCGCGGCGGCACGGTGGTGTCCCTGGTGATGTGCGACATGAACGGGCTGAAGCGGGTCAACGACCAGCAGGGCCACGAGATGGGCGACCGGATGCTGGAGCGGTTCGCGCACCAGCTGTCGCTGTCGGCGGCCAAGCTGCCGGGCAGCCTCGCGGCGCGCCTCGGCGGCGACGAATTCTGCCTGCTCGCGGAGGGCCAGTCGGCGGACCAGGTGGTCGCCGTCGCGGAGGAACTGTGCGCCCGCGCCCTGGAGTTGACGGACGGTGAGGGCGTCGCCTGCGGGATCGCGTCGACCGGGGACTCGATCGGCCCGGTGACCACCCCGGACCGGCTGTTCCGGCTGGCGGACGCGGCCCAGTACCGGGCGAAGGCGGCCCGGGCCGCGCACCCGGTGGTGGCGGGCCGCAGCCACGGTCCCGGGTTCGCGCCGGACCCGGTGGTGCAGCTGGCGGACAGCCGGCGGTCGCCCTCGGGCCGCCCGAACGACCGGCGGCGGTTCCGGGGCGCGGCGCACAGCGCCGATCCGGGGCAGCTGCTGGCGGCGGTGCTGGCGGCGCTGGACCAGGGCGGCACGCAGGGCGAGCCGACGCATCCCGCGGACACCCTGGGGCGGCTGTCGGTGGTCGCGGAGACGGCCTCCCGGCTGCTGAACGCGGTCGGCTGGTGGGTGTCGTACGTGCCGCCGGGCTCGCCGTCGATGCGCACCGCGCGGCACGCCGTCTACCGGATGACGGGCGGCCCGGCGTCGGCGCGGGCGCAGACCCAGCGGGCGCAGATCGAGGCGCCGGACGCGGTGTTCGACCTGCGGCACTACCCGTTGACGGGACGGGCGGTGACCGGCGGGGCGTTCGCGCTGCGGGTGGGCGCGGCGGGCAACGACCCGGCGGAGGAGGCGGTGATGGTGGTCTCCGGGTACCGGGCGATGGTCGCGGCGGGCGGCGCGAACCCGGCCGGCGGCTGGCTGCTGGAGCTGTTCGCCGACGAGGCGACGCTGCCGCTCGGGCAGGTCGCCCCGGCGCTGCGCACACTGGTCGCGGTGGCGCTGTCCGGTCCGTGCTCCCCGCCGCCGTCCTGACGGCGGCGGGGAGCGGCCGGTCAGCGGGCGAACCGGCTGCCGAGCGCGAAGCTGCCGGGGCCGAGCGCGGCGATCAGCAGGAACGCCCAGCAGAACAGCACGGCGGGTTCGCCGCCGTTCTGCAGCGGGACCAGCGCGTGCTGCTGGTGGACGGTGAAGTAGGCGTACGCCATCGAGCCGGAGGCGACCAGCGCGGCGGGGCGGGTGCCGGCGCCGAGCACGACGAGTGCGCCGCAGGCGAGTTGGATGACCGCGGCGTACCAGCCGGGCCAGCTGCCGGCCGGGACGGTGCCGCCGCCGTGCGCCCCGCCGAGGACGCCGAACAGCGAGGCGGCGCCGTGGCAGGCGAAGAGCAGGCCGACGACCGCGCGGTACAGCGCGATCAGGTGGGGGCGGGCGGTGTCGGTGGCGGTTCTCGCGGTGGTGACGAGGTGGGACATGGGGACTCCTCAGCCGAACCAGTGGGGTGGTCTGCTGTGCGTGCCCTGACCGGGAGTCGGCGTTGCGGCGGGTTCGCGGGGGGAGTTCGGCGCACCGCACGTCGCCGATCATGAACCTGCCGAGCCGGTTGCTCCATTGCAGGATGACGGGCACCCCGCGTCAAGGGGCTGCCCGAAACCTTCACCCGCGACGGGACTGAGTACGGATACTCAGGCGCCGCGCCGCACGCCCGTTGCACGCTGGACGGATGCTCTGGTCAGACCCCCGCGACGAGCCGTCCCCCGAGGCCCGCGAAGTGCAGCGACGGCTCCGCCGCACGGCACTGGTGATGGCGGTGCTGGCCATGATCGCGACGGCGCTGGTGCTGGCGTAGCCCCGCTAGGCTGGGAGGCATGACCGCTCGCCGTCCGCTCGTCCTCGCGTCCGCCTCCCCCGCCCGCCTGGGCCTGCTGAGGCAGGCCGGGCTGGATCCGCTGGTGCGGGTGAGCGGGGTGGACGAGGACGCGCTGTCCGCGCCGACGCCCGGCGAGCTCGCGCTGGTGCTGGCGGTGGCGAAGGCCGGGAAGGTCGCGGGCGAGCTGGCCGCGGAGCCCGGCGAGCCGCCGATCGTGATCGGCTGCGACTCGGTGCTCGAACTGGACGGCCTGGCCCTCGGCAAGCCCGCCGACGCCGACGAGGCGGTGCGGCGCTGGCAGTCGATGCGCGGCCGGGAAGGCGTGCTGCGCACCGGCCACTGCGTGATCGACACCGCCAGCGGCCGACGGGCGAGCGCCACCGCCTCCACCACCGTCCGCTTCGGGACCCCGGACGACGCCGAGGTCGCCGCGTACGTCGCCTCCGGCGAACCGCTGCACGTGGCCGGGGCGTTCACCCTGGACGGCCGTTCGGCGCCGTTCGTGGAGGGGATCGACGGCGACCCCGGGAACGTGATCGGCCTGTCGCTGCCGCTGCTGCGCCGCCTGCTCGCCGAGCTGGACGTGCGGATCACCGACCTGTGGGCGTGACGGGCCGTCAGCCCGCGGCGGGGGCGTGCCGGGCCAGGTAGGCCAGGACGTCGGGCAGGGCTCCGTCCTTGAGCAGCGGGGCGCCGTGGTTGCCGCCCGGGTAGATCTTGAGCTGCTTGTCCTCGGCGACCGACGCGTCGTACAGCGCCTTGGCGTCGGCGTTGAACGGGGCGTCCATCTCCTCGGCGGCGAAGTAGGTCGGGATCTTCACCGCCTTGACCGCGAGCGCCGCGTTGAACTGGCTGTACACCTCGGGCGAGCTGAGCGAGACCACGGCCTTGACCGGCAGCGGGTTGTCCAGCTTGGCGGCGACCAGTGAGCCGGCGGCGCCCTTGGAGGCGCCGATCAGGGCGATGCCGGTGACGCCCTTGTCCTTGAGGCGGCCGGCGGCGGCCTTGATGCCCTCGGTGACGTCGCCCTCGGTGGTGAAGGCCAGCACCGCGTAGCCGGCCCGGGTGAAGTCGTCGAGCACCGGGACCCATTCGCACAGCGACCCGCCCAGCTGGTGCGAGAAGACGATCGCGGTCCTCGCGCCGCCGGCGTCCGAGTCCCGGTGGTAGGCGTCCAGGTTGCTGCCGCCGGCGGTGCCCGCGTCGAGGGCGAACGAGCCCTTGGCGGCCCGCTCCTGGGTGAGGCAGCCGTAGGTCGGCGCCTTGGACGCCGGCGCGGGCCCGGCCTGCGTCGAACTGCCGTCGCCGGAGCAGGCGGTGAGCAGCAGCGCGGTCGCGGCGAGCGCGGCGGGCAGCATGGGACGCTTCACGATTCCCCCGTGAATTCTGCGGTTCTGCAACGGTGGCTGCGACGCTAGGGACGGCCCCCGATCCGGTCAATGGTCTGAACCATTCCGTTATGCCGCCCGGGGAAGAGGTGGCCGGGGTTCCGCTTGCCGGGTGCGGAAACGGACAGAACCGGAGCCGTACATCTGTTGCACAGTTCCACTCCTTTCGCAGGTGGGCCGCGGTTAGGCTGGCGCAGCCGGAACGGAAAGGGGCGACGGGGAGCGGAAGATGACCGATGGTGTGCTCAACGTCGTGCTGGGGCTGATCGCTTCGGCGATCAGCGCCGGCCTGGGCTGGCTGGCCCAGTCCGTGCGCCGGCGGCGCCGGCTGGAGCGGGAGCGCGCGTTCTTCGGACTGCCGGCCGGCGGCGAGGCCCTGCTGGTCGCCAACCGGCACGCCTCCTCGCCCGATCCGCACAGCGTGGCCCGCGACGACGTGTACGCGCTGATGGAACTGGCCGCGCTGGTCCGCGAGTGCGGCGCCCGCTCCACGCTGACCTCGCACGACGAGGTGCGCCAGGGGCTGGGCGACAAGACCGAGTTCTGCGTGGGCGGGCCGGACGGCAACGAGCGGACGGGCGCGCACCTGGCGTCCTGGCTGCCCGGCGCGGCGTTCGTCGCCCCGCCGGCCGACGCCGGGCACCCGGTGCGGACGCTGCTGGTCGGCGAGCGGGAGTTCGCGTTCCGGCCGCCGTCCGAGCAGCCGGGCGGGACGGCGTACGTGCTGCTGGCCCGGGTCCACCTGCGGCCGGGCAGCCGCCCGGTGTTCCTGATCGCCGGTCAGACCGCGGTCTCCAACCACGCGGCGGTCCGTCACCTGGCCGCCCACCACCGGTCGCTGGCCCGCCGGTACGGCCCGGACGGGGCGTTCGCGGTGGTGCTGCGGGTGGTCAACGCCCGCGCGTACGGCCCGGACGTGGTCGAGTTCGAGGCGGACGTGACCGCCGCGGCGACGGCCCGGCCCAGGCCGGCGGAGGCTTGACCCGGGCTCCGGTGTGGCCGAGGCCACTCCGCCCGCCCGGCGCCCCCCGGCGCCCCGGCGCGGGCCGCCGCGCCCCCGCGGCCTGCGGCGCGCCGCCAACCGCCGCCGCCCGCACGGAAGTCGGGCGACCGAGCGTGTGAGCACGCTCACCACTAGGGACTACTCGCCGGTAGCGCCCTCCAATCCATAGACTCGACGAGGTTCGAGAAGGGAGCCACAGTGCGCAAGGTGCTCATCGCCAACCGCGGCGAAATCGCTGTCCGCGTTGCCCGGGCGTGCCGGGATGCCGGTATCGCGAGTGTCGCCGTGTACGCCGAGCCGGACCGGGACGCGCTGCACGTGCGGGCGGCCGACGAGGCGTACGCGCTGGGCGGCGACACCCCCGCGACCAGCTACCTGGACATCGCGAAGGTCCTGAAGGCGGCCGCCGACTCGGGTGCGGACGCGGTCCACCCCGGCTACGGCTTCCTGTCCGAGAACGCCGAGTTCGCGCAGGCCGTGATCGACGCCGGCCTGACCTGGATCGGTCCGCCGCCCCAGGCGATCCGCGACCTGGGCGACAAGGTCACCGCCCGGCACGTGGCGCAGCGCGCGGGCGCCCCGCTGGTGGCGGGCACCGCCGACCCGGTGTCCGGTGCCGACGAGGTGGTCGCGTTCGCGTCCGAGCACGGCCTGCCGGTCGCCATCAAGGCGGCGTTCGGCGGCGGCGGCCGCGGCCTGAAGGTCGCCCGGACGCTGGAGGAGATCCCGGAGCTGTACGAGTCGGCGGTGCGCGAGGCGGTGGCCGCGTTCGGCCGCGGCGAGTGCTTCGTCGAGCAGTACCTGGACAAGCCGCGGCACGTGGAGACCCAGTGCCTGGCCGACCAGCACGGCAACGTGGTGGTCGTCTCCACCCGTGACTGCTCGCTGCAGCGCCGCCACCAGAAGCTGGTCGAGGAGGCCCCCGCGCCGTTCCTGACGGACGAGCAGAACGCGGAGCTGTACCGGGCGTCGAAGGCGATCCTGCGCGAGGCGGGCTACGTCGGCGCCGGCACCTGCGAGTTCCTGGTGTCGCAGGACGGCCTGATCTCCTTCCTGGAGGTCAACACCCGCCTGCAGGTCGAGCACCCGGTCTCCGAGGAGGTCACCGGCCTCGACCTGGTCCGCGAGATGTTCCGGATCGCCGACGGCGAGGAGCTCGGCTACGACGACCCGGAGGTCCGCGGCCACTCCTTCGAGTTCCGCATCAACGGCGAGGACCCGGGCCGCAACTTCCTGCCCGCGCCCGGCACCGTGACGCTGTTCTCCCCGCCGTCCGGCCCGGGCGTGCGCCTGGACGCCGGCGTGGAGTCCGGTTCGGTGATCGGCCCCGCCTGGGACTCGCTGCTCGCCAAGCTGATCGTCACCGGCGCGACCCGTCGGCAGGCCCTGCAGCGCGCCAAGCGCGCCCTGGAGGAGTTCAAGGTGGAGGGCATGGCAACCGCCATCCCGTTCCACCAGGCCGTGGTCGCCGACCCGGCGTTCGCCCCCGAGGTGCACGGCGACGAGGGCCCGTTCAAGGTCTACACCCGCTGGATCGAGACCGAGTTCGAGAACACCATCCCGGCGTTCGCGGGCGCCGGCGGCGACGGCGAGGAGCCCGAGGGCCGCGAGACCGTGGTGGTCGAGGTCGGCGGCAAGCGCATCGAGGTGTCGCTGCCGTCCTCGCTGGGCGTGGGCTCGGCCCCGGCGGCGGGCGCCGCGGCGGGCAAGGCGAAGCGCCGGGTGGGCGCCAAGAAGGCCGCCTCGGCGGTCTCCGGCGACACCCTGGCCTCGCCGATGCAGGGCACCATCGTCAAGGTCGCCGTCGAGGAGGGCCAGGTCGTCGCCGAGGGCGAGCTGATCGTGGTCCTGGAGGCGATGAAGATGGAGCAGCCGCTGAACGCCCACAAGGCCGGCACCGTGGTCGGCCTGAAGGCCGAGGTCGGCGCGTCGGTCTCCAGCGGCGCCGCGCTCTGCGAGATCAAGGACGTCTGACCCCGCGTCACGGCCGCGACGGGCGGCGGGGGTGCCCGGTCGACCCCCCCCCCGAGGGGGGGGCGGGGCCCCGGCCGGGGCCGGCCGGCCCGCGGCGCCCCGGGGGC
>NZ_JBHWDS010000076.1:0-32203 GCF_042734615.1 Kitasatospora sp. NPDC059646
GCTGCCCCCCCCCGCACTCCCCCCCGGCGGGGGCGGGCGCCCCGGCGCCCCGGGGCGGGGGGCGGGGGGGGGGGGGGGGGGCGGCCCGCCCCCCCCCCCCCCCCCCTCCGTCCGCCGCGGTCAGACCGCCAGCAGGCCGTCGTCCATCGCCCGGACCACCGCGAGCGTGCGGTTCGGGCAGTTCAGCTTGGCCAGCACGTTCCCGACCAGCCGTTTCACCCCGTGCTCGGAGATCAGCAGCCGGCGGGACACCTGCTTGTTGCTCAGGCCGTCCGCGAGCAGCCGCAGCACCTCCAGCTCCCGGGGGGTGAGCGCGGGGACGGCCGCGCCGCGCTGCGGCGCGGCCGGCGCGGCGGTGCGCCCGCCGGTCAGGAAGCGCTGGGCGAGCGCCGCCGACACGAAGAACTTGCCGGCCAGCACGTCCGCCATCGCGTCCGCGAGGGTCCACGGTTCCAGGTCCGTCGAGTCGAGGAAGCCCCGGGCCCCGCAGCTCGCCAGCCACGGCGCGTCGCACGCGTCCGGGCCGTCGACCAGCAGCAGCAGGCCGGGCCCGTCCGCGCACAGCGCGCGGACCGCCTCGCGCAGCGGTTCGAGGTCCAGGTCGGCCGCGGCGGCGAGCACCAGGTCGAGGCGCTCGCCGCGGTAGCCGTGCACGTCCTCGCCGCCGTAGCCCAGCCGGCGCACGGTGTGCGTGCCGGCACCGGTGGCGGCCCGGATCATGCCCTCGATGCCGTAGCGGTGGATCTGGTTCCGGACGACCAGGGCGATCTGCCGCCCGGCCTGGTCGGTGGGGACTGTCACTGTGACGCTCCTTCGGGGGCGAGGCACCGCCCCGGTCCCGGGCGGCCTCGGGGGCCTTCGGGGCCTCGGGGGCCTCAGGGGTACGGGGTGAGCTCGATCAGCCCTTCGGCGAGCTCCGCGCCGAACTGGTGCAGGCCCAGCCGGACCTCGACCCGGCCGTCCGGCCCGGGCGTCGGCTCGGCCGAGTACTCCAGCGGCGCCTCGAACTCGCCGAAGTCGGCGAACGTCGTGGTCAGCGCGGTGAACGCGGCGACCGGGGAGGGCAGCAGCCCGGCCCGGACGGCGGCGAGCAGCCCGGCCTGCCGGAAGCCCTCCACGATGAACGGGCCCGGCACGTGGTCGTAGTCGTGGTCGAAGTAGGAGGGGTGGCTGCGGTCGATCACCAGCGGGCAGCGCCCCTGCGCGGTCTGCTCGCCGACCACGATGTTGCGGGCGTCGCGCCGTCCGACCAGCTCGGGCGGGAGCGGCGCGGCCGGCTGCCAGGGCGCGATGTCGGCCAGCGGTTTGCGGGAGCGCTGGAAGGCGCGGAGCGTGGCGTAGTCGCCGCGCGGCAGGAAGACCACGTCCCCGCCGATGGTCATCACGGGCGTGCCGTCGACCGACAGCTCGCCGTCGAGGGTCATGCTGCCGAGGTCGCCGCCGCGCAGTTCGCGGACGGTGCGGTAGCGCAGCAGGCCCTGCAGCGGCGCGCGTTCGCCGTCCCGCAGCGCGGCCAGCGGGCCGACCACCCGGAAGGTGAACCGCCGGAGGCTGAACGGCAGGTCGAGCGGGATGCCGAGGTGGCGGTGGACCACCACGAAGCAGCCCTGCCGGGCGGCCTCGGCGATCGCGAACGGGTCGTGGTACGGCACGGTGCGGTCGCCCCACAGGCTGTGCGCCCGCGGGATCTGCCAGGCCAGCAGGAACTCGTCCTCGCCGAGCGCGGTGGAGTCGGTGACGAAGACCTCGCCGACGGCCCGCCGGTGGGCGACGGCGCGCGGCACGGTCCGGTCGAAGGTCAGGGCGGTGGGCGGTGCGGTGGTCATGCGGTCCTGCTTCCTCGGTCGGTCGGCCCGGTGCCGTTCTCGGTCCGGGTCCGCCGGCCGGCGGCGCCCGGCTCGGCGGGCGGTTCGAAGACCGGCCGGCTGCTGCGCCGCCGCCGCCGGACCTCTTCGCGCAGGGTGGCGCCCAGCTCGCGGACGAACGCGCCGCGGCCGCTCTCGGGGCTGGCGAGGCGGCGGGCGGTCGCGGCGAGCACCCGGCCCGGCGAGATCGCCTCGGACGGGCCGGCGCGGTGGCTGAACAGGTCGAGGAACGCGCCGATGTCGCCCTTGGCGTACAGGTGCGCGGCCACCTCGGCGACGATCGGCGGCAGGTCGCCCTCGCGGCCGAGGTCGGTGGCCAGCCAGTAGTACCCGGCGTACTGGCGGTCGCGCCAGCGGCCGAACGCGGCGGTCGCCCGGTCGATGCCGGCGTCGGGCCCGCACAGGGCCCGGACGATCTCGGGCGCCAGGTGTTCGGCCTGGTGGAAGGCGTCGGCGATGCCGCGGCCGGCGGCCGGGTCCTTGAAGTGGCCGGAGTCGCCGAGCAGCACCCAGCCGGGGCCGGCGGGCTCCCGGAAGTAGCCGTCGAAGCGGAGGATGCCGTAGATCTTGTCGGCGACCTTGGCGTCGGTGAGGGCCTCGGCGACCGGCTCGCAGCTGCGCACGTGGTCCAGCAGGGATTCCTGCCGGTCGGCGCGGAACGCGGCCTTCTCGTCCTTCTTGGGCGACACCCCGACGATGTACAGGCCGTTGTCGGCGGGTCCGGCGAAGATGTGCCGGTCGTCCCAGCGGTGGAAGACGAACGTCGAGGCGGCGGCCGGGTCGGCGCCCTCGAAGTAGGTCCAGTAGTACCAGCGCTCGTTGCGGGTGACGTTGTAGCGGCGGGCGCCGGTGTGCCGGGCGACCAGCGAGTCCCGGCCGTCCGCGCCGACCACCAGCCGGGCCCGGATCCGGGACTCGGTGCCGCGGTGGACGAACCGCACCCCGGCGACCCGGCCGTGCTCCTCCAGCAGGCCGGTCACCTTGGCGCCCATCCGGACGTCCGCGCCGGCCTCGACGGCGGCGTCGACGAGTATCGGGTCCAGCACCTGGCGGCGGATGCAGGCCGCGCCGCCGACGGAGCCGGGGAAGGTCGGGAAGTCGGCGACGAACCGGAAGTCGCCGAGGCGGGTGTCGGTCCGCGACATGAACGGGGCGCCGGTGGCCCGGATCCGGTCGAGGACGCCGAGGCGGGCGAAGAACGCCAGCGCGTCGGCCTGGAGCATGTGGGAGGAGAGCGTGGGCTGCGGGAAGGTCGCCTGCTCCAGCACGGCGACCTTCACTCCGCGGCGGGCGAGCAGGGCGGCCAGCGGGGAGCCCGCCACCCGTGCGCCCACCACGACCACGTCGAACTGCTCTGCCAAGACAACTCCTTGAGGGGTGCGGAGGGCGCGGCGCGGCTACGGAAGCCGGACCACCTGGGCGGCGTAGGCCAGGCCCGCGCCGAAGCCGATCAGCAGCGCGAGGTCGCCGGACCCGGCCGACCCCTCGCTGCGCAGCCGGTCGAGGGCCAGCGGGACGGAGGCGGCGGAGGTGTTGCCGGAGTCGGTGACGTCGCGGGCCACCACCGCGTCCTCCCGCAGGTCCAGGGACCTGGCCAGGGCGTCGACGATCCGCCGGTTGGCCTGGTGCGGGACGAACACGTCGATGTCGGCCATGGTCAGGCCGGCGTTCTTGACGGCCTGCCGGCCGATGTCGCCCATCTCGGAGATCGCCCAGCGGTACACGCTGGGCCCCTGCATCCGCAGGGCGGGCGCGGCGCCGCTCTGCTCCTGCCCGGCGGGGGCGCCGGCGTGGGACATCCGGATGACGTCGCCCTGCGTGCCGTCCGAGCCCCAGACCACGGGCCCGATGCCGGGCGTCGCGGACGGGCCGACGACCACGGCGCCGGCGCCGTCGGCGAACAGGAAGGCGGCGGAGCGGTCGGCGGGGTCGACGATGTCGGTCATCCGCTCGGCGCCGATCAGCAGGACGTGGTCGGCGCTGCCGGCCCGGACCAGGTCGCCGGCCAGCGCCGTGCCGTAGCAGAAGCCGGAGCAGGCGGCGCTGATGTCGAGCGCGCCGGGCGAGTCGATGCCGAGCCGGGAGGCGACCTCGGCCGCCACCGACGGGGTGCCGAGGCGGTGCGACATGGTGGCGACGATGACGCTGTCCACCTCGGCGGGGGCCAGGCCCGCGTCGGCGAGGGCGGCCGCGCCGGCGGCGGACGCCATCACGGCGAGGGTCTCGTCGGGTGCGGCGAAGCGGCGGGTGCGGATGCCCGAGCGGGCGAGGATCCACTCCTCGCTGGAGTCGATGTGTTCGCAGATCTCGGCGTTGCCGACCACCCGGGGCGGGCGGAACGAGCCGGTCCCGAGGATGCGGCTGTGGCGCAGTTCGGGGTGGTGCCCCAGTTCTGCGGTCATGGTGTCCCCTGTCCTCATCGGTCGTACCGGTCGGCGCCCAGGCGCCGGCGGATGACCGCCAGCACCTGTTCCTCGTGGTCGCCGAGGCAGAAGTGCCCGCCGTCCAGACGGTGGATCTCACAGTCGGCGGCGGTGTGGGCGTGCCAGCCGGCGAGTGCGGCGGCGGGCACGGTGAGGTCGCGGTCGCCGGCGAACGCGGTGACCGGGAAGCCGAGCCGCGGCCCGGCCGCGTACCGGTAGGCGGCGGCCAGTTCGAGGTCGGCGCGCAGCGGCGGCAGGAAGTAGGCGAGCAGTTCCGGCACGGCCAGCACCTCGGCCGGGATGCCGGCGTAGTGGCGGTCGACGGTGCGGATCAGCTCCTGGTCGTCGGCCGGCACCTCGACGGGCAGCCGGCCGTCGGGGGCGGCGCTCGCGGAGGTGATCAGGTGGACGGGCGGCGCCCCGCGGCGCTGCAGTTCGCGGGCGACCTCGAAGGCGACCATCGCGCCCAGGCTCTGCCCGAACAGCGCGTACGGGCCGCCGACGCGGGCCTGCACGGCGTCGGCGAACTCGGTGACCAGCGGCTCCCAGCGGGTGGCGAACGGCTCGTCCGCGCGGCCGGCCCGGCCGGGCAGCACGGCGTGCCACACCTCGATGTCGGGGGCGACGGCCTGGGCCCAGCGCAGCGCGGTCGGTGCGGCGCCGGAGTGCGGGAAGCAGATCAGCCGCAGCCGTGCGCCGGGCACCGGCACGGTGCGGCCGAGCGGCTCCGCGGTGACCCGGCGCAGGTCGTCGGGGGCGGTGGGCATCGGTGCCTCACTCTCCGGTGGTCGGGTCGTCGGGCCCGGGGCCGGCCGCGGAGGCGGCGTCGGCGGCCAGGCTCTTGGCGACGGTGCGGGCCAGGGCCAGCGGGGTGCCCTCCTCCAGCAGCGCCTGCAGCGGCACGGCGACGGCGAAGTCCCGCTCGATCCGGTTCTTCAGCTCGACGATGGCCAGCGAGCCGAGGCCGAGGACGTCCAGCGGCCGGTCGACCGGGATGTCCGCGTCGGCGTCGAGGCCGAGCGCGGCGGCGACCCGGGCGCACACGTAGCGCACCAGGGTGTCCTCCAGTTCGGCGGGCGAGCGGTCGGCCAGCTGGCGGGCGGTCGGCGCGGTGTCCGTGCCGTCCGGCCGGGCGGCGGGGCCGGACGGGCGGGGCCCGGACGGGGCGGCCTCGGCGGGCCGCGGCTCGAACCAGTGGCGGCGGCGCTGCCACGGGTAGGACGGCAGCGGGACGTGCCGGGCGGGCGGCGGGAGCACCGCGTCCCAGCGCAGCGCCAGCCCGGCCCGGTACAGCTCGCCGAGGGCCTCGCCGAGCGCGTCGCGGGCGGGGGCGCCGCGCCGCAGGCTGCCGACCACGGTGTGCCGGTCCTCCCGGCCCTCCAGCACCGCGCCCATGTCGCGCTGCAGGACGGGGTGGGGGCCGATCTCCACGAAGACGGTGACGCCGTCCCGGGCCATCGCGTCGACGGCGCCGGCGAACAGCACCGGCTCGCGCAGGTTGCGCCCCCAGTGGGCGGGGCCGAGGTCGGCGGCGCGGACCCGTTCGCCGGTGACGGTGGAGTACTGCGGCAGGCCGCCGACCCGCGGCGTGAGCTGCCACATCCGGTCGGCGAGGACGGTGTCGCAGCCGTCCAGCAGCGGGCTGTGGAAGGCGTACTCGACGGGCAGCCGCCGGGTGCGGGCGCCGCGTTCGGCGGCGGCGGCCTCGACCAGGGTGACCTTGTCGGGGTCGCCGGCGACGACGGTGGAGCGCGGCCCGTTGACGGCGGCCACCGCGATCCGGCCGCCGGCCTCGGCGACCAGCGGGGCGACCTCGGCGACCGGCAGCGCGATGCCGCTCATCGCCCCGCCGCGCGCGCCGGCCTCGGTGATCCGGGCCCGGGCGATCATCAGCTCGAAGGCCTGCCGGCGGTCGAGGGCGCCGGCCGCGCAGGCGGCGACGATCTCGCCCATGCTGTGCCCGGCGACGGCGTCGGGCTCGACGCCCCAGGAGCGCCAGAGCGCGGCCAGGCCGAGTTGCAGGACGGCGATGCAGACCTGCGCGATCTCGGTCTCGTGCATGCGGCTGAGCGGCTCGGGCTTGGCGAGTTCGTCCAGCACGGACCAGCCGGCCAGGTCGCGGACCACGGCGTCGCACCGCTCCGCCTCGGCGCGGACCACCGGTTCGTGCTCCAGCAGGTCGCGGCCCATGCCGGCCCACTGGGTGCCCTGTCCGCTGAACACGAACGCGACCCGGTGCCCGGCGGGGTGCGGGCGGAGGAACTCCGGCCACACCGCGGCGAGTTCGGCGGCCAGTTCGGCCGCGTCGGCGCCGGCCGGCGCGATCCGGTAGGCGTGGTGGCTGCGGCTGTGGACGGCGGCGGCGCAGAGTTCGGCGGCCGCCGCGTCGTCCAGGCCGGCCAGCCGTTCGGCGTACGCGGCGGCCAGCCGGCCGAGCGCGGGCGCGCTGCGCGCCGACAGCGGCAGCAGCAGCCGCCCGGCGGGCGGGGCGGGCCGCGGCTGCGGCGGTTCGGCGGGGCCGGGCGGGCCTTCGAGGATGACGTGCGCGTTGGTGCCGCCGAAGCCGAAGGAGCTGACGGCGGCCAGCCGTCCGGGCCGTTCGGGCAGGGCGGTCGGCGCGGTGGGCACGGTGAGGCGGCTGCCGTCGAGGTCGATCTCCGGGTTGAGCCGCTCCAGGTGGAGGTGCGGCGGGACCTGGCCGCGGTCGAGCACCAGCAGGGCCTTGAGCAGGCCGATGATGCCGGCCGCGGCCTCCTGGTGGCCGAAGTTGGTCTTCACCGAGCCGATCGCGCACGGCTGGTCGCCGGCGCCGTACACCTCGCGCAGCGCCTCCACCTCGATCGGGTCGCCGAGCCTGGTGCCGGTGCCGTGCGCCTCCACGTACAGGACGTCGGCGGCGTCGGCGGCGGCGTCGGCGAGGGCGCGGCGCAGCAGGTCGCCCTGGGCGCGGGGGCTGGGCGCGGTGAGGCCGTTGGCGCGGCCGTTGTGGTTGACGGCGGTGCCGCGCACCACGCCGCGGACGCGCCGGCCGTGGGCGCGCGCGTCGGACAGCCGCTCCAGCAGCAGGATGCCGCAGCCCTCGGAGCGGACGATGCCGTCGGCGGCGGCGTCGAAGGTGCGGCAGCGTCCGCCGGTGGCCAGCGGCAGCACCTTGCCGGTGGCGGACATCATCGACTCGGCGAGGACCAGGTTGACCCCGCCGACCAGGGCGAAGTCGCACTCGCCGGCGCGCAGCGCGCGGGCCGCCAGGTGCAGCGCGACCAGCGACGACGAGCAGGCGGTGTCCACGGCGAGGCTCGGGCCGTGCAGGTCGAGCAGGTAGGAGAGCCGGTTGGCGGCGATGCTGTGGGCGCCGCCGGGGGCGGTCCAGGCGGTGATGTCGGCCTGGCCGGCGAGCTGGGCGGTGAGGTAGTCGGCGCCGTACAGGCCGAGGAAGACGCCGGTGGGGCGTTCGCGCAGGCGTTCCACGGGCAGTCCGGCGTCCTCGACGGCCTCCCAGGCGGCCTCCAGCACCAGGCGCTGCTGGGGGTCCATCCGGTCGGCCTCCTCGGAGCCGATGCCGAAGAAGGCGGCGTCGAAGCCGTCGATCCGGGTCAGTTGGCCGGACATCAGGCCGGTCGGGCGGCCGGTGCCGTCGCGGCGGCCCTCGGGGTCGTCGAGCCACGGGGTGACGGCGTCGGTGCCGGCGTCGAGCAGCCGCCACAGCGCGTCCAGGTCCTCGACGCCGCCGGGGGCGCGGACGGCCGCGCCGACCACGGCGAGCGGTTCGGCGCGGCGCTGCTCGACCGCGGCGAGCCGGGCCCGCGCGTCCTGCAGTTTGAGCAGTGCCTGTTCCAGCAGCCGCCGTTGGCCGGCGGCGGTGGGTGCGGTCATATCTCCCCCTCCGCTTCGAACGCGTCCAGCTCGGCCGCGAGCAGGGCCGCGACCTGTGCGTCGTCCAGGCCGGCCAGTTCGGCCGGGGTGGTGGCCGGCGCCTCGGGTGCCGGGGGCGCCGCGGGTTGCGCGGGCGCCTCGGCGGGCGGCTCCAGTCGGGTGAGCAGTTGCTCGGTGAGCGCCTCGACGGTGGGGTACGCGTACACCAGCGTCGCGGAGAGCCGCAGGCCGAGCGCCGTCTCCAGGCGGCCGCGGAGCTCGATGGCCATCAGCGAGTCGAAGCCCAGGTTCTGGAACGGCACGTCCGCGGCGACCTGTCCGGGCCGGGCCCGCAGGACCTGGCGCACCTGCTCGGTGAGGTGTTCGGCGAGGACCCGGTGGCGCTGCGCCGGGGTCCCGGCGGCCAGCAGCTCCTCGCGGACGGCCGGAGCGGCGCCGCGGTGTCCGTCGCCGTCCCCGCCCTGCGGCAGCAGTGCGGCGAGCAGGTCGCGGGCGGCGGGCCAGACGCCGGCCGCGGCGAGCCGGTCGGGGACGAGGGCGAAGACGGCGGTCTGCGGGTGCCGGCCGCCGACGGCCTCGTCCATCAGCCGGATCGCCGTGTCCGGGTCGAGCGGCGGCACGCCGCGGGCGGCGAGCCGGTCGGTGCCGCCGCCGGTGGCGGCGAGGGTGTCGCCGGCCCAGGTGCCCCAGGCGATGCTGCGGCCGGGCAGGCCGAGCGCGGCCCGGTGCGCGGCGAGGGCGTCCAGGAAGGTGTTGGCGGCGGCGTAGGCGCCCTGGCCGGGCGAGCCGATCAGGCCGGCCAGCGAGGAGAACAGCACGAAGGTGTCGACCGGGTGGTCGCGGGTCAGCTCGTGCAGGTGCCAGGCGCCGGCCGCCTTGCCGGCCAGGACGCGGGCCAGCGCGGGCCCGGTGACGTCGGCCAGCAGCGCGTCGTCGAGGACGCCGGCCAGGTGGACCACGCCGCCGACCGGGGGCCGGCCGTCCGCGCCGGCCGGGCCGGGCAGGGCGGCGCGCAGCGCCTCCCGGTCGGCGACGTCGACGGCGGCGGTGCGGGCCAGGCAGCCGTCGGCGGCGAGTTCCGCGATCCGCTGCCGGGCCTGCTCGGACGGTGCGCCGCGGCCCAGCAGCAGCAGGTGCCGGGCGCCGCGGTCGGCGAGTCGGCGGGCGACCCGCAGGCCGAGTGCGCCGAGGCCGCCGGTGACCACGTACGTCCGGTCGGGGCGCAGCGGTCCGGTGCCGCCGGCCGCCCCGGTGCGGGCCGCGTCGGCGAGGACCGGGGCGAGCAGCGCGCCGGCGTGCACGGCGGCCTGGACCGGGGGTTCGGCGGCCAGCAGCGCGGTGGCCGCGGCGTCGAGGTCGGCGGGGCCGGCGGCGGACGGCAGGTCGAGCAGGGAGCAGCCGCTGTCCGGGTGCTCGTTGTGGACGGCCCGGCCGAGGCCCCACAGGGTCGCGCCGGTGGGCGCGCCGTCCTCGGGGCGGGCGTTGGGGGGTTGGGTGCCGGCGGTGAGCAGCCACAGCCGGGGCGGGGCTCCGGTGCTCCAGGCGCGGCCGGTGAGCTGCTGGGCGAGGTGCAGGGCGGCGGCCGTCCGGGTGTGCAGTTCGGCGGTCGGCTCGCCGCCGCCGGGTGCGGCGGCGCGGGTGTCGACGACGCCGCGCAGCGGTCCTTCGGCGTCGACGGCGGCGAGCACCGCCGCGGTGCCGGGGTCGGCGGGCGCGACCCGGGTGCGGGCGCCGTCGCGTTCCAGCCGGGCGGCGAGGGCGAGGGCGAGCGGCCGGGAGGCGTCGTCGGCGAGCAGCAGCCAGCGGCCGGGGTCGGCGGCGGGCCCGGGCGGGTACGGCTGCCAGCGGGTCTCGTGGACCCGGCCGTCCTCGGGGCGGCGCGGTGCGGCGAGTCGCAGCCGGAAGCCGGTCGCCGACCAGACGGGGGTGCCGTCGGGGGCGAGCACGGTGACGTCGGCGGTCACGTCGCGGCCGTCGGCGTGCCTGATCGCGGCGTGGCACCAGGCCTCGCGCACGGCGGTTCCGCCCTGGTCGGCGCGGACCAGGTCGGCGCCGACGGGCAGCGGCAGGGCGCCGTCGGGTGCGGCGCCGGCGCCGGCCGCGGCGACGGTGTGCAGGCAGGCGTCGAGCAGCGCCGGGTGCAGCGGGGGCTCGCCGGCGGCGAGCCCGGCGGGCAGCCGGACCAGGGCGAGCGCCTCGCCGTCGCCGACGGTCAGCCGTTCGACGGCGCGGAAGCGCGGCCCGTAGCGCAGGCCGGCGGCGGCCAGCCGCTCGTACAGGGTGTCGACGGGCTGTTCCTCGGGGCAGCGCCGGGCGAGGTCCTCGGGGGTGCCGGGGGCGGTGGGCGGTTCGGTGTCGCCGGGTGCGCCGAGGGTGCCGGTGGCGTGGGTGACGGGTCCTCCGGCGGGCGGGCAGGAGGTGACGGCGAAGTGCTGCCGCCCGTCGGGGCCGGGCCGGACGCTCAGTTGGAGCACGGGGCTGCCGTCCTCCCCGTCGCCGAGCGGGCAGGGCTGGGCGAAGGCGACGTCGCGGAGCACCGCCCGGGTGGTGCCGGCGGTGGCCGCGGCGGCCCGGGCGGCGGCGGTGAGCCAGTAGGCGCCGGCCACCAGCGGGACGTCCTCGACCAGGTGGTCGGCGAGTTCCGGCGCGGTGTCGAGGCCGATCGGCAGGTCCCACAGCCGCAGCCCGGGTTCGACGCCGACCGGGATGCGCTCGCCGAGCAGGCCGCCGCCGGGGGTCCTGCGGCCGGGGCGGTGGGCGGCGGGGCGGGCGATCGGGAACGGCCGGCGCTGCCAGCCGTGCCGGGGCAGCGGAGTGTGGACGGGGGTGCCGGGGTGCAGGGCCTGCCAGTCGACGGGGCAGCCGGCGGTGTACAGGGCGCCGAGCGCGCCGAGCAGCGCGGCCGGCTCGTCCTGGTCGCGGCGGAGTGCGGAGACCACCAGCGCGTCGGTGCGGCCGGCGTCCTCCAGGTGGTCGAGGACGGGGCGGGCCAGCACCGGGTGCGGGGTGATCTCGACGAACGCGGTGTAGCCGTCGGCGAGCAGCCGGCCGAGCGCGGGCCCGAACCGGACCGGCGCGCGGACGTTGGTCACCCAGTACTCGGGGCCGAGGTCGCGGCCGTCGACCGGCCCGCCGGTGACGGTCGAGTACAGCTCGACGTCGGCGGGGCCGGGCCGCAGCCCGTCCAGGGCGCGGCGCAGCCGGGGCTGCAGGGGTTCGACCTGGGGGCTGTGGGCGGCGAACTCGACGGCGATCCGGCGGGCGAACACGCCGCGGCCGGCGAGCTGCGCGAGCACGTCCTCCAGGGCGGGCACGGTGCCGGACAGCACGGTGGCGCGGGGCCCGTTGAGCGCGGCGACGGACAGTTCGTGCTCGCGGCCCGCGACCAGCCGGGCGGCGTCGTCCGCGCCGAGCTCGACCAGGGCGAGGCCGCCCTGTCCGGAGATCTCGGTGAGCAGCCGGCTGCGTTCGCAGACCAGCTGCGCGGCGTCGGCCAGCGAGAGCGCCCCGGCGACGTGGGCGGCGGCGATCTCGCCCATGCTGTGGCCGATCACTCCGGCCGGTGCCGTCCCCCAGGAGCGGAGGGTGGCGGCCAGCGCGACCTGGGTGGCGAACAGGGCGGGCTGCACCTCGGCGGTGCCGGAGACGACCAGGCCATCGGCGTCGCTCCACAGCGAGCGCCCCAGGTGGCGGGCGATCGCGGCGTCGGCCTCCCGGATGGCGTCGCGGAAGGCGGGCACGGCGGCGGCCAGCCGGCGTCCCATGCCGGGCCACTGCGCGCCCTGGCCGGGGAAGACCAGCGCCACCTTGGGCTCCTGGCGGGCCACCGGGCGCGGCCCGGCGACGCCCGCGGCGGGCGCGGCGGCGGCGGCGACGGCGGCCAGGCCGTCGGCCAGCCGGTCGGCGTCGGCGGCCACCACGGCGGCGCGGTGCGGGCCGTGGTCGGTGCGCAGGGCGGCGGCCGCGGCGGCGCGGGCCGCCCAGTGCGGGTCGTCGGCGTGGGCGCGGGCCTCGGCGGACCAGGCGGCGGCGCGGCGGCGCAGGGCCTCGGCGGAGCGCGCGGAGACCGGGACGAGCAGCGGCGCGGCCTCGTCGGCGGCCCGCGGCCCGGGGTCGGGGTCGGCGGCGGGCGCGGGCGGGGCGGCGGTGAGCACCAGGTGGGCGTTGGTGCCGCCGAAGCCGAAGGAGGACACGCCGGCGGGGGCGGGCCGTCCGTCGGCCAGCGCGGGCCAGGGCTCGTTGTCGGCGACCACGGCGACCGGGACGCTGTCCAGGCCGAGCATCGGGTTGGGCTTCTCGTAGTGGACGGTCGGCGGGAGCTGCCGGTGGTGGACGGCCAGCGCGGTCTTGATCAGGCCGGTGATGCCGGCGGCGGCCTCCAGGTGGCCGACGTTGGACTTGACCGAGCCGATCCGCAGCGGCCGCCCGGCGGGCCGGCCGTCGCCGAGGACGGCGGCCAGCGCGGCGACCTCGATCGGGTCGCCGACGGCGGTGCCGGTGCCGTGCGCCTCGACGTAGCCGATGTCGGCGACGGGCAGCGCGGCGGCCCGGTAGGCGTCCCGGAGGACGGCCCGCTGGGAGGGCCCGTTGGGTGCGGTGAGGCCGTTGGTGCGGCCGTCCTGGTTGACGGCGCCGCCGCGGATCACCGCGTAGATCCGGTCGCCGTCGGCCAGCGCCCGGGGCAGCGGCTTGAGGACGACGATGCCGGCGCCCTCGCTGCGCACGTAGCCGTCGGCGCGGTGGTCGAAGGGCTTGCAGCGGCCGTCGGCGGCCATCAGTCCGCTGCGGCTGAAGCTCAGGGCGATCCGCGGGCTGGTGATGACGTTGACGCCGCCGGCCAGCGCGAGGTCGGCCTCTCCGGCGCGCAGCGCCTGGCAGGCGAGGTGGACGGCGACCAGCGAGGACGAGCAGGCGGTGTCGACGACGAGGCTGGGGCCCTGCAGGTTGAGGCCGTAGGAGATCCGGTTGGCGATGATGCTGAGTGCGCCGCCGGTGCCGTCGTAGGGCTGGATGCCTTCGAAGGAGCTCCACAGCGCGGTGCCGTGGTCGAAGGTGGAGACGCCCATGAACACGCCGGTGCGGGAGCCGGCCAGCCGGCCGGCGGGGATGCCGGCGTCCTCCAGGGCCTCCCAGGCGGTGTCGAGGGCGAGCCGCTGCTGCGGGTCCATCCGCTCGGCCTCGCGGGAGGAGATGCCGTGGAACTCGGCGTCGAAGCCCTCGATGCCGTCGAGGAAGCCTCCCCACTTGGTGTTCATCCGGCCGGGCACGGTGATGTCGGGGTCGTACAGGGCCTCGGCGTCCCAGCGGTCGGCGGGGACTTCGCGGACGGCGTCGACGCCGCCGGTCAGCAGCCGCCAGAACTCCTCGGGGCCGTCCGCGCCGGGCAGCCGGCAGCCGATCCCGACGACGGCGACCGGGACGGGCCCGGCGGTCCCGACGGGGGCGGCCGCGGCGGAGGCGGCGGGCCGGTCGGCGCCGAGCGCGGCGATGTGCGCGGCGATGTCGTCGACGGCCGGGTAGTCGTAGGCGACGGTGGGGCTGAGTTCGACGCCCGCCCACCGCTGGAGCCGCTCGGAGAGTTCGACGGTCTCGATCGAGGACAGGCCGAGGGCGGTGAACGGGACGTCGGTCGGCACCTGCTCGGGCGGCAGGTCCAGCAGGGCGGCGAGGGACTCGACCAGCCACTGGACGATCCGGCGCTGATCGGTCATCAGGAGATCTCCTCCAGCACCTGGCCGCCGGGCTCCGGCGCGGACTTCAGCTCGCCGGCCTCGTACGCGGCGCGGCAGGTGCTGCGCTGGATCTTGCCGCTGGAGGTCTTGGGCGCGGAGGCGACCGGCACCAGCAGCACGTCGTCCAGCCGGATGCCGTGCTGGTCGGAGACGGCGGCGAGGATCCGCCGGCGGATCTCGGCGAGGGTGGGCAGCGGTGCCTTGGCGGCGTCGCTGCCGGTGCGCCGGCTGCCGAGCGGCCGGAGGATCTCGGCGACCAGGACGACCTGTTCGCGGCCGTCGCGTTCCAGCGCGAAGGCGCAGCTGAATCCGGGCCGCACCCACGGGTGGGCGGACTCGGCGGTCTCCTCCAGGTCCTGCGGGTAGTGGTTCTGGCCGCCGACGATGATGACGTCCTTGAGCCGGCCGGTGATGTACAGCTCGTCCTGGTGCAGCACGCCGAGGTCGCCGGTGCGCAGGAACGGGCCCTCGCCGGTGTCGGCGATGCGGGCCTGGAAGGTCTCCAGGGTCGCTTCCGGGTTGCCCCAGTAGCCGGCCGGGATGTCGTCGCCGGCCAGCCAGATCTCGCCGACGGTCCCCTGCTCGCGGGCGAGCTTGGTGACCGGGTCGACGATGGCGATCCGGCGGCTCAGCCGGGGCTTGCCGACGCTGATCATGGTGTAGTCGCCGCCGGGCACCACCTGGCCCTTGCGGAGCGCGTCGTGGTCGACGTCGGTGGTGATCGGGGCCTCGCCGCGCACCCCGCCGGAGGCGATCAGGGTGACCTCGGCCAGCCCGTACGCGGTCTGCATGGTCTCGGGGGCGAGGCCGTAGGGGGCGTAGGCCTTGGCGAAGGCGTCGAAGGTGGCGGGGCGGATCGGCTCGGCGCCGCTGAAGGCGACCTTCCAGCTGGAGAGGTCGAACTCGGCGCGGTCCTGCTCGGCGATCCGGCTGACGCACATGTCGTAGGCGAAGTTGGGCGCGCCGGCCATGGTGCCGCGGTACTTGGTGATGGCGCGCAGCCAGCGGGCCGGCCGCTGGACGAACGCCGCCGGCGGCATCAGCACCAGGTGGGTGCGCAGGTAGGAGGCCTGCAGCACCTTGCCGATCAGGCCCATGTCGTGGAACAGCGGCAGCCAGGAGACGATCACGTCCTCGGCGGTGAGGCCCATGATCGCGGCGAACATCTCCTCGTTGGACAGCAGCGCCCGGTGACTGACCATCACGCCCTTGGGGAGGGCGGTGGAGCCGGAGGTGTACTGCAGGAAGGAGATGTCCTCGGCGTCGATCCGCGGCGCCCGGAAGTCGGCGGCGGCCGACACCGGCACCGTGTCGACGTCGATCCACTCCAGTTCGGCGAGGTCGGGGGCGAAGGTGCGGACCGGCTCGCGGAGCTGGGTGGTGCTGCCGGTGAGCACGATCCGGGCGCCGGAGTTCGCGGCGATCGCGCGCATCGTCGCGGCCTTGCGCGGGTTGCGCAGCGGCAGCGGCGGGGCGATCGGCACGGCGATCACGCCGGCGTGCTGGCAGGCCATGAAGGCGCGGATGAAGTGCGCGTTGTCGGTGGCCAGGACGAGCGCCCGGTCGCCGGGCCGCGCCGACTGCTGGAGCCGTGCGGCGATCGCCCGGGCCTCCAGGTCGAGCGAGGCGTGGGTCATCACGTCGGACTCGTCGTGCCCGTCGTTGAGGATGGTGAAGGCCCGCTCCTCCGGGCGCTGCTGCGCGTTCTCCGACAGCAGCGCCGAGATGGTCGAAACCTGCCCTGGAGTTCCCAATGTCTCGCTCCCTGTGGTGACGACGACGACCCGCGGCGTGCATCGAGCGCTGCGTCGGGTGGTGGTTTGTCGGGGCGGTCCGCCGCACGGCGGCGCCGGCGCCCGGGTCGGCTGCGCGGGAGAACCCGGTTCACCGCTTTCCGGTGCTCGACGGAGTTCCCCGCCCGACGGCCGGGCGAATACTCCGCACACGCTAGCGGGCGGATCCGGCGCGGGTCAACGATTTACCGGGCGCCCCGGTTAAATCACCGGGACGCCCCTGGGGACGGCATGCCGAAATCCGCCACCGACTCTTTCCGGAATGTCGGCGACGGAATTGAGCCGGCCCGCCGGGGCCGACCGGTCGAAAGGTTTTTCAGCGCATCAGAGATTCCGGTTCTTCGCCAGATTGCGGATCGCGCAGTAGACCAGCAGGTAGCCCCAGAGCTCCTGCTCCATCATTTCCGGCGAGCGCGAGCGCATCGCCTTCTTCGGGGTGCGGCGGAACGCGTCGAGCTGTTCGGCGGCCTCCTCGAAGCGCCAGCGCGCCTCGTAGGCGCCGCGCAGCTCGGCCCGGGACGCCTGCGCCGGGTCGAGCAGGGTGGTGACCAGCCGCTCGGCGCACTTGGCGCCGGTCACCACCCGCACCACCGGGCGGCCGCGGACCGGGTCGTCGGGCCAGCTGGGCGGCACCGACAGGTAGGAGCCGTCGTCCAGGGTCTCGGTGACCGGCAGCCCGGTCGACTGCGGGACGCTCCACAGCAGGTCGGCCCCGGTGGCCAGGGCGGCGCCGGCCAGTTCGGGGACGGCGAACTCGGCGTGGGCGACCAGCAGGTCGCCGGGCCCGAGCAGCCGGAACAGCTCGTCGGCGGACTTCGCGGGGTCGCCGGTCACCGGCTCCACCTGGGCCCCGATCAGCATGCCGCTGCCGTGTTCGGCGACCACGGCGATCCGCATCCGGGGGGTGCCCGGTGCGCCGCCCTGCGCCGCGTGGTCGGGGACGTTGACGGTGCCGCCGGTCAGCGTCCACAGGCGCGCCCGGCGGAACCGGGGGGCGCCCTCGGCGGGCGGGCGGACGGCGGTCTGCGCGAACAGCTCCCTGAGCGGCTGGATGCCCAGGCGCATCCGGGCCCGGGAGATGGCGGCGGTGGAGGGCACGCAGCTCAGGCTGAGCACGCCGGTGGGGTCGGACAGGGCGAGGCCCTCGGAGAGCAGCCGGGCCAGTTCCTCGTACGGCTTGTACGGGAACAGGCACATCGCCAGCACGTAGTAGACGGTGATCAGCGGCGGTAAGAGCCGGGTCCGTATTCCGGCCCGGCCGCTGGCGCGAATGGCCCCGTCGACCCGGTCGGGCGGGAACGCCCAGATGAGAATGCCAATGGCGAGCCGGTCGGAGAGCCTCTCCTCGGCGGTTGACTTCATCGAAATCCCCCCAGTGTTTCGAACGGGAATCCCGGGGCGATCGTCGTCGATTCCGCCCGCGGATTCCCCGCGATGTTCCTGCGCCGCACGCCCCACTGCCCGGCGGGCCCGCCGGAAAATGATTCTCCCGTTCATTCTCCGGCGCGTTCTCTCCGGGCGGTCGCGGCGGTCGACGGGTCGGGCCGCGACGGGACGGGACTCCGGTCCGGTGGGGCGGACCGGTGTCCCGCGGTCGGTGGTGTCAGTCGGGGCGGCCCCCCGCTCCGCCGACGGTCACGGCGTACCGCCGTGGGACTTCGGGGTGCGCATCCTGGGCAGCACGACGGTGCGCAGCAGCAGGAAGGTCAGGCCGTGCGGCACGTGCCGGCCGGCCAGGCCCTGCAGTTTGGCCATCGGACCGGGCACCGACACCCGCCGGCCCCAGCGGGCCGCCCGCAGCCCGGCCTTGGCGACCGTCTCGGGCGTCTGCCAGGCGAACCAGCGGCGCTCTTCCAGTTCCTGGGCGCCGCCGACGGCCATGAACTCGCTGCGCACCGGGCCGGGTGCGAGCAGGGTGCAGCTGACGCCGGTGCCGCGCAGTTCGCCGTGCAGCGATTCGGCGAAGGTGTTCACGAAGGCCTTGGTCGCGGCGTAGGTGGCGGCGGTCGGCACCGGCTGCATGCCGGCGGTGGAGCCGGTGAACAGGATCCGGCCGCTGCGCCGGGCCAGCATGCCGGGCAGCACGGCGAGGGTGAGTTCGTGCACCGCGACGGCGTTGACCTCGACCTCCTGGGCCTCGCGCCGGGCGTCGCCGCCGGCCAGCGGCCCGCAGGTGGTGAAGCCGGCGTTGTTGGCCAGGATGGCGATCTCCAGGCCGGCGAGGTGTTCGCACAGGGCGGCGCGCTCGGCCCGGTCGGCGAGGTCGCACTCGCGGACCTCGACGGCGACCCGGTGGCGTTCGCGCAGTTCCTGGGCGAGGCGTTCCAGGCGGTCCTTGCGGCGGGCGACGAGTTGCAGGCGGTGGCCGCGGCCGGCGAGCTGGTGGGCGAGCGCCTCGCCGATGCCGGAGGACGCGCCGGTGACCACGGCCCAGCCGTCGCGGCGGCGCGAGCGGCCGAACGGCAGGCCGGTCACCGTGCCACCGCCGGGGCGAGGGCGAGGTGGTCGATCAGGCGGTCGCCGGCGGCGTTGCCGGCCCGGGTGCAGGCCTCGATGGAGACGCCCCACAGGTAGTCGCCGGAGAGCTCCAGGCCGGGCAGGCTCTGCACGGACCGGCGCACCTCGTTCAGGAAGTCGCCGTGGTACGGCAGGTAGGCGCTGTACGCGGCGGGCCAGATCTTGCCGACCGAGCGGACCGGCTTGGCCCGGCTGACGCCCAGGTAGCGGGTGAGCCGCTGCTCGGCCTGGCCGACCCAGGTGTCCAGCTGTTCGGGGGACAGTTCGGCGTTCTTGGCGCCGGCGCCGCTGAACGTGTAGCGCACGATGTGCCGGTCGTTCATGCCGTACGAGCCGGCGTTGCTGCAGGGCCCGCCGTCGTGGATGGCGAGCGCCCGGACCTCGGCGCTGAACACCGGCCGGTCGTACTCGACGAGCATGACGCTGGACGGGTTGTAGCGGACCTCGGAGAGCCGCTTGGCGAGGCCGGGCAGTTCGTCGCGGACGATGTCGGCGGCGGCGTAGGCGGGGACGGCGACGATCACGCCGGCGTAGTCGATCTCCTCGACGGGGCCGCCCTGTTCGGACAGCCGCACGCCGGTGACCCGGCCGTCGTGGACCACCAGGCTCTCCACGGTGGTGTTCAGACGGACCGTCACGCGCCGGGAGAACGCCTCCAGGGCGGGCTGGATGCTGTGCACCAGCTGGTCGTAGTGGTCGAGCATCAGCGCCAGGTTGGTGCCGAAGGTGCCGAGGTAGACCTCGTCGGGTTCGGCGCCGTTCATCCGGACGGTCATCGGCCGCAGCAGCACGTTGGCGGTGGCCTCGCCGAAGTGGGCGCTGAGCGGCTGGTGGTCGTGGCGGCGGGACAGTTCGGTGAAGTACGCCGAGCCGAGGAACTTGTTCGACTCGTCGAGGCGGATCCGGGCGGCCATGGCCGCGAGCCGGGCGAGGTCGCGCGGCGAGCTCATCCGGCGGATGTTGGCCAGTGAGCGGCCGCGGCGGGTGCTGTCCAGGGTCAGCACCTCGTCCTCCTTCATGAAGGAGGTGTTGATGCCGAACGACTCCCACTGGTAGTGGCCGATGGAGTCGAGCCAGGCGCGGAACGCGTGGTAGCGCCGGCCGATGTTCTTGCCGCCCATCATCACCGGGCGGTCCCCCAGGTTGCCGACGCCGAACCGGCCTCCGAGCCTGTCCTCGCGTTCGATGAGGTCGACCTCGAACCCGGCCCGTTCCAGGCGCAGCGCCGCGGACAGGCCCGAGATGCCGCTGCCGACGACCGCGACTCGCGTTCCGTTTCCGACCAGCTTTCCCAGCATGGTGCACACTCTCCCTACGTTAAGCGGGGCCATGACGAGCTATCAGATCTTTTTGCAGAAGCCTGGACGGCGGCGGCCCGGTCAGGGCAGCTCGGCCGCCGCGGCACCGGCCTGCCAGGCGGGCAGGAAGTCGCCCGCGAACGCCGCGGGGTCGCCGCCGTGCACGCGCCGGTGGGCCCGGACGTCCTCCAGGTAGCGGCGCAGCGCCGCGTGGGTGCTCGGCCGGCTGGCCAGGGCCAGGAAGCGGGCCCGCTCGACGGCGAAGCCGCGGCCGAAGCGGCCCGAACCGGCGTAGTGCACGGCCTGCTTGACGGACCGTACGGAGCCGGGGGCGCGCCGGGCGAGCCGGGCGGCGGTCTCCGCGGCCTCGGCGCGCACCTCGTCGTGGTCGACCACCCGGTGCACGATGCCGGCCTCCAGGGCGGCGGCGGGGCCGAACAGCCGTCCTTCCAGGAGCTGTTCGACGGCGCGGCCGGCGCCGAGGGTCTCGGCGAGCAGCTGGCTGCCGCCGCCGCCGGGCAGCAGGCCGAAGGCGATCTCCATCAGGCCGACCCGGTAGGGGCCGTCGCCCATGATCCGCACGTCGCAGGCGAGGGCGAGTTCGAAGCCGCCGCCCAGGGCGAGGCCGTCGATCGCCGCGACGTGGACCATGTCGCTGTTGCGGATGCGCCGGACCACGTCGTGGAAGGCCAGCAGGGCCTGCATGCCGGCCACCGGGGTGCGGTCCAGCAGGCCGCGCATCCCGGGGACCTTGCCGAGCGCGGCGACCAGGCGCAGCGGGGCGGGGGCGAGCCGGGAGGAGATCTCCATGCCGCCGGCCTCGGCGCCGGCCAGCAGTTCCTCGATGTCGTAGTGGCCGAGGAAGACGCCGGGCACGGCGCTGGCGAGCACCACGGCCCGGACGGTCGGGTCCCGCTCGGCCCTGGCGAGCGTGTCGGCGAGGTCGGCCAGCAGTGCGCCGGTCAGGAAGTTGAAGGGTTCGTTGCGCAGGCGCACGGTCAGTACCGCACCGTGCCGTTCCGTCTCCAAGCTGGTCATCGCAGTCTCCTGGGGTCGGGACCGGGTCGGGGTCCGCGGACTCCGCCGACGGGTCGTCAGGCGGGTCGGACGGCCGCCCGGTCGATCGCGGCGAGCACCTCGGCCGCGGCGCGTTCGCCGGAGGTCACGGCGCCTTCCATGCCTCCGTAGTCCTTGAGGACGGTCTCCGAGCCGGCCCAGTGCACCGGCCCGTGGGGTTCGGCGAGGGTGCGCACCGCGCCGGTCATGGCGCCGAGCGCGGGCAGGCCGAAGTAGCCGCCGCGGGACCACGGGTCGGCCGCCCAGTCCTTCTCGACGTACAGCTCGGGCGTGCCGGCCTGCGGGCCGAACAGCCGGACCAGGCTGTCGAGCACCGCCCGGCGGCGTTCGTCCTCGGGCCTGGCGGCCAGTTCGCCGGCCCGGGCGCCGGGCACGAAGCCCACCAGTACGCCCGAACTGCCTTCGTCCGGACCGGAGTTGTCGAACACGGCGGTCAGCGGTCCGCGTTCGGTGAGCGCCTTGCCGCTGAGTCCGCGCTCGCGCCAGAACGGCCGGTCGTACAGCGCGGACACCTTGGTGACGGCGCCCATCGGGACGCTGCGCAGCGCGGTGGCGCGGCCGTGCGGCAGGCCGGGCTCGAACCGGATGCCGGCGGCGAGTTGCGGCGGCACGGCGACCACCGCCCGGCGGGCCCGGACGGCGCCCCGGGCGGACTCCGCCTCGACGCCGCCGGCGGTGAGGCGGATCTCCGTGACCGGGGCCTCCAGCAGGACGCGTTCGCCGAGGCCGTCGGCGAGGAACCGGGCGACCCGGGCGGCGCCGCCGGTGATCCGGTCCTGGATCTTGGTGGTGGTGAGGTTGTCGAACTTGCCGGTGCTGCCGATGTACGCCAGCGCCTGGAGCAGGTTGAGTTCGTGCGGCGCCGCGCCCCACATGGTGGTGAAGGCCAGGTCGAGCAGGGCGCGGCCCTCCCGGCTGCGGGTGTGGCGGTCCAGCCAGTCGCCGACGCTGGTGTCGTCCAGCCGGTCGGCGCCGGGCGCGTGCCAGGGGGTGCGCACCGGCACGGCGGCGACCAGGCGGTCCAGCCGGAACCGGGCGAGGGCGACGTCGAGCAGCGCCAGCGGCTTCAACGGCGGGACGGCGCCGCGCTGGTGGCGCAGTTCGCCGGAGATCTCCAGCAGGTCGGCGCCCCGGTCGTGGTTGCGGTAGAGCGTCGCGCCGGCCTCGTGGGCGAGCCGGCCCATCCGCTCGTTGCCGTCGGCCAGCCACTGGCCGCCGAGTTCCAGCACGGTGCCGTCGTCGGCGGTGCGGCCGAGGGTGCGGCCGCCGACCCGGTCGCGGGCCTCCAGGACCAGCGGTTCCAGGCCCGCGCGCAGCAGTTCGCGCGCGGCGGTCAGGCCGGCCAGCCCGGCGCCCACCACGACCACGTCGGCCTCGCGGGGGGCCGCCGTCCTGCGTTTCCGCTCCGCTGCCATGGCGTCAGCCCTCCTGCTCGTCGGTGGTGGAGCCGGCCGCCGGGCGGCCGGCGGTGAAGTCGTGGTCGACCTTGACGGCCTCGGCGGTGACCTCCCAGAGGCGGGCGGCGGTGGCGCCGTCCCGGGCCCGCCTGTGCGGCACGGCGACGCCGGGGGTGCCGCGGTAGCCGCCCAGGCTGCGCGGGCCGACGAGGACGCCGCCGGGCAGGCCGGGCAGGGTGGCGGCGCACAGCGTGGGGAGCGCGCCGGGCAGCGCGGCGGTCGCGAACAGCGCGTTGCTGACGCCCATGACGGCGCGCATCAGCGGCCCCTGGCCGGCGAGTTGGAGGTTGGTGGCGGCGTAGCCGGGGTGCGCGGCGTAGGCCCGCAGGCGGCTGCCGGCCGCGACGGCCCGCCGGTCGAGTTCGGCGGTGTAGAGCAGGTTGGCGAGCTTGGAGCGGCCGTACGCACCGTAACGGGAGTAGCGGCGTTCGCTGTGCAGGTCGTCGAAGTCGATCGTGCCGAACGCGTGAAAGGTGCTGCTGACTGTCACCACCCGGGCCGCGGGGGCGGCGAGCAGGGCGGGCAGCAGCAGTCCGGTCAGTGCGAAGTGGCCGAAATGATTGGTTCCCAGCTGGAGTTCGAATCCGTCGGCGGTGGTGCGGCGGGGCGGGGCCATCACGCCGGCGTTGTTGATCAGCAGGTCGAGCGCGCCGGCCTCGTCGGCGAACCGGTCCGCGAAGGCGCGGACGGAGGCCAGGTCGGCGAGGTCCAGGCGACGGACCCGGAGCCGGGCGCCGGGGGCGGCGGCGCCGATCTCGGCCGCCGCGGCGGCGCCGCGGGCGGTGTCCCGGACGGCGAGCACCACCTCCGCGCCGGCCCGGGCGAGTTCGCGGGCGGTGACCAGGCCGATGCCGCTGTTCGCGCCGGTGACCACGGCCAGTTTCCCGGTCAGGTCGGGGATCCGGTCGACGCCCCAGTTCCGCGGGATGTCGTGGGTGGCGCCGAAGAGCGGGGCGCCGGGGCTGGGCAGCGGCATAGAGGGCCTCCAGGGCGAAGTTCCGTCGTTCTGCGGTTCCTGCGCCGCGAGGTGCGCGGGTCGGTTCGACCGGCTCACGGGCTCGGGTTCGGCGGTGACCGGTGGGCTCACGGGGCGGGCGGGGCCTGCGCGGGTGTCCCTCGACTGTCGTCACCGGATGGGGAGGTGCACGGTCTGGCGGTGCGTCAACTCCATAGACACTCGCCTACCGGACGATGACTGTCAAGCGCTTGATTATCGCCAAGCAGCTCACACTCTCCGCCCCCGGAACCCCACCGGCCCCCGGGCGCAACCGGCCCCCGACGCCGGGATCCGGACATGCGAAGACCCGCCGGGGCGACACTCGGACCCCCGACGGGTCAAGAACCGGCAAAACCGCGAATGGTGCCTGTCAGCAAGCGAATTGACGCGCTGTCACCGCACCGGGCGGACCCGGCTGCGGCCCTCCAGGCCGACCGCCAGCTCCTCCAGCAGCCGGCGCAGCCGCTCCGCCTCGTCGACGCCGACGATCCGGGCGATCTCCCGCTCCAGCTCGATCATCGCGGCGTCGGCCTTGGCCAGCAGGTCGTCCCCGGTGGGGGTGATCCACAGCTCGACCACGTTGCGGTGCCGGGTGTTGGGCTGGCGCTCGATCAGGCCGCGCTGCTCCAGCCGCACCGTCAGCCCGGCGATGTTCTGCGGGGTGACCCCCAGTTCGCGGGCCAGCTCCGCCCCGGTCGCACCCGGGTTGGCGGAGACCGCGGCCAGCAGGGAGTAGTGCGCGGATGGCAGTTCGAGAGGTCGCAGGCGCTGCTCCTTGGCGGCGCTCAGTGCACGGTCGCAGCGCCGTTCCGCCCAGATCACGCGGTTGAACCCCTCGTTGGTCATGGCCCCTAAGGTAGCCCACCGAGCACGTGTAAAGCACTTGACGTACGTCATGCACTTGAGGAAGCTGGGTGCGGCGGGACCGCCGCCGCCCCGTGGCAGCCGCCGTCCCCCTGGCAGAACCATGGCGCGCGTCCGAGGCGATTTCCATCCTCCGCGCACTCCCTTCTGTCACCGGCCCACCGGTTCCAGCCGATCCACCCTGCCCGTCCCGCCCGCAGTGCCCCGCGCACTTCAACGATCCCGGGGGAGGATCCATGACGGATTCCACCGCACCACTCCCGCCGAGCGGCGACCACCACGTGCCGCTCGAACTGCAGGTCAACGGCCGCGCCGCCCGCCTGCGCGCCGACATTCGCACCACCCTGCTCGACGCGCTGCGCGACGGCCTCGGCCTGACCGGCAGCAAGAAGGGGTGCGACCGCGGGCAGTGCGGCGCCTGCACCGTGCACGTCGACGGCCGCCGGGTGCTGTCCTGCCTCACCCTCGCCGTCGGCGCGCAGGGCAAGCAGGTCACCACCATCGAGGGCGTCGCCGAGGACGACCGGCTCAGCCCCGTCCAGCAGGCCTTCGTCGACCACGACGGCTTCCAGTGCGGCTTCTGCACACCCGGCCAGATCATGTCGGCGATCTGCGCGATCCGGGACGGCGACACCGGCTCCGACGCCGCCGTCCGCGAGGCCATGTCCGGAAACATCTGCCGCTGCGGCGCGTACGAGGGCATCCTGCGGGCGGTGCGCAGCGCCGCCGAGCAGACCGCCCGGCAGGAGGGGACCGGCTGATGCGCCCCTTCGACTACGCCGCGCCCCGCACCGTCGAGGAGGCCCTCGCCCAGCACGCCGACGGCGCGGCCTACCTGGCCGGCGGGACGTCCCTGGTGGACCTGATGAAGCTCGACGTGGCCCGCCCGCACCGGGTGGTGGACGTCAACTCCCTTCCCCTGCACGGCATCACCACCGACGACCGGGGCCTGCACCTGAGCGCCCTGGAACGCCTCGGCGACCTCGCCCGGCACCCCGCGGTGGCCGTCGGCCACCCCGTCCTGCGCCAGGCGCTGCTGGCCAGCGCCTCCCCGCAGCTGCGCAACATGGCCACCATCGGCGGCAACCTGCTCCAGCGCACCCGCTGCGGCTACTTCCGGGACACCGCCGCCGCCTGCAACAAGCGCGAACCCGGCAGCGGCTGCGCCGCCCGCACCGGCGACAACCGCGGCCACGCGGTGCTCGGCACCAGCCCGTCCTGCGTCGCCACCCACCCCAGCGACCCGGCCGTGGCGCTGTCCGCGCTCGACGCGGTGCTCGAACTGCACGGCGCCGACGGGGTGCGCGAGGTCCCGCTGAACGCCTTCTACCGGCTGCCCGGCGAGACCCCGCAGACCGAGACGGTGCTGCGCCCCGGCGAACTGATCACCCGGGTCACCGTGCCGCCGCTGCCGGGCGCGGACCGGTCGGTGTACGTCAAGGTGCGCGACCGGCGCTCCTACGAGTTCGCGCTGGTGTCCGCCGCCGTCGCGGTCGACCTGCACGACGGCGAGGTCCGCGGCGTGCGGATCGCGCTGGGCGGAGTCGCGCCCCGGCCCTGGCGCGCCCACGCGGCCGAACAGGCCCTTCGCGGGCGGGAGTTCACCCGGGCCAACGCCCTGGAGGCGGCCGCCGCGGCGGCCGACGGGGCCGAGCCGCTGAGCGGCAACGCCTTCAAGATCGAGCTGGTCCGACGGACCGTCGGCTACGCACTCACCCGGCTGGGAGGCCGATGACATGGCCGAGCCCCTGATCGGCACCGCCACCGCCCGGGTCGACGGCACGGCCAAGGTCACCGGCCGGGCCGACTACGCCGCCGACCGCACCGAGCCCGGCCTCGCCCACGGCTACCTGGTGCTGAGCACCGCCGGGCGCGGCACCCTGCGGTCGATGGACGTCGCCGCCGCGGAGGCCGCCGACGGCGTCCTCGCGGTCTACTCGCCGTTCAACCCGCTCAAGCTGCACCGGATCAAGACCACCCCCGACGTCTGCTTCGTCGGCCAGTTCTGGCTGCCGCTGCAGGACCAGGAGATCCGCCACTACGGCCAGATCATCGGCCTGGTGGTCGCGGAGACCTTCGAGCAGGCCCGGCACGCGGCCTCGCTGATCCGCACCGAGTACGACCTCCGGCCGGTGCGCGCGGACTTCGCCGCCCGGACCGGCGACGCGGTGCCGCCGCCGATCGCCATCAACCACGAGGACCCCCAGGTCGACCTGCTGGCCGAGGAGTTCGGCACCGTCGACGAGGCGCTGGCCGCCGGCCCGGTGCAGGTGCGCGCCACCTACACGCAGCCGCCGGAGGCCCCGCTCGCGCTGGAGCCGCACGCCGCCCTGGCCTCCTGGTCGGACGGCGTGCTGACGCTCCGGGTCGGCTCGCAGAGTCCGGTGGGCGGGGCGCTCGCCGCCGCCGAGACCCTCGGCCTCGGCCTGGACCAGGTCCGGGTGCTCAGCCCGTACGTCGGCGGCGCGTTCGGCGGGAAGCTGTACATCTGGCCGCACCCGCTGCTGACCGCCGCCGCCGCCCGGGAGCTGGGCCGCCCGGTGCGCACCGTGCTGACCCAGGAGCAGGTCTTCACCACCGTCGGGCACCGCTCCGCCGTCTCGCAGACCCTCGCCCTCGCGGCGGAGCGGGACGGCACGCTGGTGGCCGTCAAGCACGACGCGGTGTCGAGCCTCTCGCTGTCCGGGGTGATCTACGAGACGGCCGCGCACACCACCTCGCGCTACACCTACAAGTCGCCCAGCCTGCACGTCGGACAGCGCATCGTCCCGCTGGACAGCCCGCCCACCACCTGGGTCCGGGCGCCCGGCGAGGCCCCCGGGGCGTTCGCGCTGGAGAGCGCGATGGACGAGCTGGCGACGGAGCTGGCGCTCGACCCGGTCGAGCTGCGGATGCGCAACTACGCCACCGTCTTCCCCGGCCGCGGCGTCCGGTGGTCCGGCAAGCACCTCGACGAGTGCTACCGGGTCGGCGCGGAGCGCTTCGGCTGGCAGCCGCGCACCGCCCCCCGGCCGCGGCCCGCCGAGGACTCCGACGAGGTGTGGCTGACCGGCACCGGCATGGCCGGCGCCACCTACCCGGGCAACCTGCTGCCGACCACGCTGGCGAACGTCCGGCTGCGGGCCGACGGCACGGCGACCGTCGCCACCGCCACCTCCGACCCGGGCACCGGGATGCGGACCGTGCTCGCCATGGTCTGCGCCGACGACCTCGGCATCCCGGTCGAACGGGTCGAGGCCCTGCTCGGCGACTCCGCACTGCCCCTGAACTACGGCGCGTTCGCCTCGATGGGGACGTCCAGCTCGGCCGGCGCGGTGCGCTCGGCGACCACCGCCCTCAAGCGGAGCCTGCTCGACCTGGCGGCCACCGACGCCCGTTCGCCCTTCCACGGGCTGGCCGCCGACGCGCTGGCGTACCGCGACGGCCGGGTGGTCGGCGGCGGGCACAGCCTCACCTTCGCCGAACTGCTCGCCGCCACCGGCCGCTCCGAGCTCGACTCCCCCGGCGCCTCGGCCCCGGGCGCCGAGCGCCTGCGGTTCGCGGTGCACTCCTTCGGCGCGCACTTCTGCGAGGTGCGGGTCAACCGGTGGACCGGCGAGGTCCGGCTGGACCGGTGGACCAGCGTCATCGACGGCGGCACCATCATCAACCCGCGGACGGCGCGCGCCCAGATCGTCGGCGGCATCCTGTTCGGCATCGGCCAGGCCCTGCTGGAGGGGATCCGGGTGGAGCCGGACACCGGCCGGTTCGCCAACGGCAACCTCGCCGACTACCTGGTGCCGGTGCACGCCGACATGCCGGACTTCGACATCCACTTCCTCGACCACCCGGACACCGACTTCACCCCGCTCGGCGCCCGCGGCATCGGCGAGCTGGGCGTGGTCGGCGCGGCCGCGGCCATCGCCAACGCGGTGCACGACGCCACCGGCCGGCGGGTGCGCGACCTGCCCATCACCGTCGACAAGCTGCTCTGACCGCACGCGGACGTGCGAGAACGCCGTACGCCCGGCAGGAATCCGCCGGGCGTACGGCAGTTCAGCCGCCGTTCGCGAGGATGTCGTCCATCGCGCGCTCGGCGAGGCCGGCGATCAGCAGCGAGGGGTTGGCCCCGCCGGCGTTCCCGGGGACCAGCGAGCCGTCGACCGCGTACAGGCCCCGGTAGCCGGCCACCCGGCCGTAGAGGTCGGTCGCGGCGCCGATCGGACAGCCGCCGAGCGGGTGCGCGGTGCCGCCGGTCGGCGGCAGCACCGGGGACGGCGCCGCCATCCCCCGGCCGATGACCATCTGGCTGAACGCGGCGGCCGCCGCCTCCGGGGCGGCGTTCTTCTCCGGCCCCCAGTCGAGCATCTTGACCTGGTCGCTGGCCCGGTCGTACGTCCAGGTGCCGCGGTTGTCCATGTCCACCGCGACGCTGAACTGCGACAGGTAGGGCTCGCCGCCGAACGCCAGCGCGTACCAGTTCTCGACCCGCATCGGCATCCCGAACCCGTCGTCGACGAAGACCGCCGAGGCGCAGGGCGCGCCCTGGCTGGCGCCGGTCGCGCCGTCGAAGCCGCGGTAGACGAAGGCGTCGCCGTTGCCGCCCCAGTTGGTGCCGACGTGCTCGTTGAGCTCGGGGAGCTCGCCGGTGTCCCGGGCCCGGACCAGCAGGCGGGTGGTGTTCACCGAACCCGCCGCCAGGAACAGCATCTCGCAGTGGAGTTCGCGACTGGCGACGATGCCGCCGCCCGGCGCGTGCTGCTGGACGCGGACCGTGTAGCCGCGCCCGCCGGGTCCGGTGGTGACGGAGGTGACCTCGGTCAGCTGGCTGATCCGGACGTTCCCGGTGGCCAGCGCGGCCGGCAGGTAGTTCTGCGTCAGGTCGTTCTTCGCGCCGTTGCTGTTGCCGAACGAGGACTCGCCGATCACCGAGGACGGCCGCAGCCGCCCGGCCAGCTCGCCGCGCACCCGGCTCCAGTTGAACGTGGTGCGGATCGGCGTGGTCGGGAACCCGGCGCGCTTGAGCTGCGCGTCGAACGCCCGGGAGTGGGTGAACGGGTCGGCCGCGTAGATGTCGTCCGGCATGTACGAGGCGGAGAGCATCTCCCGGACCCGCGGGAAGTGCACCCGGTCCAGTTCGTCGTACCGGACGCCGGCCGGGAAGAGCGCCTCGAAGTAGCGGCGGCGCGGCTGCACCGTCACGCCGGCGTAGACCACGGAGCCGCCGCCCACGCAGGCCGCCGCGCCGATCTGGATCCCGCCGGCGAGCACCACCTCCATCAGGCCGGGCATCCGGTCGATCAGGGTGGGCTGCATGGTGAGCCAGACGGCGAAGTCGTGCTGCCAGAACATCTCGCTGACGGGTGTGAGCTCGTTGCCGAAGACCTGCTCGGTGCCGCTGTACTCCCAGTGCCGGCCGCGTTCCAGGACCAGCGTCGACACGCCGGCCTCGCCGAGCCGCAGCGCGGCGACCGCCCCGCCGAATCCTGATCCGATGACAATCGCCCGGTGCGTTCCGGAGATCCGATGAATTCCGCCGTCCGGGTCGAGATGGAGTGCGCCTCCCCGTTTCACCGTGGCCACACGACGCTCCTTCCGATGAATAGTGCGGTCTTCGCCGGGGGCATTGAATCAAGCACACACCAGTTCGCATGACCTGGCAAGGACAAAATTCTGAACCGGGTATTCCGCTTCACCGCCCGGTGACTTAAGCGGTCCGGCCCGGTGCCGGCCTCCCCCGCGGGCCTTCCGGCCGGCCGTCCGCCGACGGCCCCGACTCGGCGTTCCCCCAGCGAGGAGCGGCCTCGTACGGCCCTCCGAGCAGCGCCGCGGCCGACCGTCCCACATGACGGACGACCCGCCCGGCGGCCTCGGCGCGGCTGCCGGTCTTAAGTCAGCACACCATCGAGAACCGGCGATGAGCACGGTTGACCGGCACACCTCATCGGCTATTCTTGGCAAGGCCGCGAAGGGTGGGAGCGGTGTCGGAATTGCCGGGGCACCGCATTGCACCGGCCTATTCCGGGAGACGCATCGGCGTCCCCTTCCGGCGATCGCCGCACCACCCCAATTCGCATCCCCAGACCCCGACGACGCATTAAAAAAGGGGACGGCAATGCTGGACATCGCCGCAGAACTCGGCGAATGGTGCAGGCAGGACCGCGAGTTCGCCGTCGCCACCCTCGTCACCGTCGACGGCAGCGCCCCCCGGCAGCCCGGGGCCGCCCTCGCCGTCGACCGCGCCGGAACCGCGGTCGGCAGCGTCTCCGGCGGCTGCGTCGAGGGCGCGGTCTACGAGCTCTGCCGGGAGGCCCTGGCGAGCGGCGAACCCGCCCTCGCCCGGTTCGGCCCGGGCACCGACGACCCGTTCGCCGCGCAGCTCACCTGCGGCGGCACCGTCGACCTGCTGGTCACCCCGGTGACCGCCGCGGCCCGCCCGCCGGTCGCCGCCGCCCTCGCCGAGGCCGCCGCCGGCCGCCCCGTCGCCCTCGCGTACGCCGTCGACGGCCCGCCCGGGGTGCTCGGCCGGCCGCTGCTGGTCCGCCCGGACGGCAGCCGCCTCGGCACCCTGGGCGGCGGCGAAGCCCTGGACCGGGCGGCGGCCGGCCGGGCCCGCACCCTGCCCGGCGCCGGGCGCCGCACGGCCCGGATCGTCGTCGGCCCGCGCGAGTCCGGCTGCCCGCGACCGGTCACGCTGTTCGTCGAATGCAGTGTGCCGGCGCCGCGCCTGCTGGTGTTCGGGGCGATCGACTTCGCGGCGGCGCTGACCCGGGTCGGCGCGTTCCTCGGCTACCGCGTCACGGTCTGCGACGCCCGCGCGGTGTTCGCCACCGCCGCCCGCTTCCCCGACGCCGACGAGGTCGTGGTCGACTGGCCGCACCGCTACCTGCGCTCCACCGAGGTCGACGAACGCACCGCGATCTGCGTGCTCACCCACGACCCGAAGTTCGACCTGCCGCTGCTCGAACACGCGCTGACCCTGCCGGTCGCGTACGTCGGCGCGATGGGCAGCCGCCGCACCCACGCCGAGCGCCGGCAGCGGCTGCTGGCCGCCGGCGTCGACGAGCGGCTGCTCGCCCGGCTGCGCAGCCCGATCGGGCTCGACCTGGGCGCCCGCACCCCCGAGGAGACGGCACTGTCGATCGGCGCGGAGATCGTCGCCGCCCGGCACGGCGGCACCGGCCGCCCGCTCTCCGAGACCGCCGACCCGATCCACAAGGACGGCCCCGCGGCGGAGAGTTGCTCCGCCTTCGACACGCCCGGGCCGCTCGCCCCGGCCCGGGTCGCCTGACCCTCCGCCACCTACCCGCGCGGCGCGCCGGGGCGCGCCGCGACCGGCTCGTTCGGGCAGGAACGGCCCAGGTGGGACAGCCCGTCGGCAGGTCGGGGATCGCCTATTCTGACGCCAAGGATCCGAGCGGGAACGCGTCGCCGTCCTGCACGCCGCCGCCCCGCACGTCGGCGCACGGCCGACGGCGCCGGCCGCTCGGCACCGCCGAAGCGAAAGGCACCGAGCAGTGACCTCCCTCCCTGAGACCCCGTTCGCCGGTCTCGGCACGATCCTGGTGATCATCCCGACCTACAACGAGGCCGAGAACGTCGAACGGATCGTCGGCCGGGTCCGCGCCGCCGTCCCCGAGGCCCACGTGCTGGTCGCCGACGACAACAGCCCCGACGGCACCGGCAAGCTGGCCGACGGCCTCGCCGAGGCCGACGAGCAGGTGCGGGTGCTGCACCGCAAGGGCAAGGAGGGGCTCGGCGCGGCCTACCTGGCCGGGTTCCGCTGGGGCCTGGAGAACGGCTACGACGTCCTGGTCGAGATGGACGCGGACGGCTCGCACCAGCCGGAGGAACTGCCCCGGCTGCTCACCGCGCTGCACAGCGCCGACCTGGTGCTGGGCTCCCGCTGGGTGCCGGGCGGCGCGGTGGTGAACTGGCCGAAGTCGCGGCTGCTGCTGTCCAAGGGCGGCTCGACCTACTCGCGGCTGATGCTGAACGTGCCGATCCGCGACGTCACCGGCGGCTACCGGGCGTTCCGCAAGGAGACCCTGCTCGGCCTCGGCATGGACCAGGTCGCCTCGCAGGGCTACTGCTTCCAGGTCGACCTGGCCTGGCGGGCCGTCAAGGCCGGCTTCAAGGTCGCCGAAGTCCCGATCACCTTCGTGGAGCGCGAGCACGGCGCCTCGAAGATGAGCCGCAGCATCGTGGCGGAGGCGCTCTGGCGGGTCACCGCCTGGGGCGTCTCGGACCGGGTCGCCCGGCTCACCGGGAAGCACTGAACCCGGACGCGGAACAGCCGCCGCGGGCCGGGGAGACGCCCTGTCTCCC
>NZ_JBHWDS010000077.1:0-31713 GCF_042734615.1 Kitasatospora sp. NPDC059646
GCTCTTCGGCGCGCGCCGCGGCCCGGGCGGCCCGGCCGCCGACGCCGCGCGCGGCGAGCTCGCTCAGGCGCTCGTGCAGTGCGGCGGCCGGCGGGCGCTCCGAGGGCTCCTTGGCCAGGCAGGCCCGCACCAACGGGGCCAGCACGGGCGGGATCCCGGTCAGGTCCGGCTCCTCGTGCACCACCCGGTACAGCATCACCTCGGACGAGGCGCCCGACCCGAACGGCGACTCCCCGGTCAGCGCGAACGCGAGCGTCGCGCCGAACGCGAACACGTCGGTGGCGGGCGTCACGGCCGCGCCGCGCACCTGCTCAGGCGCCAGGAAGCCGGGCGAGCCGACTGCCGTGCCGACATGGGTGAGGGTGGACGCGCCGCGTGACCAGGCGATGCCGAAGTCGATGATCCGCGGGCCCTTGGGGGAGAGCAGGATGTTCGACGGCTTGAGGTCGCGGTGCACCACGCCCGCCTCGTGCACCTTCACCAGGCCGTCGGCCAGCGCCGCGCCGATCCGCGCCGCGTCCGGCCAGGCCAGCACCCCCTCCTCGGAGACCTGCTTGTACAGCGACGGCCCGGGCACGTACGCGGTGGCCAGCCAGGGGCGGTCGGCCTCGATGTCGGAGCCCATCACCCGGGCCGTGCAGCCGCCGCGGATCCGCGACGCCGCCGCGATCTCCCGGGCGAACCGGGTGCGGAACTCGGCGTCCTCGGCGAGTTCGGCGCGGATCAGCTTCAGCGCGACCCGCTGCCCCTTCCGGTCCGAGCCGAGGAAGACCACGCCCATCCCGCCCGCGCCCAGCCGCCGGTGCAGCCGGTACGGGCCGACGATGCGGGGGTCCTCACGCCGCAGCCGCATCATTGCCATTTGCCCGTACCCGTTCCCGTTCCGTCAGCCTGTGGGGTGAGGCCCCGTCGGTCCGGGGCACCGTCAGACAACTGTCTCGGCACAGCTTACGGACAGGTAGCGGCCCCGTGCTGACACGCAACACACGAACCGCCGGTCGGATTGTCGGATCGGCAGCCGTGGCGCGCCGTCAGACCCCGTGCCCCACCGGCGATTCCGGCGGTCCCCCAGGGGGCGCCGTCAGGGTCGCCTAAGGGGTCGGCGCACTCCCGTGTCCGACCTCAGGCGTACGCGCCCGCCGCCACCTCCTACCAGCGGAGGCGATCGGAACGGTACGCCGGCATGACGACCCCGACTGCCGCGCCGCCTACCGTTGTTCACAGCGAGGACGGCCCCGCTCGTCCCCCGAGAATGACCGTCCTCGCTGCCAAGCGCGCACCACCCGTCCCCGACCCGACCGCAGTACCGCAGCCCGGCAGGAGCACAGCAGACATGGCACCGCTCACCAGAGCCCTTCGCCGCCGGCCCCTGGCCCCGCACCCGGCGGAGACCAGGCACCCGATGGTGGCCCTCGCCATCGCCCTGCCCTGCGCGATCCTGCTGATGGCCCTGTTCGGGGCGTGGGACCAACTGGCGGCCCAGACCAAAGCGGTCGCCGATCTGATCGGGCGCTGACCCCCAATGGGGTAGGGGTCTTCGCCGGCCGGAGCAACCCTCATCAAGTCGTGGACGGACGAAATGAGTGGCGCAGGCTGCAGCTCCGGCCTCACCCGGTGGCCGGGAACGACACGTCGGTGAGGGCGTGCCGTTCCCGGCCACTCCCGTGTCCGCCGGCACCGGCTCCCCGAAAGCCCCGGCCCGGCCCGCCCGTTGCGGCCGGGAACGCCGAGAGCCGCCGTCCGGATCCGGACGGCGGCTCTCAACCGTGGTGCGCGATACTGGGATTGAACCAGTGACCCCTACCGTGTCAAGGTAGTGCTCTCCCGCTGAGCTAATCGCGCGGGGATGCGCCGAGGGCTCCGAGGAGTCCTCCCTGCGTGCGCGATACTGGGATTGAACCAGTGACCCCTACCGTGTCAAGGTAGTGCTCTCCCGCTGAGCTAATCGCGCGGGGGGTGCCAGGGACTTCGACGAGCCCTGCCGGTGTGCGCGATACTGGGATTGAACCAGTGACCCCTACCGTGTCAAGGTAGTGCTCTCCCGCTGAGCTAATCGCGCCGGGAGGTTCCGATGTGTAAACCCGGAGACCAAGATCCGAAGACCAGTGCGCGATACTGGGATTGAACCAGTGACCCCTACCGTGTCAAGGTAGTGCTCTCCCGCTGAGCTAATCGCGCGGGGAGGGCCCGCCGGTCGGAACCGGAAGGCACCTCTTGGAGGTGGAGACGGGATTTGAACCCGTGTACACGGCTTTGCAGGCCGTTGCCTCGCCTCTCGGCCACTCCACCAGGCAACTTCTGAAGAACGATCTTACCCGTTCCCCATCGAGCGGACGACGAGATTCGAACTCGCGACCCTCACCTTGGCAAGGTGATGCTCTACCAACTGAGCCACGTCCGCCTGTCTCCCTGGGGGCCCCTCCGGTTTTCCCGGCGGCGCTCCCTGGCGACGTGTTGAACTCTAGCGGATTCCCGGCCCAGCTGAAAAATCCGTTCCCGCAGCGTGGCGCGGTGGTGGCCGCCCGATGCCCAACCGTCGGACCCGGTCGGACCGTTCCCGCAGGCCCCCGACCTAGACTTTCGGTACCGGGGCGAACCCCCGGCACCACGCCCGCGCCCGCGCGACCACAACGGGCAGCACCACGATCCGCGCAGGAGAACCGTGTCCGGCCGCACCGCCCCGCTCAGCCCCCACCAGCCGATGGCCCGCTTCGCCGGACGCCTCGCCACCGGCCTGCGCGAGGTCAGCCACGACCCGGCCGCCCTCGACCGCGGCGGATTCTGGGCCGTCGCCCACGACTTCGAGGGCCGCCTCACCTGCGCCCGGTTCGACGACGTCCGCCCCGACCCCGGCCCGCCCGCCACCGGCGACTGGCACGGGCCCGCCCCCGACAGCTGGCACACCTCCCTCGACGCGGACGCCTACCGCGCGGGCGTGCGCCGCATCCGCGAGCACATCGCGGCCGGCGAGGTCTACCAGGCCAACCTCTGCCGGGTGTTGAGCGCACCGCTGCCCGACCCCGACCGCACCGACATCGACGCCCTCACCGGACTCCTCGCCGCGCACAACCCCGCGCCCTACGCAGGGACGATCCGCCTCCCCGAGCACGGCGTCGAAATCGCCACCGCCTCGCCCGAGCTGTACCTGAGCCGCCACGGCCGCACCGTCCGCTCCGGCCCCATCAAGGGCACCGGCCGCACCGAGGACGACCTGCTCGACAAGGACCACGCCGAGAACGTGATGATCGTCGACCTGGTCCGCAACGACCTCGGCCGGGTCTGCGACACCGGCACCGTCACCGTCCCCGACCTGTGCGCCGTCGAGAAGCACCCCGGCCTGGTCCACCTCGTCTCCACCGTCGAAGGACGCCTGCGCGCCGACGCCGACTGGGCGCGGCTCTTCGACGCCACCTTCCCGCCCGGCTCCGTCACCGGCGCACCCAAGAGCAGCGCGCTGCGCATCATCCGCGACCTCGAAACCGCCCCCCGCGGCCCCTACTGCGGCGCCCTCGGCTGGATCGACGCCGACCGCGGCGAGGCCGAACTCGCCGTCGGCATCCGCTCGTTCTGGATCGAACGGGACTCCGGCCGGCCCGTCCTCAAGTTCGGCACCGGCGCCGGAATCACCTGGGACTCCGACCCCGACCGCGAATGGCGGGAAACCGAACTCAAAGCCGCCAGGCTGGTGGCGATAGCCTCCACCGGCACCCCCGCCTGACCGCAAGGAGCACCACGCCGATGATCTGGGTCAACGGAACCCTCAGCACCGAGGACGACGCCGCACTCTCCGTCCTCGACCACGGACTCACCGTCGGCGACGGCGTGTTCGAGACCGTCAAGGCCGAGAACGGCGAACTCTTCGCCCTCACCCGCCACCTCGACCGCCTCACCCGCTCCGCCCGCGGCCTCGGCCTCCCCGACCCCGACCACGACCGGGTCCGCGAGGCCTGCACTGCCGTGCTCGCCGCGAAGCCGCTGCCGCTCGGCCGCCTGCGCATCACCTACACCGGCGGCCTGGCCCCGCTCGGCTCCGAACGCGGCGACTCCGACCCCACGCTGGTCGTCGCCCTCGGCAGCGCGACGCGCCGCCCCGACACCACCGCCGTCATCACCGTCCCCTGGCGCCGCAACGAGCACTCCGCCGTCACCGGCCTGAAGACCACCTCGTACGCCGAGAACGTCATCGCCCTCGCCGCCGCCCACCGCGCCGGCGCCAGCGAGGCACTCTTCGCCAACACCGCAGGCCGGCTCTGCGAGGGCACCGGCTCCAACGTCTTCCTGGTCCTCGACGGCCGCCTCGTCACCCCCACCCTCGAATCCGGCTGCCTCGCCGGCATCACCCGGCAGCTCGTCATCGACTGGACCGGCGCCGAGGAGATCGACGTCCCGCTCGAAGCGCTCGCCGACGCCGAAGAGGTCTTCCTCACCTCCACCCTCCGCGACGTCCAGGCCGTCACCCGCATCGACGCCCGCACCCTCCCGGCCGGCCCGGTGACCCGCAAGGCGATGGAGGTCTTCGCCGAGCACGCGGCCCGCGACAGCGACCCCGTCCAGGAAGCGAGGGGACGGTAGAACCGGCCCGAGGGCGGGAAAGGTGGCCGGTATGACAACCACGCTGCGGCCGGACGGCGCCGAGGGGGCCGCGGTCGGCAACGGCCGGACGCGGCACTGGCAGATCATGGTCAACGGCCACCCGGTGGGAGGCCTGCGGACCACCGCCTGGCCCAGGAGCGGCTTCTGCCCGGGCGAGATCAGCGAGCTGGAAGTCACCGAGGGGCCCCGGCGCGGCCGGGGCACCATCGGCGTGCTCGCCGCCGAAGAGGTGCTGCGCTCCTGGGGATGCACCCGGATCGACGTCACCGTGCCCGCCGAGGCGGACGCCGGCCTGCGGCTCGCCCGGAGCCTCGGCTACACCGAGCGGATGCGCAACCTGATCAAACCGCTCACCGAACTCCCGGAAATTCCGGCCGGGTTGACGGTCCGTCGGATCGGACCGGAGGCGTACCCGGCCTGGGAGCAGGAGGCCATCGAGGGCTACCGGCAGGAGCTGATCGAATCCGGACTCGGCGACGCCGAGGCGACCGCCAAGGCCGAGCACGACCACCACCGCGCCCTGCCCGACGGCCCGCACACCCCGGACACCGTGCTGCGCCGACTCCTCGACGCCGACGGCCGGGTCCTCGGCTGCCTCTGGGTGGCCCTCCACCAGGACCGCCTGCCCGACGGCAGTTCGGTGGCCTGGGTCATGCTGGTGGAGGTCGCCCCCGAACACCGCGGCCGGGGCCACGGCCGGACCCTGATGCGCCTCGCCGAACGCGAATGCCTCGTCGCCGGCGTCCACCACCTGGGTCTCAACGTGTTCGCCGACAACGGCCCGGCGATCGCGCTCTACGACTCGCTCGGCTACCGGGTCACCCGGCGCATCCTCAGCAAGCCGCTGCTCTGACCCGCCCCGACCGCCGGGCGGTCAGCCGCCCAGCAGTTCCACGAGGCGCTCGAACAGCCCGTCCCGGGACTGGCCGCCGTCCAGCCGCTTGCCGGCCACCACGTACGTCGGGGTGCCCTTGACGCCGATCGCCCGGCCCTCGGCGACGTCCGAGTCGACCAGCAGCATGTGACGGCCGTCGATCAGCGCGGTGTCGACCTCGTCCGCGTCCAGCCCCACCGAGCCGGCGATCTCCACCAGCGCCTGCGCCCCGCCGCGCTCCACGTCCTCCAGCCGGGCCAGCACCGCCTCGGTGAACTCCCAGCCGCGCCCCTGCTCGAACGCCTCGGCAGCGGCCTCCGCCGCCGGGTACGCGTACTTGTGCTTCTCCAGCGGGAAGTGCCGCAGCTCGATCGTCAGCGCCGCGCCGAAGCGGGCGCGCAGCGCGTGCAGGTCGTCCAGCGAGGTACGGCAGTCGGGGCACAGCAGGTCGCACCAGAACTCGACGCGGGGCAGGGGGGAATCGCTCATGCCCCCAGTCTCCCAGCTCCGCCGCCCGGACCCGACCAGCCCGACCCCGGTACCGGCCCGGACCCGACCGGCCCGCCACCGGTGCCCGAGCGCCCCGGCGTCAGTGACCGGCGGCGGCCACCGCCCCGGCCTCCGCCGAGCGCTGCCGGGCCCGGTAGGCGGCCACGTGCAGCCGGTTGCCGCAGGTGCGGCTGTCGCAGTAGCGGCGCGAGCGGTTCCGCGACAGGTCGACGAAGACCCGGGCGCAGTCCGGCGCCTCGCAGCGGCGCAGCCGCTCCAGCTCGCCGGCCATCACGATGAACGCCAGCGCCATGCCGAGTTCGGCGGCCAGGTGCCGTCCGATCGCGGCGTGCGGCGCGAAGTAGTGGATGTGCCAGCCGTGGTGGTCGTGGTTGGTCAGCCGGGGCGTGGTGCCGGCCTCCGCGACCAGCGCGTTGACCAGTTCCGCGGCCCGCTCGACGGTGCCGGCGGAGAAGACCTCCCGCAGCCGGTCCCGCAGCTCGTGCACGGCGGCCAGGTCGGCCGGGCCGAGCGAGTCGATCTCGCTGATCTCCTGCCCGACCACGAAGGCGCTCAGTGCCGCCACATCGGCCAGCTGCTCGCTGCCGCACGCCTCCGGCGCGGTGTTCAGCAGCTCCACCAGGATGCTCAGCGCGCATTCGGTGTCATGGGTGATCAGCACGTGGGAACTCCTCACGCGGCGGCGGTCCGGGGACCACCGCGTCGGTCATCGCGGGGGCCGACTCTACCGGCCCGGGCCGGGCTTCGGGCCCGTACGCGGCCCGGGCGCGCGGCGGACGCGGCTTGGCCCCGGGCGCCCGCTCCGTGGGAGGGGACGCCCGGGGCCTGGCCCCGAGGCCGCCGGTGGGCGGCAGTGAACTGCGACCGTGCCCCCGAGTAGGACGGTGCGCATCGAGGCGATCCCGCCGCCGCGCGACGGCGGGCCGGACTCGTTCGGTGTTCAGCTCTCGGCGAGGATGTGGGACAGCTCCCGGTCGAGGTCGAAGTGACGGTGTTCGGTGCCGGGGGGCACCGCGGCGTCCGTCCGCTTGAGGAACGACTCAAGCGCCCGGGCCGGGGCCTCCAGCAGTGCTTCTCCTTCCGGAGAGCTCAGGGCGATGCAAACCACGCCTTGACCGTGGCTGCGGGACGGCCACACCCGGACGTCGCCGGTACCGGTGGGTCGGTGCAGCCCCTCCGCGAGGAGGTCGCGGGCGAACACCCACTCCACGGTCTCGTCGGCTCCGGTGTGGAACGTCGCGTGCACGGCATAGGGGTCGGCAGTGTCGTAGCGCAGGCCCGCGGGGACGGGCAGTGACGACTCGCTGGACACGATGAGGCGCAGGTGCAGCTCGCAGCTGACCGTGGTGTTCATAAGCGCCAGGGCCTTTCGCTCAGTGTGCGCTCGGGGAATCGCACGTCGGCGAACGGACCATCCCACCTGAAAGCCCGGTGTAAACCCGTCTGTCCCGATTCCGGTGCGAGTCGTACCCCTTCCGGCGCATTGCGGAATCCCCCGAACGGCCCGCCCGGGCACCGGCCGGGCCGGTAACGGCAGGGGATTACCGGCGGTCGCACCGGACCGGCTCCCCGGCGGCTGGAGGAACGCACGAACCTGCCGCCGCCGGCCCCGCCCGACGCACCGGCCCTCCCGCGGCCCCCGCCGCCGACCCGCCGACGCCGCTGGTCGGGGAGCCGGGGCGGCAGCGGGCGCGACGAGGGGCGGGGGTGGTCGGAGCACCCGCGCGGATGGGGTAATGTTTTCCCTGCAGCCGGGCGATTAGCTCAGCGGGAGAGCACTTCGTTCACACCGAAGGGGTCACTGGTTCGATCCCAGTATCGCCCACCGAGCACACGACGAAGGCCCCGACCACCAGGTCGGGGCCTTCGTCGTTGCGCCGTTCCGGTCGGACCGTCAGGCGGCCAACTCGCAGGCGTGGCCCGGCTCCAGGCGCTCGCCGCAGCGGCAGCGGGCCGGCCGCATCGGCCAGGCCGTGTCCACCCGCTCCGGGGCGCCCGCCCGCTCGAACCAGCGCTCCAGCCCGCGCGCCTGGGCCGCGTGCCACATCGCCTGCCGCAGGTGCAGCTCCGCCGGGGACATCCCGCCCAGCCGCTCCGGGTGCCGGGCGGCCACCGCCCGCACCAACTCCAGTGCGGCCAGGGCGTCCGCCGCCGCGTCGTGCGCACCCAGCAGTGGGACGCCGTAGTGCGCGCAGAGGTCGGTCAGGGTGCGGCGGCCCTTGCGGTAGCGGTCCACCTGCTTGTCCAGCACCCGCGGATCGAGCACCAGCAGCTCCGCGCCGCCCAGCGCCTCCGTCAGCGAACCCGCCCCGTGCCGGCGCAACTCCCGGTCCAGCAGCGTCAGGTCGTACGGCGCGTTCATCACCACCAGCGGCACGCCCGCGCGGGTCTGCTCGGCCAGCGCGCGCGCCACCTCCACCGCCACCGCCCGCGGCGGGCGGCCGTTGGCGCGCACGTGGTCGTCGGAGATGCCGTGCACCGCGCGGGCCTGCTCCGGGATGGGCACGCCCGGGTCCGCCAGCCAACTGCGGACCTCGGCCGCGCCGCCCGGGCCGGACTGCACCACCAGGGCGGCCGAGACGATCCGGTCCTGCTCGACGTCCACACCCGTCGTCTCGGTGTCGAAGGACGCCAACGGACCCTGGTACCAGGAACGGAGCTGTTGCATGACGCCCCCTCAGACGCCGCGCGGTCCCTTGCCGGGCGGCGCTCCCACCGAGGACCAGCGGGGCGCCGCGCCGTGTCCAAGTGATACCGCAGTTGACGGACGGTCAACCGTGCCGGACGACCCCTTTGTGGCGGAAAGTGACCGAATGATCACCGGAGCCGCCGCGGCCCTTGGCGACGGGGACCGGGCCCGGCTCGGTACCATGCACAACGCAGCGGTCGTGCTGCACCCCACAGCCAGAACGTCAGGAGAGACCGGTGACGGACGTCCGGATCATCATCAACCGCGAACCCGATCGGGAAGAGCGCGTGGTGACCACGGGCACTACGGCCGCCGAGCTCTTCGCCGACGACCGCGCCGTGATCGCCGCCCGCGTCGGCGGCCAGCTCAAGGACCTCGCCTACGCCGTCCAGGACGGCGACGAGGTCGAGCCCGTCGAGATCTCCAGCCCCGACGGCCTCGACATCCTGCGGCACTCCACCGCGCACGTGATGGCCCAGGCCGTCCAGCAGGTCTTCCCGGAGGCCAAGCTCGGCATCGGCCCGCCCGTCCGCGACGGCTTCTACTACGACTTCGACGTCGAGAAGCCGTTCCACCCGGACGACCTCAAGACCATCGAGAAGAAGATGCAGGAGATCATCAAGCGGGGGCAGAAGTTCTCCCGCCGCGTGGTCACCGACGAGGCCGCCCGCGAGGAACTCGCCGCGGAGCCCTACAAGCTGGAGCTGATCGGCCTCAAGGGCTCCGCCGCCACCGCCGGCGAGGGCGCCGACGTCGAGGTCGGCGCCGGCGAACTCACCATCTACGACAACGTCGACCCGAAGACCGGCGAAGTCTGCTGGGGCGACCTCTGCCGCGGCCCGCACCTGCCCAGCACCCGGCACATCCCGGCGTTCAAGCTGATGCGCTCCGCCGCCGCCTACTGGCGCGGCAGCGAGAAGAACCCGATGCTGCAGCGCCTCTACGGCACCGCGTGGCCCACCAAGGACGAGCTGAAGGCCCACCTCGACTTCCTCGAGGAGGCCGCCAAGCGCGACCACCGCAAGCTCGGCACCGAGCTCGACCTGTTCTCCATCCCCGAGCAGATCGGCTCCGGCCTCGCCGTCTTCCACCCCAAGGGCGGCATCATCCGCCGCACCATGGAGGACTACTCGCGCAAGCGGCACGAGGAGGAGGGCTACGAGTTCGTCTACACGCCGCACGCCACCAAGGGGAAGCTGTTCGAGACCAGCGGCCACCTCGACTGGTACGCCGACGGCATGTACCCCCCCATGCAGCTCGACGAGGGCACGGACTACTACCTCAAGCCCATGAACTGCCCGATGCACAACCTGATCTTCGACGCGCGCGGCCGCTCGTACCGTGAACTGCCGCTGCGCCTCTTCGAGTTCGGCACCGTGTACCGGTACGAGAAGTCCGGCGTGGTGCACGGCCTGACCCGCGCCCGCGGCTTCACGCAGGACGACGCGCACATCTACTGCACCCGCGAGCAGATGGCCGACGAGCTGGACCGGACGCTGACCTTCGTCCTGGACCTGCTCCGCGACTACGGCCTGAACGACTTCTACCTGGAGCTGTCCACCAAGGACCCGGAGAAGTTCGTCGGGTCGGACGACGCGTGGGAGGAGGCGACCGCCGTCCTGGCCAGCGTCGCCGAGAAGCAGGGCCTGCCGCTGGTGCCGGACCCGGGCGGCGCGGCCTTCTACGGCCCGAAGATCTCGGTGCAGGCGCGGGACGCGATCGGCCGCACCTGGCAGATGTCGACCATCCAGCTCGACTTCAACCTGCCGGAGCGCTTCGAGCTCGAGTACACCTCGGCGGACGGCTCGCGGCAGCGGCCAGTGATGATCCACCGCGCGCTGTTCGGCTCGATCGAGCGCTTCTTCGCGGTGCTGCTGGAGCACTACGCGGGCGCCATGCCGCCGTGGCTGGCCCCCGTCACCGTCACCGGCATCCCGATCACCGACGAGCACGTGCCGTACCTGCTCGACGTGGCGGCCGAGTTGAAGAAGCACGGGATCCGGGTGGACGTCGACACCTCGGACGACCGGATGCAGAAGAAGATCCGCAACGCCCAGAAGTCGAAGGTCCCGTACATGCTGATCGCGGGCAACGACGACGTCGAGGCCGGCGCGGTGTCGTTCCGGTACCGCAACGGCGAGCAGAAGAACGGCGTCCCGCGCGACCAGGCGATCGCGGAGATCGTCGAGGCGGTGCGGAGCCGGGTCCAGGTCTGACGCCCGGATCCGGTCCGGCGTGCGGGGCAGCCTCCTCCGGGGGTCTGCCCCGCACTGCTTGGTTCGCGGGGTGTCGCGGCGCTTATGCTGGCCAGCATGACGAGTGAGCCGGAACTGCAGCGGGGCGTGGGGGAGCCGGACGGCTTCCGTCGCCTGTGGACACCTCATCGGATGGCGTACATCCAGGGCGAGAACAAGCCCACCGGGCCGGCTCCGGACGACGGTTGCCCGTTCTGCTCGATCCCGAAGCTGAGCGACGAGGACGGCCTGATCGTGCAGCGCGGCGAGTCGGTGTTCGCGGTGCTGAACCTGTACCCGTACAACGGCGGGCACTTGATGGTGGTGCCGTACCGGCACGTCGCGGACTACACCGAGCTGGACGGGCCGGAGACGGCGGAGCTCGCGGAGTTCACCAAGAAGGCGATGACGGCGCTGCGGGCGGCCTCCGGGGCGCACGGGTTCAACATCGGGATGAACCAGGGCGCGGCCGCGGGCGCCGGCATCGCGGCGCACCTGCACCAGCACGTCGTGCCGCGCTGGGGCGGGGACACCAACTTCATGCCGGTGGTGGGCCACACGAAGGTGCTGCCGCAGCTGCTGGCGGACACCCGGAAGGTGCTGGCCGAGGTGTGGCCGGCCTGATCCGGTGAGCGGCTGACGCGGCAGGGGCCGTGCGGGAGCGAACTCCCGCACGGCCCCTGCCGTCGGTGCCGGTGGGCCTACCCGGCGTCGTACTTGTCGGCGCGGAACGGGCGGCTGCCCTGCATCTCGGCGCGGATGACGTTGGAGCGGTTGGCGATCCGGTCGGTGGCGACGTCGTGCTCGTCGAGGAACTCGACCACCGCGGCGTGGATCAGGCCGACCACGGGGGTCGGGATGTAGAGCGCGTCGTCGGACTTGAAGCGGCTGTTCCAGGTCGGGTCGGCCCACGCCTGCCGCAGGCAGAGGGGTTCGGGGAGGCCGATGGAGCCGCCGAGCCACTTCTGCAGGCTGGGGATCTTGTGGAACGGGGCGCGGACGGCCTGCCGGACGATCTCGTCGTCGGTGACGACCGGGAGTTGGACGGTGCGGTTCTCCCAGAACCGGAGGGTCTTGGGGACGTCCTTCTCGGGGGTCTTGGGCTTCCCGGTGAAGTAGCCGGCGATCGGGCCGAGGGCGTGCGCGGTGGCGGTGACCTGGAGGCTGTGCGACAGGACCATGATGCTGACCACCACGGTGGTGACCAACTGGCCCTTGTGCAGCACGAATTGGACGGCGATCCGGTGCCGGGTGTCGGTGCCGACGCTCTGCTTGTTGGCGACCTCCTGGACGGCGAAGTCGCGCATCCGGTCGCCGTCCATGTCGGCGCCGGTGGGGCGGCCGATCTCGTCGGCGCCCTCGCCGGTGTCGAGCACCACCCAGTGGCTGATCTGCGGCTTGGGCAGGCCGCCGTTGGGGACGTCGCTGCCGCTGAGCGCGCCGAGGCGGTCGGTGATCCGGCGGGCGAGGTCCCAGACGTGGAAGGCGCGGAAGTCGGGGTGGCCCTCCGCGGGGCGGAGGTCCTCGCGCAGCGACCACTCGGCCCAGCGGGCGCCGATGCCGAGGATGCCCTTGGGGCCGGCGTAGTGCTGGATGTTGGTGCGCTGCTCGTTGGTGAGGCGGTCGAGGCCGGCCTTGAGCTCGTTGGCCTTCTTGTCGAGGTGGTCCTTGGGGACGGCCTTCGGGACCACCGCGGCGACCGGGCTGCCGCCGACCAGGTCGCCCCAGCGGGCGCGCTGCTGCATGACGGAGGTGACCACGGTGCGCTTGGCGAGGTACCAGCCGACCACCGGGCCGATCATCACCACCCGGCAGTACAGGCCGAGCAGCCCGTCGGCCGGCGGGCGGATCAGCAGGAACAGCGTCAGCGCGACGGCGGCGAGCAGGGCCAGGGTGCCGACGAAGCCGTCCCGGGCGGCGGACTTCTTGGTGCCGAGCCAGGCGCGGGCCTGGTAGGCGGCGAGCCAGATCAGGGTGCCGGGCAGGAAGAGCAGGCCGCAGACGACGCTGAGGGTGGAGAGCCGGCGGTCGCGGGCCTCGCGCAGGTCCTGGGCGGCGAGGCAGTGCTCGACGACCATGCGCAGGTCGGTGCCGTGCGAGGGCACGATCGGTTTGCGGCCGCCGCCCAGGGTGCGGTCGATCAGGGCGCGGCTGAACGCCTCGCCGGCGCTGGGCCGGAACAGGGCGAACTTGCCCTTCTTGACGCTCACTCCCGCGAGCGCCTCGAGTTCGCTGTAGTCGCCGGTGCGGTAGGCGGCGGAGGAGAACGCCTGGGTGACCGCGGTCTGATGACCGACGTCCGTCCGTGGTACCTGTGCGCCCGGCGTCATGTCGAGCTGAGTCACCTGAGCAGCTCCTCCTCCCCTGATGGTCTGCGGCAGGTTACCGCGCGGCGGCGTGCCTGTGCGGATCATCAGCTGATCCTGGGTCACATCTCGGCCGCCCGCGGCCGTTTCGGGTGAATGTTGCCCCGTCGTGGGGACTTCGACGCACCGGGTTTGCCCGCGGGTGTGACGGGGCGAGAGGATCGCGGTATGACGAGTGCGTTCGCACCGGGGCCGGTGCTGGTTTTCGACGGTGATTGCGCGTTCTGTTCGAGCTGTGTGCGGTGGGCCGAGCGCTATCCGCGGCAGAGCCTGTCCTCGGCGGGCTGGGAGGCGGTGGCGTTCCAGTTCGCGGACATGGCGGCGCTGGGTGAGTTCACCGGCGGCGAGGTGACGGAGGAGCGGGCCTCCCGCGAGGTGCTGTGGATCACCCCGGACCGCAAGGTGTACGGCGGCTCGCAGGCGGTGGCGCGGCTGCTGATGCGCTCGGGCGGCCTGTGGGCGTGGGCCGGCGGGCTGCTGGCGCTGGCCCCGGTGCGGCCGCTGGCGGACGCGGTGTACCGCTGGGTGGCGCGGCACCGGGACCAGATGCCGGGCGGCACGAAGGCGTGTGCGCTGCCGCGCCGCTCCTGAGGTTCCTGACGCCCCGTCAGCCCGCGGTGACGTACCGGGCGGCGAGGTGGGCGGGCATGGGGGCGTGGCGCAGGTAGCTGCGGGTGAACCGGCCGGTTCCGTGCGACAGCGAGCGCAGGTCGAGCGGATAGCGGGTGAGTTCGAGTTCGGGGACTTCGGCGCGGACCAGGCTCAGGCCCGGCCCGCCGATCTCGGTGCCGAGCACGTGGCCCCGGCGCGCGGACAGGTCGGTGAGGACGGCGCCCTGGTATTCGTCGGGCAGCAGGACGCGGACCTCGTCGACCGGTTCCAGCACGCGGACGTCGGTGTGCTCGGCGGCTTCCTTGAGGGCGAGTTGGGCGGCGGTCTGGAAGGCGGCGTCCGAGGAGTCGACGGAGTGCGCCTTGCCGTCGGTGAGGGTGACCCGGACGTCGGTCATCGGGTGGCCGTGCAGGCCTTGGGCGAGCTGGGCGCGGACGCCCTTCTCGACGGACGGGACGAAGTGCCGGGGGACGGCGCCGCCCACGACCCGGTCGACGAACTCGAAGCCGCCGCCGGGCAGCGGTTCGACGGTGAGGTCGCAGATCGCGTACTGGCCGTGTCCGCCGGACTGTTTGACGTGCCGGCCGTGCCCGTCGGCGGGGGCGGCGAAGGTCTCGCGGAGCGCCACCTCGTACGGGACGGTCTCGACGTGGACGCCGTGCCGGGCGGTGAGCCGGTCGAGGGTGACGGCGAGGTGGGCCTCGCCGGTGCACCACAGGACGAGCTGGTGCGTGTCGGGGTTCTGTTCGACGCGCAGCGCCGGGTCCTGGGCGGCGAGCCGGGCGAGGGCCTGGGAGAGCTTGTCCTCGTCGGCCTTGGAGCGGGCCCGGACGGCGGTGGGCAGCAGGGCCTCGGGCAGCGGCCAGGGCGGCAGCACGGTGCTGTCGGCGGCGAGCGTGTCCCCGGTGCGGGCGGCGGCCAGTTTGGCGACCGTGACGAGGTCGCCGGCGACGGCCTGCGGGACGGGGCGCAGCTGGTGGCCGAACGGGCTGTGCAGGGCGGTGAGGCGCTCCTCGGTGCCGTCGGGGAGGTGGGCGGCGGTGTCGGGGCGCAGGGTGCCGGTGAAGATCCGTAGCAGGCTGAGGCGCCCGAGGTAGGGGTCCTCGCCGGTCTGGACGACCTGGGCGGCGAAGGGGGCGTCGGGGTCGGCGGCGGGGAGGCCGTCGGAGCGGTCGGCGGGGGAGGGGAAGGCGGCGGCGACCAGGTCGAGCAGGGCGTCGCAGCCGGTGCCGTCGGGGGCGGTGGCGAGGACGGGGTGCAGGGTGCCGGCCAGGACCTCGCGGCGCAGGCCGGCGGTGAGGGCGGCGGTGTCGAGCTCGGCGCCGTCGAGGTAGCGCTGCATCAGCGTGTCGTCCTCGCCGGCCAGGGCCTCGACCAGGCGGGCGCGCTCGGCGGTGAGGTCGCCGGGGTCGTCCGGTTTGCCGTAGGCGCGGCCGGTGAGCAGGTCGGTGGTGCCGTGCAGGTGGCCGTCGCGCAGGTCCGGGTGGTGCAGCAGGCGGACGGTGTCGGGGGTGCCCAGGGTGTCCTGGAGCATCCGCAGCACGTCGTCGAGGCGGACCCGGGCGGTGTTGAGGTGGGTGAGGGCGACGGCGCGGGGGAGGCGGGCCTCCTCGCACTGCTGCCAGAGCGCCCGGACGGGGCGGGGAACGCTCTCGTCGGCGGCGGAGTGGACGAAGACGGCGGCCTCGGCGGCGCGCAGGGCGGCGTACAGCTCGCCGGCGAAGTCGGCGTAGCCGGGCGCGTCGAGGACGTTGACGGTCAGGTCCTGCCAGGGGAGCGGGAGGAGCGCGAACTGCACGGAGCGCTGCTGCTGGTGCTCTATGTCCTCCCAGTCGGCGGCGGTGGTGCCGTCGGGGACGGTGCCCGGTCTGGTCAGGGCGCCGGCGGCGACGGCGAGTGCTTCCGCGAGGGTGGTCTTGCCGACTCCGCCTGCCCCTACCAGGGCGATGTTGCGGAGCCGGCCGGGTCGGTCGGCGGGCGTGCTCGGGGAGTGGGCTGTCCGGTCCGGCATGGCTGGCCTCCTGCCGCTCGATCAGCGTGGATACCATTGTCCAGCCGGGCGGGGCCATCCGCGCGGCCGCCCGGCGGGCAAGCGGCTCGCGGGCGCCAATCCGAGGAGCGGAGCGGACCGGAAGGCCATGCTCAACAAGTACGCGCGTGGCTTCTTCACACGTGTCCTCACCCCGTTCGCGGCGATGCTGCTGCGGTGGGGTGTCAGTCCGGATGCGGTCACGCTGATCGGAACGGCCGGCTCGGTGGCGGGCGCCCTGGTGTTCTTCCCGCGCGGGGAGTTCTTCTGGGGCACGATCACCATCACGCTGTTCATCTTCTCCGACCTGGTGGACGGGAACATGGCCCGCCAGGCGGGCCGGTCCAGCAAGTGGGGGGCGTTCCTGGACTCCACGCTCGACCGGGTCGCCGATGCGGCGATCTTCGGCGGTCTGGCGATGTGGTACGCGGGGAAGGGCGACAACGACATCCTGTGCGGGGTGTCGATCTTCTGTCTGGCGAGCGGCCAGGTGGTGTCGTACACCAAGGCGCGCGGCGAGTCGCTGGGCTTCCCGGTGAACGTCTCGGGGCTGGTGGAACGGGCCGAGCGGCTGGTGATCAGCCTGGTGGCGGCCGGCTTCGCGGGCCTGCACAAGTTCGGGGTGCCGTACATCGAGTGGCTGCTGCCGATCGCCCTGTGGGTGGTCGCGGCGGGCAGCCTCGTGACGGTGGCGCAGCGGATGCTGACGGTGCGCCGGGAGTCGGCGGAGCTGGAGGCGGCGGGCGCCGCCGAGGGGGTCAAGTGAGGGAACGGTTGGTCGACACGGCCTACGCGGCCGGCTGGGCGGGGCTGAAGCACCTGCCGGAGCCGGTGGCCCGCGGCCTGTTCAACGTCATCGCCGACGTGGCGTGGCGGCGGCAGGGCAAGGGGGTGCGGCAGTTGGAGGCCAACCTGGCCCGGGTCCACCCGGACGCGGACGCGGCGCGGCTGCGGGAGCTGTCGCGGGCCGGGATGCGGTCGTACCTGCGGTACTGGATGGAGTCGTTCCGGCTGTCCACCTGGAGCCCGGAGCGGATCGCCGCGGGCATGCAGGTCAAGGGCCTGGAGCAGCTGAACGAGGCGATGGCGGCGGGGCGCGGCGCGGTGCTGGCGCTGCCGCACATGGCGAACTGGGACCTGGCGGGGGCGTGGATCGCGTCCGCCGGCGGGTTCCGGTTCACCACGGTCGCGGAGCGGCTGAAGCCGGAGTCGCTGTTCGACCGGTTCGTGGCGTACCGGGAGAGCCTGGGCATGGAGGTGCTGGCGCTGACCGGCTCCGACGTGTCGGTGGTGGGGACGCTGGCGCGGCGGCTGCGGGACGGCAAGCTGGTCTGCCTGGTCGGCGACCGGGACCTGTCGGCGGCCGGGATCCCGGTGGACTTCTTCGGCGAGCCGACCCGGATGCCGGCCGGTCCGGCGCTGCTCGCGCAGCGCACCGGCGCGGCGCTGTTCCCGGTGTCGCTCTGGTACGACGGGCCGCTGCTGCGCGCGGAGGTGCACCCGGAGGTGGTGCCGTCGGGCGTGGGCGAGCGGCAGGAGCAGGTCGCGGCGATGACGCAGGCGACGGCCGACGTGTGGGCGGAGGCGATCCGCGAGCACTCGGTGGACTGGCACATGCTGCAGAAGCTGTGGCTGGCGGACCTGACGCCGCGGAGGGCGGAGTCGTGAGGATCGGCGTGGTCTGCCCGTACGACTGGGACGTGCCGGGCGGTGTGCAGTTCCACATCCGGGACTTGGCCGAGCACCTGATCCGGCTGGGCCACGAGGTGTCGGTGCTGGCCCCGGCGGAGGACGAGGAGGCGCTGCCGCCGTACGTGGTGTCGGCGGGGCGGGCCGTCGCGGTGCCGTACAACGGGTCGGTGGCGCGGCTGAGCTTCGGCTTCCTGTCGGCGGCCCGGGTGCGGCGCTGGCTGCGGGAGGGCCGGTTCGACATCCTGCACGTGCACGAGCCGAACTCGCCGTCGCTGTCGATGCTGGCGGCGTGGGCGGCGTCCGGGCCGATGGTGGGGACGTTCCACACGTCGAACCCGCGGTCGCGGGCGATGATCGCGGCGTCGCCGATCCTGCAGCCGGGCCTGGAGAAGATGTCGGCGCGGATCGCGGTGTCGGAGTACGCGCGGCGCACCCTGGTCGAGCACCTGGGCGGCGACGCGGTGGTGATCCCGAACGGCGTGGACGTGCGGTTCTTCGCGGACGCCGAGCCCGACCCGAGGTGGCAGGGCGGCGCGGCCGGGGGCGGGCCGGGCACCATCGGCTTCATCGGCCGGATCAACGAGCCGCGCAAGGGCCTGCCGACGCTGCTGGCGGCGCTGCCGCGGATCCTCGCCGAGCGCCCCGGGGTCCGGCTGCTGGTGGCCGGCAAGGGCGACGAGGAGGAGGCGGTGGCGGGCCTGGCGCCGGAGGTGCGCGCACAGGTCGAGTTCCTCGGCATGGTGTCCGACCGGGACAAGGCGCGGCTGCTGCGCAGCGTCGACCTGTACGTGGCGCCGAACACCGGCGGCGAGTCGTTCGGCATCATCCTGGTCGAGGCGATGTCGGCGGGTGCGCCGGTGCTGGCCAGCGACCTGGACGCGTTCCGCCAGGTGCTGGACGGCGGCGCGGCCGGCGAGCTGTTCCCGGTCGAGGACGCGGACGCGCTGGCCGCCTCCGCGGTCAAGCTGCTGGGCAGCCCCGAGCGGCTGCTGGCGCTGCGCGAGGCCGCGTCGCGGCACGTGCGGCGGTTCGACTGGGAGACCGTCGGCGCGGAGGTGCTGTCGGTGTACGAGACGGTCACCGACGGCCGTCCGCCGGTCGCCGAGGCCGAACCGTCCGGCCGCCACCTGCGTCCTGGCCGCTGAACCCTGCTCGCGAGAGGTACCACCATGCCGCTGATCACCGTCGACTACACCGACCGGCTCGCCGACTGCTTCGACCGGCGCGGCTTCGGGCTGGCCCTGAACCGGCTGGCGGTGAAGCTGATCGACGCCAAGCCGGAGGGCTGCAAGACCCGCTTCCGGCGCACCGAGGAGGCGGTGATCGGCGCGGACGCCGAGACGTTCGCGCTGGTGGCGATCGATTTCGAGATCTTCCCGGGGCGGACCCCGCACGCCAAGGCGGCGCTCGCCGAGGCGGTGCTGGCCGCGCTGCCGGAGTACCTGGGCGCGGATCCGGGGGCGGTGCAGGCGACCGTGTCGATCTGGGAGACCGACCGGGAGTCCTACCGCTCGGCGTCGTTCGGCGGCTGAGCCGGTACCGTAACGCCCCGTGACTACCTGGATCTGGGCCCTCGCGGCCGTCGCACTGTTCGCCGTCTACCTGAGCTGGACGGCGGGCAGGCTCGACCGGTTGCACGCCCGGATCGACGCCGCCCGCGCCTCGCTGGACGCCCAGCTGCTGCGCCGGGCGTCGGTGGCGATGGAGCTGGCCACCTCCTCGCTGCTGGACCCGGCCGCGTCGATCCTGCTGCTGGAGGCCGCGCACGGGGCCCGGCAGGCGCAGGACGAGCAGCGCGAGGTGGCGGAGAGCGAGCTGAGCGAGGCGCTGCGCGCGGTGCTGGACGAGCCGGAGCAGGTCGCGGCGGTGCGGGCGGCGCCCGGCGGCGAGGACGCGGTGCGCGAGCTGGTGGAGGCGGTGCGCCGGGTGCCGATGGCGCGGCGCTTCCACAACGACGCGGTGCGGGCGGCCCGGGCGGTGCGCGAGCACCGGCTGGTGCGCTACTTCCGGCTGGCGGGGCGGGCGCCGTTCCCGATGGCCTTCGAGATGGACGACGAGCCGCCGGTTGCCCTCACCCCGGAGGGCGCGCCCGCGTAGGCTAGGCGCTGCTTTTCACCACCGTCCGCCGCCCCCGGTGCGCTGGCCTGATTGTCGTATGCCGCGAGCGGCGCTGGACCATGTGGCGTATGGGTCCGGACCCTCTCGGGCCTACGATAGGTCGATAGCACCGGTTCATTCCTGAGTGAGGTCTTACGTGTCCACCACCCCCACCACCGCAGACCAGCCGCAGATCGGCACCGCCCGGGTCAAGCGCGGCATGGCCGAGCAGCTCAAGGGCGGTGTGATCATGGACGTGGTCAACGCCGAGCAGGCGAAGATCGCCGAGGACGCCGGCGCGGTCGCCGTGATGGCCCTGGAGCGCGTCCCCGCCGACATCCGCAAGGACGGCGGCGTGGCCCGGATGTCCGACCCGAACATGATCGAGGAGATCATCGGCGCGGTCTCCATCCCGGTGATGGCCAAGTCCCGCATCGGCCACTTCGTCGAGGCCCAGGTCCTGCAGTCGCTGGGCGTCGACTACATCGACGAGTCCGAGGTGCTCACCCCGGCCGACGAGATCAACCACTCCGACAAGTGGGCGTTCACCACCCCCTTCGTCTGCGGCGCCACCAACCTGGGCGAGGCCCTGCGCCGGATCGCCGAGGGCGCGGCCATGATCCGCTCCAAGGGCGAGGCCGGCACCGGCAACGTCGTCGAGGCCGTCCGCCACCTGCGCCAGATCAAGAACGAGATCGCCAAGCTGCGCGGCTTCGACAACAACGAGCTGTACGCCGCCGCCAAGGAGCTGCGCGCCCCGTACGAGCTGGTCCGCGAGGTCGCCGAGCTCGGCAAGCTGCCGGTCGTGCTGTTCTCCGCCGGTGGCGTGGCCACCCCGGCCGACGCCGCGCTGATGCGCCAGCTCGGCGCCGAGGGCGTGTTCGTCGGCTCCGGCATCTTCAAGTCGGGCGACCCGGCCAAGCGTGCCGCCGCCATCGTGAAGGCCACCACCTTCTTCGACGACCCGAAGATCATCGCGGACGCCTCCCGCAACCTGGGCGAGGCCATGGTCGGCATCAACTGCGACACCCTGCCGGAGTCCGAGCGCTACGCCAACCGCGGCTGGTGAGCCCCGGGGCCGTTCCGGCCCCCCTCGGCCCGCCGCGCGAGCAATCGGCGCGGCGGGCCGCTCCGTGGGCTTTCCCGGCCCGTAGTTCGACATCGAAGAGGTAGTGACCGTGAGCACCCCCACCATCGGCGTCCTCGCGCTGCAGGGCGACGTCCGTGAGCACCTGGTGGCGCTGGCCGCCGCCGACGCGCTGGCCCGGCCGGTCCGCCGCCCCGAGGAGCTCGCCGAGGTCGACGCCCTGGTGATGCCCGGCGGCGAGTCCACCACCATCTCCAAGCTGGCGGTGCTGTTCGGCCTGATGGACCCGCTGCGCGAGCGCGTCCGGGCCGGCATGCCGGTCTACGGCACCTGCGCCGGCATGATCATGCTGGCGGACAAGATCCTGGACGGCCGGGATGACCAGGAGACCGTCGGCGGCATCGACATGACGGTCCGCCGGAACGCCTTCGGCCGGCAGAACGAGTCCTTCGAGACCGCGATCCCGTTCGCCGGCATGCCCGGCGACCCGGTCACCGGCGTCTTCATCCGCGCGCCCTGGGTCGAGTCGGTCGGCGCGGGCGTCGAGGTGCTCGCCGAGGTGCCGGCCGCCGACGGCCCGGACGCCCGGATCGTGGCGGTCCGCCAGGGCAACCTGCTGGCCACCTCCTTCCACCCGGAGCTGACCGGCGACCACCGCGTCCACGAGTACTTCGTGCGGATGGTCGAGGCCGCCGCGCAGTAGCCGCGGCGCGGTGACCGTGTGCCACCCCGCAGTGCGGCACCGGTAGGATCTCCCCTGTTCATTTCCCATTGGCGACGAAAAGGAGCTGGCGATGTCCGGCCACTCTAAGTGGGCTACCACCAAGCACAAGAAGGCCGCGATCGACGCCAAGCGCGGCAAGCTCTTCGCCAAGATGATCAAGAACATCGAGGTGGCGGCGCGCACCGGCGGCGGCGACCCCGCCGGCAACCCGACGCTCTACGACGCCATCCAGAAGGCGAAGAAGAGCTCCGTCCCGATCGACAACATCAACCGGGCCGTCAAGCGCGGCTCCGGCGCGGAGGCCGGCGGCGCCGACTACTCGACGATCATGTACGAGGGCTACGGCCCGAACGGCGTGGCCGTCCTGATCGAGTGCCTCACCGACAACCGCAACCGCGCGGCCTCCGACGTCCGCGTCGCGATGACCCGCAACGGCGGCAGCATGGCCGACCCGGGCTCGGTGTCGTACCTGTTCAACCGCAAGGGCGTCGTGATCGTCCCCAAGGCCGACGGCGTGGACGAGGACAAGGTCCTGGACATCGTCCTGGACGCCGGTGCCGAAGAGGTCAACGACCTCGGCGAGGCCTTCGAGGTGATCTCCGAGGCCACCGACATGGTCGCGGTCCGCACCGCGCTGGTCGACGCCGGCGTCGACTACGACTCCGCCGACGCCAACTTCGTCCCCAGCATGCAGGTCGAGCTGGACGCCGAGGGCGCCCGCAAGATCTTCAAGCTGATCGACGCCCTGGAGGACAGCGACGACGTGCAGAACGTCTTCGCCAACTTCGACGTCTCGGACGAGATCATGGCCGAGCTGGACGCCTGAGTCCCGTTCCCGGCGTCCCCCGCCCGGTGGCTGCTCGCGGCCGCCGGGCGGAGGCGTGTCCGGGGCCGGTTGTCCGTGGTCGGGGGTAGCCTTCGCAGGTCGGAGAGAGGTGGGGCGGGCACGTGCGGGTACTGGGTGTGGACCCTGGGCTGACCAGGTGCGGCGTCGGGGTCGTCGACGGACTGCCCGGGCGGCAGCTGGCGATGCTCGGCGTCGGCGTCGTGCGGACACCGCCGGGCGACGAGCTCGGGCCGCGCCTGCTCGCCGTCGAGCGCGGGCTGGAGGAGTGGCTCGACCGCTACTCGCCCGAACTCGTCGCCGTCGAGCGGGTGTTCGCGCAGCACAACGTCCGCACCGTGATGGGCACCGCGCAGGCCTCCGCCGTCGCCGTGCTCTGCGCGACGCGGCGCGGCATCCCCGTCACGCTGCACACGCCCAGCGAGGTCAAGGCCGCCGTCACCGGCTCCGGCCGGGCGGACAAGGCGCAGGTCACCGCCATGGTCACCCGGATACTCCGGCTCGACGCCCCGCCCAAGCCCGCCGACGCCGCCGACGCCCTGGCGCTGGCGATCTGTCACATCTGGCGCGGCGGCACCACCAACCGCCTGACGGCGGCGATCCGTGCGCACCAGAGCGGCACGTGGCACACCCCCTCCACGGAGGATCCGCCCGAGCAGCAGGCAAGTGCACCCCGGGCGGCGTACGGCAGAGTGCCGGGTCGCCCGCGCAGTTCCTCGCGCCCCTGACGGGGCCCACGTTCACCAGAGAAGGAAGTGGGGCGGCCATGATCGCCTTTGTGCAGGGGCCCGTCGCCGCGGTGGGGGCCGGGGTGGCCGTGGTGGAGGTCGGGGGAGTGGGGATGGCGGTGCAGTGCACGCCGTCCACGCTGGCCGCGCTGCGGGTGGGGGAGGTGGCGCGGCTGGCGACCTCGCTGGTGGTCCGGGAGGACTCGCTGACCCTGTTCGGCTTCGCGGACGACGACGAGCGGGCGACGTTCGAGGTGCTGCAGGCGGCGCCGGGCGTCGGGCCGAAGCTGGCGCAGGCGATCCTGGGCGTGCACTCGCCGGAGGCGCTGCGGGTCGCGGTGGCGGCCGGTGACGAGAAGGCGCTGATCGCGGTGCCGGGCATCGGCAAGGCGAAGGCGGCGAAGCTGCTGCTGGAGTACAAGGACAAGCTGGGCGCCCCGCACGGCACGGTGCCGGCGCAGAAGCCGGTCGCGTCCGGCCCCGCGCCCTGGCACGAGCAGCTGCACTCGGCGCTGGTGGGCCTGGGCTACGCTCCGCGGGAGGCGGACGAGGCGGTCTCCCGGGTGACGCCGGACGCCGAGGCGCAGGCCGTGCCGGACGTGGGCGCGCTGCTGCGCCTCGCGCTGCGCGGCCTGAACCGGGCCCGCTGAGCACCACCGCCACCGCGGTGACGATCCGTCACCAAGTCGACAAATGGGGAGCCGTTTCCGATGAGTCCGTACGAGTCCGAGCCCGTTGACCGCCTGGTGACGGCGTCCGCCGACGGCGAGGACCAGGCGGTGGAGGCGGCGCTGCGGCCGCGGCTGCTGGAGGAGTTCATCGGCCAGGAGCGGGTGCGCGAGCAGCTCTCGCTGGTGCTGCAGGCGGCCCGCCAGCGCGGCGCCGCACCGGACCACGTGCTGCTGAGCGGCCCGCCCGGACTGGGCAAGACCACGCTGTCGATGATCATCGCGGCGGAGCTGAACGCGCCGATCCGGATCACCTCCGGCCCGGCGATCCAGCACGCGGGCGACCTGGCGGCGATCCTGTCCTCGCTGACCGAGGGCGAGGTGCTGTTCCTCGACGAGATCCACCGGATGTCCCGGCCCGCCGAGGAGATGCTGTACATGGCGATGGAGGACTTCCGGGTCGACGTGATCGTCGGCAAGGGCCCGGGGGCCACCGCGATCCCGCTGGAGCTGCCGCCGTTCACGCTGGTCGGGGCGACCACCCGGGCCGGCCTGCTGCCGCCGCCGCTGCGCGACCGGTTCGGCTTCACCGGCCACATGGAGTTCTACGCGCCGGCCGAGCTGCAGCGGGTGGTGCACCGTTCGGCGGGCCTGCTGGACGTCGAGATCGACCCGGCGGGCGCGGCGGAGATCGCCGGCCGCTCGCGCGGCACGCCGCGCATCGCCAACCGGCTGTTGCGCCGGGTGAGGGATTTTGCGCAGGTCCGTCACGACGGTCTGATCACCCGCGAGATCGCCGCGCAGGCCCTGGAGGTGTACGAGGTTGACGCGCGCGGACTGGACCGGCTGGACCGGGCGGTGCTGCAGGCGCTGCTGAAGCTGTTCGGCGGCGGACCGGTGGGTCTGTCCACGCTGGCGGTGGCCGTCGGGGAGGAGGCGGAGACGGTGGAGGAGGTCGCCGAGCCGTTCCTGGTAAGGGAAGGACTGCTCGCGCGCACCCCGCGCGGGCGGATCGCCACCGCCGCGGCCTGGCAGCACCTCGGGATGACTCCGCCGCAGTCGGTGCGGGCGCCGCGCGGGGCGCAGTCCGGACTCTGGGCGGACGGCGAGGCGTAACTCGGCTTCCTTATCGGCGGTTTATGTCCATGCCAAGGCTCGCCACTTTCGGCGGCACACTGGCATGCTTGGCGTTGTCCGTTCAGTGCGGGTCGCCTAGACTCCGCCGGACCGCCCCTCTCGCCCGACGGGCCGACGTACACGCACTGGCCGCCCGACCGGTGGCCGACAAAGGACCCTGGCTGTGAACTTCATCATCCTCCTCCTCCCGCTCCTCGCGATCTTCCTGATGTTCCGCTCGCAGAAGAAGCGGCAGGCGCAGATGCAGAGCATGCAGTCCGCTCTGCAGCCGGGTTCGGGCGTCCGCACCATCGGCGGCATGTACGCCCTGGTCAAGGCGGTCAACGACGAGACGGTCGAGCTCGAGGTCGCTCCCGGCGTGGTGGCCCACTACACCAAGGGCGCCATCGCGGCCGTCCTGGAGCCGCTCGAGTACGACGCGATCATCAACGGCCGCCCGGCCGAGGACGAGTCGGCCGAGGACGTCGAGGCCGTCGAGGACGCCGACGAGAAGCCGCTGAGCCTGTCCAAGGACGAGGCGAAGGCCGACGCCGAGGCTCCCGAGAGCAAGTAGTACGGCCGGGGGGCACTCTCCCTCCGACCAGCGGCACCCGCCGCAAGCCCACAGGACCTCTTGGGCCGCCGTGCGTCCGCCGCTCTCCGGCCCCCGCCCTGCGCGGGGGCCGGGGGCGTGGCCGCCGGGCGGCATGGACAGGGAGAAACGAACAAGGTGGCAACACCCAAGTCGCGGTCGCGCGACGGATACCCGGGGAGGGCGCTGGCGCTCATCCTGGTGGTCACCGTCGGCCTGGTGGCCCTCATGTTCGGGACGGGCTTCACCAAGCCCCGTCTCGGTATCGACCTCGCCGGTGGCACCAGCGTCACGCTGACCGCCAAGTCGGACGATCCCTCCGCGATCAACAAGGCCAACCTCGACACCGCGGTCGGGATCATCCAGAAGCGTGTCAACGGCATGGGCGTCTCCGAGGCGGAGGTCCAGACCCAGGGCAACAGCAACATCATCGTCAACATCCCCGACGGTGGTAACACGCAGCAGTCCATCGACAAGGTCGGTGACACCGCGAAGCTGTACTTCCGTCCGGTCCTGGCCACCGCGCCGACCGGCGTGAGCGCCCAGCCGCAGCCGCAGTCGAGCACCGCGCCGTCGACGGCGCCCAGCGGCTCGGCCAGTCCGGCCGCCTCCGCGAGCGGCGCGCCGAGCCCGTCGGCCAGCAAGGCCGGCCGCGCCCTGTCCGGCGCCCTGCAGGCCGACCCGAGCACCGCCCCGAGCGGTGCCGCCTCGGCCGGCGCCACCGGATCGGCCGCCCCGAGCGCCGGTGCCGGCACCGCCCCGAGCGCCCCGGCCTCCGCGGCCGACATGAGCGCCGCGCTGACCCAGGGCACCGTCCCGGCCGAGCTGCAGCAGCAGTTCACCGCGCTGGACTGCTCGGTCAAGGAGCAGCGGCAGAACTACCAGAAGGCCAGTGACCCGTCCGCGCCGGCCGTCGCCTGCTCGTACGACGCGGAGCAGGGCATCTGGTACAAGTTCGCGCTCGGCGGGGTCGCCGTGAACGGCCAGGACGTCTCCAAGGCGCAGGCCGTGTACGACACCCAGAGCGGCAAGGGCTGGATGGTCGACCTGTCGTTCAACGACGCCGGCTCCAAGGCCTTCGCGGACACCACCGGCAAGCTCGCCGCCCAGCCGACCCCGGCGAACCAGTTCGCCATCGTGCTGGACGGCCAGGTGGTCTCGCACCCGTACGTCTCCGAGTCGATCACCGGCGGCAGCGCGGTCATCTCCGGCACCTTCACCCAGAACGACGCCAAGTCGCTGGGCAACGTGCTGAGCTACGGCGCGCTCCCGCTCGACTTCGTGAAGAGCGACGTCACCACCGTCTCCCCGCAGCTCGGCTCCGAGCAGCTGGAGGCCGGCCTGATCGCCGGTCTGATCGGCATGGTGCTGGTGGTCGTCTACTCGCTGGTCTACTACCGCGGCCTGGGCCTGATCTCGATCGCCGGTCTGGCCGTCTCGGCGGTCCTGACCTGGTCGATCATGAGCCTGCTGGGCGCCGGCATCGGCTTCGCGCTGAACCTGCCCGCGGTCTGCGGCGCGATCGTCGCGATCGGCATCACCGCCGACTCGTTCATCGTGTACTTCGAGCGCATCCGGGACGAGGTCCGCGAGGGCGCCCAGCTGCGCCCGGCCGTGCAGCGCGCCTGGCCGCGGGCCCGGCGCACCATCCTGGTCTCGGACTTCGTGTCCTTCCTGTGTGCCGCGGTGCTGTACCTGGTGTCGGTCGGCAAGGTGCAGGGCTTCGCGTTCACGCTGGGCCTGACCACCCTGCTCGACGTCGTGGTGATCTTCCTGTTCACCAAGCCGCTGATCACGCTGCTGGCCCGCACCAAGTTCTTCGCGAGCGGTCACCCGTGGTCCGGCCTGGACCCGAAGCGACTCGGCGCCCGGCCGCCGATCCGCGGCTCCCGCCGCCGCTCCGCCCCCTCCCAGCAGACCCAGGAGGTCTGACCCATGTCGCTCCGCAACATCGGTCACCGCCTCTACCAGGGCGAGGTCTCGTTCGACTTCGTCGGCAGGCGGAAGATCTGGTACTCGATCTCCGCCGTGATCGTCCTGGTGGCCGCGATCGGCCTGGCCATGGGCCTGCACCTGGGCATCGAGTTCAAGGGCGGCTCGGTCTACACCGTGCACAAGCCCGGCCTCTCGGTGTCCCAGGCGAAGGACGCCGCCAACAAGATCACCGGCTCCAACACCGCGCTGGTGCAGACCACGGACAAGGGCGACGTCCGGGTCCAGATCAGCGCCGAGGAGTCGGTGCCGGCGGCGACCTTCACCAAGGAGTTCTCGCAGGCCGTCGGCGTCGAGGAGAAGGACATCAACGCCCAGGTGATCGGCCCCTCCTGGGGTGCCGACATCTCCAAGAAGGCGCTGACCGGCCTGATCGTCTTCATGGTCCTGGTCACCGTCTACCTGGCGATCGCCTTCGAGTGGCGGATGGCGGTGGCCGCCCTGGTCGCGCTGATCCACGACCTGCTGATCACCATCGGCGTCTACGCCCTGGTCGGCTTCGAGGTCACCCCGGGCACCGTGATCGGCTTCCTGACGATCCTCGGCTACTCGCTCTACGACACGGTCGTCGTCTTCGACACCGTGAAGGAGAACACCCAGGGCCTCACCAAGCAGTCCCGCCGCACCTACAGCGAGGCCGCCAACCACGGCCTGAACCAGACCCTGGTGCGTTCCATCAACACCACGGTCGTCGCGCTGCTCCCGGTCTCCGCCCTGCTGTTCATCGGCGGCGGCATCCTGGGCGCGGGCACCCTCAACGACATCTCGCTGGCCCTGTTCATCGGCCTCGCCGCCGGTGCCTACTCCTCGATCTGCGTCGCCACCCCGCTGCTCGCGCAGCTCAAGGAGCAGACTCCGGAGATGAAGGCGCTGGCCAAGCGGGTCGCGCAGCGCCGCGCGTCCGAGGCCAAGGCGGCCGAGGAGGCCGCGGCGCGGGGCGAGGACGGGATGATCGACGAGGAGGTTCCGGCAGGTATGGTCGGACAGCGCAACCAGCCGACCGGCCGTGCCCGGGGCAAGGGCCGGCCGTCCGGCAAGCGCTGAACCCCGCCTCGTTAAGGAACCCCCGTGACCTCCACCACCGACCCCGCCCTGACCGAGCTGCTCAACAGCCGGATCCGGGACGTGCAGGACTACCCCAAGCCGGGCGTCCTGTTCAAGGACATCGCCCCCCTGCTGGCCGACGCCGAGGCGTTCGGCGCGCTGACCCGGGCGCTGGCCGAGCGGGCGAAGGAGCTCGGCGCGACCAAGGTGGTCGGCCTGGAGGCGCGGGGGTTCGTGCTGGCCGCCCCCGCCGCGGTCACGGCCGGACTCGGGTTCGTCCCGATCCGCAAGAAGGGCAAGCTGCCCGGCGACGTGTTCTCCCGCTCGTACGACCTGGAGTACGGGTCGGCGACGCTGGAGGTGCAGTGCGACGCGTTCGAGCCCGGCGAGAAGGTGCTGGTGGTCGACGACGTGCTGGCCACCGGCGGCACCATCGCGGCCTCGCTGGACCTGGTCCAGGAGGCCGGCGCCGAGCTGGTGGGCGTCGTGGTGCTGATGGAGCTCGGGTTCCTGACGGGGCGTGAGAAGCTCGCCCCGCACCTGCACGGTGCGCCGCTGGAGACCCTCGTCGTGGTCTGAGCGCCACCTGCGTCGGAGCCGTCCGGGAACAGATTCCGTTCCCGGGCGGCTTTCCGCTGTGGGGGGTCGGCCAATCGCGGAAGCCCGTGGTGCCGCCGGTACGATGAAGGTTGATCCGTCTGCACGTAGGAGTGTCCTTGCCCGACGAGGTTGTGCCCACGGCTGCGACTGCCAGTTCCCGCCCCTCGCCGGGCGGGATGCGGGCTCGCCTCGCGCGGCTGGGCGGTCAGCGCAGTTCGATGGTCAACCCGGTCCTGGAGCCGCTGTTCCGGACGATCCGGGCCAACGACCCCAAGGCCGACCCGGCCCTGCTCAAGGACATCGAGCGGGCGTACGCGGTGGCCGAGAAGTGGCACCGCGGGCAGAAGCGCAAGAGCGGCGACCCGTACATCACGCACCCGCTGGCGGTGGCGACCATCCTGGCCGAGCTGGGGATGGACGCGCCGACGCTGATGGCGGGCCTGCTGCACGACACCGTGGAGGACACCGACTACGGGCTGGAGACGCTCCGGCACGACTTCGGCGACTCGGTGGCGCTGCTGGTGGACGGCGTCACCAAGCTGGACCGGGTGAAGTTCGGCGAGGCGGCGCAGGCGGAGACCGTCCGCAAGATGGTCGTCGCGATGGCCAAGGACCCGCGGGTCCTGGTGATCAAGCTCGCCGACCGGCTGCACAACATGCGCACGATGCGCTACCTGAAGCGGGAGAAGCAGGAGAAGAAGGCCCGCGAGACGCTGGAGATCTACGCCCCGCTGGCGCACCGGCTGGGCATGAACACCATCAAGTGGGAGCTGGAGGACCTGGCGTTCGCCATCCTCTACCCCAAGATGTACGACGAGATCGTCCGGTTGGTGGCCGAGCGCGCCCCGAAGCGCGACGAGTACCTGGCGACCGTCATCGACCAGGTGCAGGGCGACCTGCGCGGGGCGCGGATCACCGCGCAGGTGACGGGCCGGCCGAAGCACTACTACTCGGTCTACCAGAAGATGATCGTCCGGGGCCGGGACTTCGCCGAGATCTACGACCTGGTGGGCATCCGGGTCCTGGTCGACACCGTCCGCGACTGCTACGCGGCGCTGGGCACCATCCACGCGCGGTGGAACCCGGTGCCGGGGCGGTTCAAGGACTACATCGCGATGCCCAAGTTCAACATGTACCAGTCGCTGCACACGACGGTGATCGGACCCGGCGGCAAGCCCGTCGAACTGCAGATCCGCACCTTCGACATGCACCGGCGCGCCGAGTACGGCATCGCCGCGCACTGGAAGTACAAGCAGCGGGCGGTCGCCGGCGCGTCCAAGGTGCGCACCGACACGCCGACCCACCGGCGGCAGCACGACAAGGCCGACGCGGTCAACGAGATGGCCTGGCTGCGGCAGCTGCTGGACTGGCAGAAGGAGACCGAGGACCCCAGCGAGTTCCTGGAGTCGCTGCGCTTCGACCTGTCCAGCAACGAGGTGTTCGTCTTCACCCCGAAGGGCGACGTGATAGCGCTGCCCGCGAAGGCCACGCCCGTCGACTTCGCCTTCGCGGTGCACACCGAGGTCGGGTACCGGTGCATCGGCGCCCGGGTCAACGGCCGGCTGGTGCCGCTGGAGTCGACGCTGGAGAACGGCGACACCGTCGAGGTGTTCACCTCCAAGGCGGAGAACGCCGGCCCGTCCCGGGACTGGCTGAGCTTCGTCAAGTCGCCGCGGGCCCGGAACAAGATCCGCGCCTGGTTCTCCAAGGAGCGCCGCGAGGAGGCGATCGAGCAGGGCAAGGAGGCGATCGCCCGGACGATGCGCAAGCAGGGCCTGCCGATCCAGCGGATCCTCACCGGGGACTCGCTGGTCACGCTGGCCCACGAGATGCGCTACCCGGACATCTCCTCGCTGTACGCGGCGATCGGCGAGGGCCACGTCGCCGCGGCGGCGATCGTGCAGAAGCTGGTCCAGGCGATGGGCGGCGAGGAGGGCGCGGTCGAGGACCTCGCCGAGACCGCCACCCCGTCCCACCAGCCGCGCTCGATGCGCCGCCGGGCCAAGGGCGACCCGGGCATCATCGTCAAGGGCGTCGACGACGTGTGGGTGAAGCTGGCGCGCTGCTGCACGCCGGTGCCCGGCGACCCGATCGTCGGCTTCATCACCCGCGGCAACGGCGTCTCGGTGCACCGCGCGGACTGCGTCAACGTGGAGTCCCTGCAGCAGCAGCCCGAGCGGATGATCGACGTCGAGTGGGCGGCCACCCAGTCCTCGGTGTTCCTGGTGGCCATCCAGGTCGAGGCGCTGGACCGCTCCCGCCTGCTGTCGGACGTCACCCGGGTGCTCTCCGACCAGCACGTCAACATCCTGTCCGCGGCGGTGCAGACCTCCCGCGACCGGGTCGCGATGAGCCGGTTCACCTTCGAGATGGGCGACCCCAAGCACCTCGGCCACGTGCTGAAGGCGGTGCGCGGCGTCGAGGGCGTGTACGACGTCTACCGGGTCACCTCCGCCCGCAAGTAGCCCCTTCGCCCGGCGCGTCCGGGGCCCCGGGTGCAGCCCGCCCCCACCCCGCCGACACTGGCCGGGTGGGGGCGGTCGGCTATCTGCGGGAGGCACCGTGCGCGGGACTCGGACGATGACGGCGGCGGGCGCGGCGGCGGCCGCCGCGGTCCTGGCG
>NZ_JBHWDS010000078.1:0-31402 GCF_042734615.1 Kitasatospora sp. NPDC059646
ATGTAACGCTGTCCCGACGGTACCAGGCTGCCCGCGAACCCGAGCGTCACCAGCGGACCGGCCCACCCGGTGGCGTGCATCCAGCGGCCGAACAGGGTGTCGGTGGGCAGCGTGCTCTGCCGGCTCACCGCGGCGACGAACAGCGCCGGGCCCAGCCAGCAGCCGAGCAGCAGCAGGCGGATCCGCCACTGCGACACCAGCTTGACCAGCTCGAAGCGGTAGACGCGCCGCACCGGCGCCGGGCGGGCGGCCGCGGGGGCGGCGACGGGGACCGCGGCGGTCATCGGACGTCCTCCTGCGGCCGGTCGGTGAGTGCGAGGAAGGCGGCTTCGAGCGGCGACACCACGGGCGCGAGCTCGCGCACCGCGACGCCCGCCCGCACCAGGCGCGCCACCAGCTCGTCCAGCGCGGGCACCGGCGCGCGGACCACGAGCCGTTCGGCGCCGTCGCCGGCGAGCCGGACCCCGGGGGTGCCGGCGGCCGTCCGGCGGGCCTCCGCCGGGTCGGAGGTGACGATCCGGTAGTCGAGTTCGCGGTCCTCGGCGGCCAGCTTGCCGAGCGGGCCGGAGAAGACGACCCGTCCGGTGGCGAGGACGGTGGCCTCGGAGCACAGCTCCTCCAGGTCGTCCATCCGGTGGCTGGAGAGGACGACGGCGGTGCCCTCCGCCGCGAGGCGGTTCAGGACGCCGTGCACGTGCCGCTTGCCGGCCGGGTCCAGCCCGTTGGCGGGCTCGTCGAGGACGAGCAGCCGGGGCCGGGTGAGCAGCGCGGCGGCCAGGCCGAGGCGCTGGCGCATGCCGAGCGAGAAGCCGTTCGCCCGGTCGTCGGCGACCTCGGTCAGGCCGACCTGGTCGAGCACCTCGTCGATCCCGGCGGTCCGGCCGCCCGGGCCGCGGAGCGCGGCCAGCGCGGCCAGGTTCTGGCGGGCCGTCAGCGACGGGTAGAGGCCGGGGCCGTCCACGAAGCCGGCGACCCCGTCCGGGGCGGCGAGCGCCCGGCCGACCGGGGTGCGCAGGATCTCCAGGCTGCCGCGGTCGGCGACGGCCAGTCCCAGCAGCAGCCCGAGCAGCGTGGTCTTGCCCGCGCCGTTCGGTCCCACCAGGCCGTGGATGCGGCCCTGCGCCACCTCCAGGTCGACGCCGTCGAGCGCGACGACGTCGCCGAAGCACTTGGTGATCCCGCTGGCCCGGACCGCGAGGAGTGTGTCCATGAGTACCTTCCGCCGAAACCGTTGGAGACCCTAGGCAGTTGACACGACGCGGTCAGGGGCCGGCCCCTGAACGTTCGTGGAACGGAAGGCAATGATCGGGCGGTGCGGCTGACGGTCCGTCACCGGAAGCACTCGAACGGGTCGGAGGGCTGCCGATCGGGCGCCGGGCGGGCCTGAACGGTGCAACCTGCGCGCCCGCGCGCTGCGCGGCCACCCGTCCGGCGCCGCGCGGGACGTGCGGGACACCGTGGAGTCCGCCGGCGTGCACGGCGTCCGCCCGATGACCGGGACCGTGCCGCTCGACCGCGCCGAGGCGGCCCACCGCCGGATGCTCGCGGGCCGGGCCCGGTTCCGGACGGTGCTCACCCCCGGCTGAGGCCCGCTCAGCCGCCGGACGGGGCCTGCCGGATGGCGCCGACGATGCGGGTGGCCCAGTCGATCGGCCGGTCGTGGCCGAGGAGGGCGGACAGGCGGGCCATCCGGGCGCGGCGTTCGGCGGGGGTGGTGTCGAGGGCCTGGGCCAGGCGGGCGGTGAGGTCGGCGGGGGAGAGCGGGTCGGTGAGCAGGGCCGCGGAGCCGAACTGCTCGGCGGCGCCAGTGCGGCGGGAGAGGACCAGGACGCCCGGCGGGCGGGCGCCGGCGGCCCGGGCGGCGACGAACTCCTTCGCGGTCAGGTTCATCCCGTCCTGGAGCGAGGTCACCCAGAACACGTCGGCCGCCAGGTACTCGTCGACGACCTCGGGCAGCGTGAGGCTGTCGGGCCGGTACTCGACGGGGTGCCAACTGCCGTGCGACCAGCGGGCGTCCACCTCGGCGATGCGCCGTTCGAGCAGGGCCCGGGTGGTGTCGTGGGCGGTGATGCCCGGTTCGGGCGGCGGGCAGACCAGCCGGAAGACCACCTGCCCGCGCAGGTCGGGGCGGGCGGTGAGCAGCCGGTCCAGGGCGTCGACCTTCTGGACCGGCGCCTTGGCCCAGTCGAGGCGTTCGACGGACAGCACCAGCCGGCCGACTGCCGGACGGGGCGCGGGAGTCCGGGTGCGGGCCAGCGCCTCGACGGCCGGCCGGTCGACGCCGAGCGGGTGGACGCCGACCCGCGGCCGGGCGGGCAGGCCGGCCAGGGCGTGCCGGAAGCGGTCGGCGAAGGCGGCGGTGTGGAAGCCCGCCCAGTCGAGGCGGGCCAGCGAGGCGCGCAGCTCGGCGGCGACCGGCAGGGTGGCGAAGACCTCCGGCGCGGGGAACGGCGTGTGGTGGAACAGCCCGATCCGCAGGTCGGGGCGGGTGGCGCGGAGCAGGCCCGGAACGAGCCAGAGGTTGTAGTCGTGCAGCCAGACGGTGCCGCCGGGCGCGGCCCGTTCGGCCAGGTGCTCGGCGAAGCGCGCGTTGACGGAGCGGTAGACGGCCCAGGCGTCCGGGTCGAAGACCGCGCGGTCCGGTGCGGACATCAGGACCGGCCACAGCGTCTCCTTGCACGCCCGGTGGAAGTAGCCGCTCCACTCGGCGGCGCTGAGCCGCACGTCGTCCCGGCGCGCCCCGGCGGCGGGCCGTTCGTCGCCGGGGCGGGCGGCGACCCAGATGCCCGGCAGTCCGTCGTGGAAGGCGCTGGCCAGGGTCGGCAGGATGCCGTTGGGGCTGGCCGGCGGCCGGGCGAGCGGGGACGGGCGGTGGTAGGCCACCACGAGGGCGTGCCGCCGCGGGGCGCGGGCGCCGCGGCCCACCCAGCCCAGCGACCGGAGCGCGGCCAGGATGCCCGCGGCGCCCGGGCGCTCCGGCCGGTGGACCAGCGGGTCGTCGCCGACCGCCGCGCCGAGCGCCGGCTCGGCGCCGCCGACGATCACCCCGTGGGCCCCGAGCCGGAACAGCGACAGGTCGTTGAGCGAGTCGCCGGCCACCAGGACCGAGTCCGCCGGCCAGTTGAGCTTCTCGGCGAGCGCCCGCACCGCGGCGCCCTTGGACGCCTCCGGCGGCAGCACGTCGAAGAACCGGCCGCCCGAGTACACCCAGGCCAGGCCCAACCCGGCCACGGCCGCGGTGAGTTCGGCGGTGAGGTCGGCCGGTTCCAGGTAGTAGGAGCAGCGGCCGTCCTGCGCCACCCCGCGCTGGTACTCCAGTGCGGGGAAGCGCTCCAGTGCGGCCCGTACCCGCTCCGGTCCGGGCCAGCCGGCGCGCAGCTGTCCCTGCAGCGGCTCCACGGCGGAGAAGTCGGCGCCGTCGAGGACGGTGGCGCCGACGTCGGCGACGATCCAGCGCGGGCGGGGGACGAGGGGGTCGCGCAGCACCTCCCGGACCGACGCCGGTCCGCGGCCGGTGGCGAAGACCACCGTCACCTCGGGGTGCCGGTCCAGTGCCTCCCGCAGCGCGAGCCGGTCGTCGGAGTCACCGCCGAGCAGCGTGCCGTCCAGATCCGTGACCAGAACCCTCGACATCCGACGGACGCTAACACGATCACTCGGCGTGGTGAAGAGTTCACCGCGGGTCCGGTTGCGCGCAAGGGAGCCGTTCCAGCCAGCCGGCGAGCTCCGCGGCCCGCGGCGCCGCGCTCGACCCGGGGCCGGTGACCGCGGCGGAGCCGCAGGCGGCGGCGAGGGCCAGGCAGTCGGGCAGGTCGCGGCCGGCCAGCAGGCCGTGGACCAGGCCCGCGTTGAAGCAGTCGCCCGCCGCCGTGGTGTCCACCACCGGCACCGGCACGGCCGGTGCCTCGTACCGCTCGCCGTCCCGGACGGCGACCGCGCCGTGCGCGCCGCGCGTCACCACCAGGGTCGGCACCAGCGCGGCGAGTTCGGCGAGCGCCCGGTCCAGGTCGGCGGCGCCCGTCAGCCGGAGCGCCTCGGCGGCGTTCGGCGTGAAGACGTCCAGTGCGGCGAGGAGTCGGCGCACCGCCGGGTCCGCGGCGGACGCCGGAACGTCGTGGCCGTCCATCACCACCAGCGCGCCGAGCCGCCGGGCGACCCGGACGGCCGCCAAGGTGTCGTCGTCCCAGCGCAGTTGAGGGAGCACCAGGACGCGCGGCCGGTGGCGGCGCAGCAGCGGGGCGAGCGGCGGCGCGGGCGCCTCGTCCTGGTAGCTGACCATGGCCCGGTCGTCGTCCGGGCCGGACAGCGCGACGGTCACGCTCCGCACCGGGTACGGGTGGTGGCGGAACGCCCGCTCGTCCAGCCCTTCCGCCCGGGCGGCCGCCAGCACCTCGGCGCTGAACAGGTCCGCCCCGAAGTCGACCGCCCAGACCGCCTGCCGCCCCAGCCGGTGCAGCGCCATCGCGGGCGTGTACGCCCCGCCCGGCACCAGTGCGAACCCCCGGGCGAACACCTCGCCGCCGGGCTCGGCCGGGCGGGGCAGCCCGTGGAACACCAGATCCGCGAAGTAGGGTCCCGCCACCAGGACTTCGCACCCGTACCCGGTTCCGCTCGTCTCCATCCGGGGAGCATACGGCCGCCCGGGCGGCAGCGGTCAGGAGTCGGCGGCACCGAGCGGCCAGGACTCGATGTCGCGGTAGTGGATGGGGCCCGGACCGCGGGCGGTGTTGCTGCCGACCAGGTGGAGGCGCTCGGTGCGCCAGGTGCGGCCGGTGAAGCCGTCGAGCAGGGCGGCGCACTCCGGGACGCCGGTGGGGTCGTCGCGGCGCGCGCGGGCCAGGGTCAGGTGCGGGTGCAGCGGGCGGTCCCGGAAGCCGATGCCGTGCGAGCGGATCAACTCCCGGACGTCGTCGGCCAGTCGGTGCAGTCCGTCGAGGTCTCCGGCGACGCCGCTCCACAGCAGGCGCCCGTCGAAGTGCCCGCCGCCGCGCAGGGCGAGCCGCAGGGCGGGGTGGGAGGCCGCCGCCCCGGCCAGCGTGGACCGGAGCAACGGGACGGCGGTGACGGGCAGTTCCCCGATGAAGGCCAGGGTGATGTGCCAGTCCTCGATCCGGTTCCAGCGGAGCCGGGGGTGGCCCGCGTACGCGGGTCGCAGGGCGCGGGCCAGCTCGTCCTTGGCGTCGTCGGGCGGCGCCAGGGCCACGAAGACGCGCACGGTCGGGGGCTCGGGGCGATCGTCCACGGGGGATTTCTAGCACCCCGGCGCCCTCGACAGCGACGCAGGTCAGGGCCGGTCGGGGTCCGGTTCCTGGTGGACGTGCGGGTCGCCCTCCATGACGGTGCGGAGGGGCCGTGGGCGTCGCCGCCGATGCGGACGGTGCGGCGGTCGCCGGAGACGGGGGCCGTGGGGATGTCCTTCCCCGGGTGCACCGGGCTGCGGAGCGTTCCCGGCGGACGGCGGCGAGGAACCGGTCGGCCTCGGAGGCGGTGAGGACCAGGGCCGCGATGGTGTCGCCCTCGGCGCGGTCCCGGTCGGTGCCGCTGCCGGCGGCGTTCGCCCGGCCCCCGAGTCGGCGGCTCCGCTCCGCCGGGACCCGGACACCGCCCCGGACCGCGCCCGGCTGGGCGCCGACCGCCGGGGCGAGCAGCAGCGCCTCTGCTGCGCCCGGCACCACACCGCCCGCGACCTCGGCGCCGTCCACGCCGCCCAGCGCGGCGACCAGTGCGTGGTCCGCGCCGCCGAGGACCGGGCCCGAGCCGGGCGCGCGGAGCCGGGGCCACCGCACCGAGCAGCGGGCGACGGCCCCGGGCAGGACGCCGCGCGAGGTCCCACACTCGCGGTCCGCCGTGCGGCAGCATCGGGCCGAGGGCTGACGCACCGTCGGCGCGACGGAAGGGGAACGGCGATGGCGGGGTGCACGGCGCTGGTGCTCGGGTCGTCCCGGGGGATCGGCGCGGCGACGGCGCGGGCGCTGGGCGCGCAGGGGCACCGGGTGCTGCTGCACGGCCGGTCGCCGGGCGCGGAACTGGCCGCGCTGGGGCGTGAACTCGGTGCGCCGACCGTCGCGTTCGACCTGGCCGACGAGGCGGCGGCCCGCCGGGGCGTCGAGGACGCCGCCGCCGCGCACGGTCTGCCCCGGGTGGTGGTGTACAGCGCGGGCGCGAACCGGGTGGTGCCGTTCGAGGCCGCGACCGGGCGGGACGTGGCCGGCGCGTTCGGCGTGAACGTGTGCGGCGCGGTGTGGGCGCTTCAGCACCTGCTGCCGAAGATGACCGCGCAGGGCGGTGGCGCGGTGGTGCTGGTGTCGTCGATCCGGGGCGTGGACGCGACGGCGAGCGACCGGACGGTCTTCTACTCGATGGCCAAGGCGGCGCTGGGCAACCTGACCGTCGCGCTGGCCAAGCGGTACGCGCCGACGGTGCGGGTCAACGCGGTCGCCCCGGGGTTCACGCGCACCGACATGGTCTCGACCTGGGACGACGGCGCGTGGCGGCAGGCCCGGAGCAACCTGCTGGGCCGGCCCGCCGAGCCGGGCGAGATCGCCTCCGCGGCGGCCTTCCTGGCCTCGGACGCGGCGGCGCACATCACCGGCCAGACCCTGGTGGTCGACGGGGGCTACGGCCTGTCCGGCAAGTAGGGGCGGCCGAAAGTCACCCGGACGAGTGAGCGGCCCCGGAACGCGCTGTTGCGGCCCGGCCGCCCCGGGACGGGCCCGCGGGGCAGGTGGCGCACGGGGCCGGACGGCGCCCGCGCACCCCGCCGCCTCCGCGCCGGGTCGTCACAACGGCCGCGGGCCGGGCGGCGCAATCACCGGGACCCGGCTCGCACGGGCCCGACCTACGCTCCTGGGGTGCGGCAGATCGCTGTGCGACACCGGCGCGGGAAGGTCGTGAGACGCATGGACACCGGACCGACAGTCACCGTGTACCTGGGCGCCCGCCCCAACACGCCCAAGGTGTGGACGCTCCAGCAGGCGGTCGGCAAGATGCGCACGCCGGGCACGGCCTGGTCGTACGTGCACACCGGCCAGCACTACGACCCCCGCCTCGGGACGGGGCTCTGCGAGGAACTCGGGCTGCGGGTGGACCGGTGGCTGCGCTGCGGCGAGGCAGCCACCGACGCCGAGCAGCTCGGCCGGCTCTGCGCCCTGGTCGAACAGGACCTCGACCGGCACCCGGCGGCCGCGGTGCTGGTGGTCGGCGACGTGAACACCACCGTCGCCGCCGCGCTGGTCGCCGCCCGCCGGGGCACCCCGGTGATCCACCTGGAGGCCGGGCTGCGCTCGCCCGACCGCACCCCCGAGGAGGCGAACCGCCGCATCGTCACCGCCTGCACCGACCACCACCTGGCCACCACCGAGGAGGCGGTGCACGCGCTGCGCGAGGAGGGCGTGCCCGACCGGCAGGTGCACTGGGTCGGCAACCCGATGGCCGAGTGCCACCTCGCCCACCACGACCCGGCCGAGGACGCCGCGGTACTGGACCGGCTCGGCCTCACCGCCGGCCGGTACGTGCTGGCCACGCTGCACAAGCCGGCCGCGCTCAGCCGCCCCAAGCCGGTGCTGGACGTGCTGCGCGACCTGGCCGCGGCGGGCCTGCCGCCCGTCCTGCCGCTGCACCCGCGGGCCGCGGCGCACCTGGTCGACCACGGCCTGCTCGACCGGAGCCTGGCCGAGCGGGTGCTGCCGCCGCAGCCGTACCGGGCGTTCGGCGCACTGCTGCGCCACTGCGCGTTCGTGGTGACCGACTCCGACGGCGTCCAGGAGGAGGCCGCCGCCGCCCGGGTCAGCTGCCTGGCCACCGTGCCCGGCAGCGCCCGGGAGGTCACCCGGGACTGCGGCAGCACCCGTTTCGCCGACGCCTGGCTGGAGTTGCCGACGCACCGGATCGTCGAGCTGGCCGCCGCCCGGCCGGCCCGCCGGCCCCCGCGCTGGGACACCCGGGTCAGCGACCGGATCGCCGCCGCCCTGGACGGCATCCTGCCCGCGCTGCCGCAGCGCGGCGTCCACCCCCGCGCGGAGCGCCTCGCGCCCCGCTGACACCCCCTCAGGACGGAGGGCCGACCCATGAGCAGACTTCTGCACGTCCCCTTCACCGCGCACGACCGCGAATTCGACGACATCGGACCGGAACTGATGGCGGCCGTCGAGAAGGTCTTCCGGTCCGGGCAGGTGATGAACGGGGAGTCCGTGCCGCGCCTGGAGCGGTCACTGGCGGACCTCAGCGGACGCGCCCACGCGCGGGTGGTCAACTCCGGCACCGACGCCGTGCACTTCGCGCTGGTGGCGGCCGGCGTCGGGCCGGGCGACGAGGTGCTGGTCGGCGACATCTCCTTCGTGGCGACCCTGCACGCGATCGTCCGGACCGGGGCGACGCCGGTGTTCGTCGACATCGACGACGACGGCGCCGTCGACCTCGACCTGGCCGCCGAGGCCGTCGGGCCGCGGACCAAGGCCCTGGTGGTGGTCCAGCTGTACGGGCGGATGGCCGCCCCGGGCCCCGCCGAGGAGTTCGCCCGGCAGCACGGCCTGGTGCTGGTCGAGGACGCGGCGCAGTCGCTGGGCGCCGAGGTGTCCGGCCGGCGCAGCGGCACCGTCGGCGCGGCCAGCAGCCACAGCTTCGACGCGATGAAGGTCATCCCCGCGCCGGGGACCGGCGGGGTGGTCCTCACCGACGACCCGGCCGTGGCCGAGAGCGTCGAGCAGCTCCGGCGGTGGGGCTTCTCGCGCGAGGGCACGGTGGTGCGGCTGGGCCACAACTCGCAGATGTCCTCGCTGACCGCCGCCGTGCTGGAGGTGAAACTCGCCCAGGAGGAACGGTGGTTGAAGCAGCGCCGGGCGACCGCCGCGATCTACTCGGCGGCCTTCGCCGACTCCCCGTGCCTCCTCCCGGAGCACGGCGGGTTCCGGGAGAACATCTTCCACAAGTACGTGCTGCGCACCCCCCGCCGGGACGCCGTGGCGGCCGCCCTGCGCGAGGCCGGCGTGGAGACGCTGGTGCACTACCCGTACGCGCTGCACGAACTGCCGTTCGTCGCGCAGCACCCGCACCGGGTGGTCGGCCGCGGCCGGGCGAAGCGGCTCGCCGCCGAGGTGGTCTCGCTGCCGATCCACCCCTACCTCACCGACGAAGAGATCGACCACGTCGTGACGACCGCCCGGGCGGCGCTCGCGGCGGACGGCCGATGACACGGGCGGAGGACACCATGGGCACCACCGACACGGCCGGGAACGTCGTCTACCAGTTCGAGTACGAGCAGCGGATCCGCAGCGCCTTCATCGGAGCGGGCGGGCACTCCTACCGGAACATCTATCCGTCGTTCCAGTACGCCCCGGTCGACCTGCGGGCGATCTGCGACCTCGACGGCGACCGGGCGGCGACGTACGCGCGGATGTTCGGCGCCGCGCACGCCTACACCGACCACCGGGAGATGCTGGCGCGGGAGCGGCCGACCGCGGTGTTCATCGTGACCTCGTACGACCCGGACGGGCACCTCCAGGCGGTCGACCTGGCGCTCGACTGCCTGGCGGCCGGGGCGCACGTGTGGATGGAGAAGCCCACCGCCACCTCCAGCGAGGAGGTGGCGCGGCTCCAGGAGGCGGCCCGGGACGCCGGGCGGGTCGTGGTGACCGGCATGAAGACGATGTTCGCGCCGGCCATGGCCAGGGTGAAGGAGATCGTCTCCGCGCCGGAGTTCGGCGGCCCGTCGTCGATCTCGGTCCGCTACCCGCTGTCGATGCCGGCGTTCGAGCGGCGCGACAGCCTGGTGGAGATGAACTGGTTCCTCGACTGCATCTTCCATCCGGCCGCCGTGCTGCTGCACCTGATGGGCCCGCTGGACCGGATCAGCCACGAGTGGGAGGAGCGGACCGGCGCGAGCGTCACCGTGATGCGGTTCGAGTCGGGGGCGATCGGGACCATGCACCTGGCGGCGGGGGAGTCGCCGAGCAGCCCGTCGAGCCGGGTCGAGGTGATCGGCGACAACGCCAACGTCGTGGTGGAGAACGGGAATTCGGTCACGTACTACCGACCGACGCCGCCCCGCGCGTACGGCCGCACCGGGTCGTTCCTGGTGCCGACAGAGAGCGCGCCGCTGCACTGGGAGCCCGAGTACACGTACGGGCAGCTCTACGGCAAGAACATCTTCTACCTGGGCTACGTCGGCGAGATCGGGTACTTCTGCGATTGCGTGCTGAACGGTGCGTCGCCCGAACTCGGCTCGCTGGACCAGGCGTTCCACATCCTCCAGCTCTTCGAGGCCTACCGCCGCGCCGAGCCGGGGACGTGGACGACCGTCAAGGTGTAGCCGCAGCCGGGCCCCGCCCCGGCGGGGCCCGGCCGTGACCGCAGGTCAGGCGACGTCATCGGCCAGTGCACGGGAGGCCAAGCGGGGGATCAGCTCTTCGAACGTCATCCGGATCCCGGTGCGGGCCAGCAGGTTGGCCAGGTGACGAAGGACTCTTCGTCGTGGACAGCGGGGAACACCTGATGCATGAACCCACGCAATAGCACCACGTACGCGGTCCAGGTCATGTCCGAACCGCTCGGTGCCGCGTTCTCCGGGTGCTGCCGCAGGGGGACGCGCGGCCCGGTAGACGTTGGCCACCGGTCATTCGCTTCGCCCGAAGGAGTGCCGCTGAGCTTCGCCCTGACGAGCCGCTCCGTCCTGTTGACGGGCCGTTGGCTGGGCACGCGTGCTTCCTCCGTCTGGCACCGGTGGCTGCGGGCCGGCCCGGCGATAGTTCGGTGAGGCGTTGTACGGGCGAGGCGGGACGCATCCGATCCGTTGTTTGGCCCGCAGCCACCGGCGATCGAGTGAGTGCCGCCGACCGCGATGCGGACGAAAGTCGATCCGGTCGCTGGGAGGCGACACCAGCTTGACGGTCGATTGTGACCGGGCGAACGGCGTGGATGCCCGGTGCTGGGCTTCCAATGGGTCCTCCGCCCACAAGAGTGGTGGCGACGGATTTGCTCGACCATCTCAGGGGTTATCGATGTGGGATTCGAATAGCGGAGCCAATGGAGTCTCGCCTGCTCTGGTGGAAGCGGCGCTTGGTGTCCGGTCGGCGGCGGTCATGGTCGATCTGCAGCGTGCCGATGGGAAGGCTGCGGCGCTCTGTGCGCTGGCCAGTGGCACCTTGGCTGCTGTGGTGGCGGCTGCACCGGTGTGGTCAACCGGAGAACTGGTGACTGCGGCGATGCTGGTCGGCTGTGTGCTCCTGCTCGCCTCAGCGGTGGCCGCACTTCTCGCGATTCGGCCTGTGTTGCCGCGCGGCAGGTTGTCGGCGGAGCTGGAGCCATTTGAGCCCGATGCGGTGAGGGGAAGCGGTCTGACTGCTCCGACGGTCCTGGACGAGGTGACTCTGCTCGCCTTGGAGGTACAGCGCCTGCGGCGGCTAGCTGTGCTTGTGGAACAGAAGTATCGCGTCATCAAGGTCGCTGTGGACCTGGTCGCCTCGGCGGGCACGGTGACCGGAATTGGGCTGTTGATGTCCTGCGCGGCTTGAGAACATCGTGCCGCTGTTGGCTGAGTACTATCAGGGGGGGCGCATGAGTCTCTGCCATGAATCTCTCATTGGTGACCAGTTGTGGTCGAAACTGCGCAGCCTTGCGCCGGAACGAACCCGTCCTGCTCGGGCCATGCTGCTCCGCCAGGGTGACCCGGGCACTCAGGTCATCCTGCTCAGTTCGGGTTCGACCCTGGTGACAATGTCGGGTGCCAATGGCGAACGGGCGCTGCTGGCTGTGCGTGGTGCTGGCGAGCTGCTAGGCGAACTTGCTGTCTTGGACGCTCAGCCGCGGTCGGCATCGGTGATTGCCGCAGAGCCGTGCCGCCTGCATCTCATTCCTGCGCCCGAGTTTCTCGCTTTCGTTCACGAACACGGGCTTACAACTACGCTGCTGCGGCTCGCGATTGCGCGGGTCAGGGAGGCAGAGGCCGTAAGGCTGGAGATGGCCACGGCGCCAGTGCCTGTACGTCTGGCGGCCGCACTTGGTCGCTTGGTGCAAGCGGCTTCCAAGCGCGGTAGCGAGATCGTCGTGAGGTTGACTCAGACCGAGTTGTCGCAGTTGATCGGGGCCTCTCGAAACGGCGTGGGAAGTGCCATCAGACCGTGGCGGGAGCGCGGCTGGGTCGGAACCGAGGCCGGTGGAGGCTTGGTGATCCGGAACCTTTCGGCGATCCAGGCCGATGTACTCACCTGAGTGACGTAGGCCACTGTGGCGGTGCCCAGTGCTGGGCACCGCCACGGTGGCCGGCCGAGCAGCATGGGGTTCATCAACGCCCCCAACTGCTGAAAGGCCGAACGGCTTTGAGTCCCTCTGCACTGGTCCCGGATCACACCGTGCCGGGCCGCGACGTGCCGCCCGAGCAGGCTGTCGTGGTCATTGACATGAAGAGCTACAGTCGGCTTCCTGAAGTTCAGATGGCGCCGGTCCGAGCCTCTCTCGACCGCCTCCTGGAGGCTGTGTTCGTCCAGAGCGGCTTGCCTGCGCCCCACACCCTGAAGGCCGGCCACAAGGACGCGGGAGACGGTGTCATCCTGGTTCTTCCGCCAAGGCACGTCGCGCGGCTGGTCGACCCGATGCTGGGCAATCTGAGTGCCGCACTCCAGCGGTACGAGGGCATTCGCGCAGATTCGGATCCCACCATCTGCCTTCGCGTTGCCGTCAATGTCGGCCCACTGGACCTTCCGGGGTACCGTGGCGACGCGATCAACAACGCCTGTCGACTGGTCAACAGCGACGTGGCTTATCAGGCGGTCGAGGCAGCGGTCGACAACGGGCTGTTCCTGGCCACTGTCCTGTCGGAGGCCGTCTATCAGCGCTCCGTGCCAGCTGGCCGCACCCGATCGGATCTGACGGATCGTCAGTTTCTTTCGGCCACTGCCAAGGTGTTCGGAAAGCCGGACTTCGAGGCACCCTGCCGACTGTTCGTCCCTGGAATGTCCGCCAACTCGCTCTGCGGCTATCTTCCGGATCTCCGCGGTCCGATGGGGCACAGCTCCGCTCCGCACCGGCAGTCCGAGCCAGCGCAGCCAGTACCGGTGGGGACGGTCTTCAACATCCACGGCGCGCTCAACGAGTCCGTTGTTGCCGAAACCATCGAGAGCGTCCGCTACGGGCGCCGCGGCTATTGAACCGGTGCGCACCTCATTCGTTCTGTGCAAGGGAGAAAGCCGTGTCCGACGCCATGTACCCGCCGCACCCTATCGGCGAGCCCGACGAGGAGGGGCATAGCAGCGTCGATCTGGATTCGCTGTTGGCGAGTGTGCAGCCCCAGGAGGACGGTCGACCGGAGCGGCCCGAAGTTACGCCGGCCGCGATCCGGGTGGACCCTACCGCTGAGGTCTTGGCGGAGGCCGCTATGAAGGAGGTGGACCCGAATGTCCCCGTGACTACTGGTCGGGTGGCGAATATCCATGGTCCGGTCGGCATCGTGGCCGACAACATCGGTCGGCTGATCTTTGAGACCCGCAAACAGGACATCCTTGAGGGAGAGGAGGTGGAGCGCGCTGCTCTACTCGGCCAACCCTTCGTCCGGGGCGCCTGGGGAGAAGCGTGGAAGGACGCGCTCGATCCGATGAACTCCGACCTGTTGCGGGCGCCCGTTCTGATCGTCGTCGCCCCCCGTGCCATCGGCTCCACCACCTTCGCCCTGCGTCTGCTGGCCGAACACACTGCCGACAGCACTGTGCTGGTGAAGTTGCAGGCGGACGGGAAGTCGCCCGGTCGGATGCGGCTTCCGCTGGAGCGGCACCACGCCTTCCAGTTGGACCTTAAGGATCCGGAGACCGATCGCGTTTCGGCCGAGTTCCTCACCTCGCTCACGAAGCACGCCCAGCACCTTGCGGACTGCGCGTCCCACCTGGTCCTGACGGTCGCACAGGAACTCTGGGATGCCGGTCTGGTTTCTCCGCCGGGTGTGCAAGTACTGCGTCTGACGGAGGCCCCTGATGCCGGCCGGGTAGTGTCCGCCCATCTCAGGGCCGGTGGGTATCCAGAGCCAGCCGGGGAGATCGACAGGTCCGAGCAGGCTCTGGCCCAATTGCGCGGCCTGAACGCCGTGGCGGCTGTCCGGGCAGTCGGCCGAATCGTTGCGGTCTGGAGGGAGCACCTCCTCGATCAGCAGACTCCTGCGATGCTTGGAAGCGGGACGATCCGGGATGCTCCGAAGACGTTCGAAGAGCGCGTGCTCGGCGCGCTGTCGGACTGGCGCGAGAGCTTGGACGGCCTGTTCGGGGACCACATCACCTCACACGGTCGGACCGGGAGTTCGTTGGCTGTTGAGGATCGCTATTTGCTGCTTGCCCTGGCGGTGCGGCAGTCGGCACCGGTGTCCGTGGTGGCTGCTGACGCGAGGGAGTTGCAGTTGGCGGTGGAGTCGGCGAGCAGTGACCAGACGACAGGGGGCGCTGCTCGTGCGGCCTTCGCGGCCCGCGGGCTGCGTCGGCGTATTCAAGATGTCGGCGCTACAGTCGACGGGCGTGACAGGGTGGTCTTCGACCGGCCTGCTTACGGGCGGGCGGTTCTCGAGTACGTCTGGGACAACTACGAAGTTCTGCGAGTGCCGCTGCTCAGCTGGCTCGCAAAGCTGGCCGCCAAGCTCGACCCGCAGCACCCGGTGGTCGAGACGCTCGCGTCCTTGGCCTTGCGCCATGGCACCAGGGAGCATCTGAACAAACTCGCCGAGTTGGCCGACCCGGGCCTGCTGGGCGCGATTCTCCGGACCGCCGTTCACGACGAACACGTCGGCAGCCTCGTCTGGGCCACGTTGTACCAGTGGGCCGACACGGGCAGCAACGCGCCCACCGTGGTCTCCACTTGTCGCCTTGTGCTCGCGGATCCCGAAGTGAGCCCAGCGGCCGCGAAGATGGCTGTAGTCCGGCTGCGACGGGTCGCGCAGAAGGCCGCCGATCAGGCTCTCAGGCAAAGCGTCCTCATGGCCTTCGACGAACTTGCTCGCCGCGAAGTCGGCCGAGCGAGGCTGGTCGCCGAGGTGGAGACGTGGCAGCAGAGCAAGGGATCGTCACGGAGCGGGACTCTGGCGTTCCTAGCCCTCATGTCAGTGGAGAGCACCGGGCTACCGTGGCTGCTGGCGGTCGACGCGCCGGGAATCGACGTCCAACAGGCCCTGATGGAGTTGCTCGGCAGCCCCGAGAGCGCGGTCGAGACCATTCCACGCATCACGGATTGGATCCGCTCCTGTGCGGAAGATTCCGACAGCTACATGCAACTCCGTGACCAGTTGCTCGTGCCACTTCGGGGCCATCGCATGTTCCAGGCAGGTATGGATCTGATGAAGGCTCTCACCGGCTCCATCACGGCGCAGGGGGTGGACATCGCCGAAGACTTCTACCACCACTTGGTCGGTGCCGGCCTCCAGGGTGTCTTCCCGTCCGGCCGTATCGTCCAATGAGATGGCCAGTACAACGGAAGCGGCGTACGACCGGGTGCCTGCGACCGTGTCAGCTGCCCAGCGCAGAAATCGGCGTGCCGTTCGATGCCACGTTCACGGTCGTCTGGCAACCTGCTTTCCGACGCAGGGCGAACCTGGCGGAGCAGGTACGCAGCGATCTTCGTGTTGCCGCCGGGAAGGTAACGGCAGACCTGATGCCGGACGACCTCCTCGGAGCCGAGGACACTCTTAACGCAGTGTTCGGAGCCCCTGAAGGCCGGGTCGGACCGCACTACCTCCTGTGCTCAGCGAAGTTCGATCTCCGATTGTCGCCAATGGCGGCGCAAGCTCTGGCGGTGCGACGGGCCGACACTGAACGCATCCGGCGGCTGGAGTTCCTCAAAGCGTCGCTCTACGACCGCCCAGATCTCGTGGTTCTCGACTATCTGGAACGGCGCTCCGTGCTCCCGGACGACACCGAGGTGGCTGATCTGGAACGGATTGCACGTGCCATCAGGTCCCATGACTCCTGGTGGCAACCCTTGCTAGAGCTCTGGGAATCGGTGGGAGCCGGCTTTCGGGACCCGGGGATCCAACACGAGGCGATGAAGGTCCTGCTCCAACTCTCCGTTGACGCTCTAAAGGGGGTGGCAGGTCCATCGGCCCCGGGCACCCCGGACAGGTGGCCCGGATGAGGTTGATGCTCTGGAGATGCCTGCTCGCACCCTTCACGACTCTTCGAGCTCTCCGTCTCCAACGGCTCAGCCGCGTAACGTTCGATCTCGACAGCGCGTGGCGGCAGGCCCGCATGCATCATGCGCCGGACGAGATTGACTACCTCCTCCATCGACATGTCGGCGGAGTGGGGACCCGTCGGGCAGAGTCCTAGCGGCCGCAGCACTAGGAAGTTGCCTCACCCCAGGGCCCCAGGGGCATGCCATGGGCCGTTGGCACCGCGGTGGGACGGTAGAACGTCCGCCTTCTGCGCCGCACCGGTCGGCCCGTTGTCGGCAGCGGGCCGGTGTGCCGAACTTCAACTTCCCTCTGCCAGTCGTTGTTGACGGGGTGTTTAGTCGCGCTCGGCACTCTCGACACCGCAACGACAATCAGGGGGGGTCGAGTTGTCCGCACGTTCCTTCTTCCGCAGGGGCGGCCGGTCGGCGGCGGTGCTGCTGACCGGTGTGGCCGCCGTGGCGTCCGTGCTGGTGGCGCCGGGGCGGGCGCAGGCGTCGCCGTTCTGCGACCAGCCGGATCCGCCGCCGATCTGCTTCGAGGACCCGGACCCGCCGGAGGAGCCGGACCGGGCCGCACAGGGCTGGTTCGACGCGATGTACGGCGCCAACGGCGGCGTGGTGGTGTCGGGTTGGGCGACGGATCCGGACACGGCCGGTTCGGTGACGGTCAGGGTCCGCCGCAACGGCGCGGTGGTGCAGCAGATCACCGCGAACGTGTACCGCTCGGACGTGGGGTACCACGGCTTCTCGCAGCCGCTGGCGTCCGTCCCGGCCGGCCCGCAGACGATCTGCCTGGCGGCCGTGAACGTCTACGGCGGTTCGCCGCACCGGGCGGCCGAGACGGACCTCGGGTGCCGCACCTTCACCGGCGGCCTGCAGACGGTCGGCGGGGATCCGTACACCAACGCCGACACCCAGCACTCGGCGGCCGTCGAAGCCGACAGCTTCGCCTGGGGCAGCACCGTGGTCGGCGCCTACCAGGTCGGCCGGGGCTTCAGCGGCGGCTCGACCAACACCGGCTTCACGGTGTCCCGGGACGCCGGCCTGACCTGGACGTCCGGCGTGCTGCCGGGCCTGACCGTCGCGGCCGGCGGCACCCACGAACGGGCCAGCGACCCGGTGGTGGCGTACAGCGCGCGGCACGGGGCCTGGATGGTGGGCAGCCTGATCATCGACGGCGGCGGCGGCCGGGGCATCATGGTCAACCGCTCCACCGACGGCGCCGCCCACTGGTCCGCCCCGACCTGGGCGATCGGCAACGACGGCACCGAGTGGGACAAGGAGTGGATCGCCTGCGACAACTGGACCTCCAGCCCGTACTACGGCACCTGCTACCTGACCATCACCAAGATGGACGGCTACCGGGTCCAGGTGGCCAGGTCCACCGACGGCGGCCTGAGCTGGTCCTCCGTCAACGCCCCGGCGGTGTACGGCAACGGCAGCTACCCGGTGGTCCGGCCCGACGGCACCGTGGTCGTCCTGTACGGCCTGACCGGCAGCGTCGGCTCCTTCACGCTCACCGGCGGCGGCACCGGCTCGACCGGCCCGGTGACGGTCAACAGCGGCAGCCAGTACGACGTTCCGGGCCTGCGGGACGTGTCCACCGTCTCCGCCGACGTGGACGGCACCGGCCGCATCGTCGCGGTCTGGCACGGCTGCCGGGCCGCGACCGGCTGCGCCTGGAACAACCTCGTCCAGGCCACCTCCACGGACGGGCAGAACTGGACGGTCAACGAGATCGACACCTGCCAGGACACGGCGCTGTGCGCGGCGAGCAACCAGTTCGCCCCGTCGGTCACGGCCGACCCGCAGAACCCCGGGCGCTTCGCGATCGTCTTCAACGACCTGTGGAACGGCGCCGTCTCGGTGCGGTACACCTCCTCCACCGACGGCGGCCGGACGTGGAAGAAGCCGCCGTCCCCGCTCGTCGAGGCCATGCCGCTGTCCCGGATGCCCGACACCAGCCAGGGCCGGATGCTCGGCGAGTACCTGGGCATCTCGGCGGCCAACGGCAGCGTGGTGACGGTCTTCCCGGTCGCCGCCGCACCGTCCGGCGGCCAGGCGTTCGCGCAGGCCATGTCCAGCTACACCCCGCTCGGCTTCTAGCTTCCACCCCGCGCCACCCGTCCGGCGGCGAGTCAGCCCGGGCGGGTGGCGCGGACGGCTGCGGTGAGGGCGCGGATGCTCGGGAAGGTGGCGGGGCGGGTCAGCAGGCGGGCCGCCAGGGCCGCGCAGGGGAGTTCGCAGGCGGCCCGCACGGCCGGGTCGGCGATCGAGCGGAAGTCGGCGACGTGCGCGAAGCCGAAGATCCGGCGGAGGATCTCGGCGCCGCAGAAGCCGAGGGTGTCGGTGAGGACCAGCGCGAGGTGCCGCCGCCGTTCGGCGTCCAGTGCGGCGGGGTCGGGGAACAGCGTCCGCGGGTAGGCGTCGCCGGTGGTGGCGCACTGCCAGCGGGCCAGGTAGTGCCGGGTGAACTCGCGCCACAGCTCGTCGACGGTGGCCAGCAGCCAGTCCCGGTAGCGGTCCCGCTCCGGCCCGGGCGGCCGGTGGCCGGGCTGCGCGTAGTGCGCGATCAGCAGGTGGGCGAGCAGCGTGCCGAGGTCGAAGCCGATCGGGCCGTAGCAGGCGAACTCCTGGTCGATGACGCGGGTGTCCTCGGGCGTGACCAGCACCGATCCGGTGTGCAGGTCGCCGTGCAGCAGCGCCTCGGCGGAGGTCAGGTAGCGCAGCTTGAGCCGGGACACCGCCGTCTTGACGGCGTTGTCGGCGCGCAACCGGGCCAGCGCGGAGTCGAGTTGGGGACTGGTCCAGGAGTTGCGGCGGTGCTCGTGGTAGATCTCCGTGAAGACCATGTCCTCCATGATCCCGGCCATCGCCGTGTTGCCGTTGAACAGCGCCACCAGCGGCCGTTTCCGGGCCGCCGGGCAGGCCAGGTCGCCGGTGCCGACCATGGTGGCGGCCAGGTGCTCGCCCAACTGCCGGGCCAGCAGCGGGTAGCGGACGCCGGCGATCAGCCCCTGGCGCAGCACCGTGTGCGGCGCCAGGTGCTCGACCGCCAGCAGGTTCGCCCCGGCGTCGTAGTGGACGACCTCGGGCACCCTGGGGGAGTGCCGCCCGTGCTCCAGCAGCGCCCGGTACTCGTAGAAGGTGCGCCGCGGGGTGAGCGGCCAGCTCTCGCCGGCGGCCCGCACGTACGGCATGGCCTGTTTGACGCACAGTCGCCCGGCGGGCCCGTCGACCCGGTGGACGTAGTTGATGTTGCCGTCGCCGATCTCGGTGACCGTCCAGTCGGCGGGCCGCCCGCCGAGGCGGGCGGCGGCGGCCGGGGCGGCGGCGAGGCGGTCGGCGAGCGGGCGGCCTTCGAGCAGGGGTGCGGTGGTCACAGCGGCGACTCTCCTCAACTCCGGTCCCAGCAGGTGGCGCCGGCCCGCAGCCAGGGCGGCGGGGGCAGCGCGAAGTCGTGGCGCAGGACGCGTTCGGCGGCCTGCAGGACGCCCTCGACCGAGCCGGGCCGGGGCGTCCAGGCGTCGTTGACCCAGTACACCGGCTCGCCGGGCAGCGGCCGCCGCATCGCCGGGATCACCTCGTCGGCCTCGAACCCGGGCCGCCACACCGGCCAGGCCACCGGCCACACCTGCCGCCGGGCCGCGACGGGGGCCGGTACCCCGTCGAGCCCGTGCAGCCGGACCGCCGACGCGTGCGCGCGGCCGGCCGGCGCGGCGGGGTCCGGACCGGCCCAGGGGCGGTGCGCCGGCCCGTCCGCGTACACGGCCAGCAGCGCGGCGGGGCCGTCGTCCTCCGGCGTGTGCCAGTACCAGAGCTGACGGTTCGGCAGGTCGGTGGTGCTGCGCCCCCGGGCGACCCCGGCGCGCCGCCACCAGGCGCCCGGGTAGGTGAGGAACAGCTTGACCGCGGGGACGGGGTGCTGGCTGTGCAGGCCGCGCCGGAACGCGGCCCCGTCGGCGGGCAGCAGCGCTGCGGCGGCCCGCTGCGGCAGGGCGAGGACGACCGCCCGGGCGTCGGCGGCCGTCCGGTCGAAGCGGAGCCGGTAGCCGCCGGCGGTGCGTTCCAGCCCGGTCAGCCGGTGGTGCAGGAAGGTCGTGCCGCCGGCGGCGGTGAAGCGCCGGTGCAGGGCGCGGGGGAGTTCCTCGAAGCCGCAGCGCAGCCGCCGGAGTCCGGCGCCCGGCGGGCTCTGGGCCAGGGTGTCGAGCCAGTGCGCCGCGCTGCCGGCCGCCGACCGCTGGTCGTACCCGCCGCCGTCCTGCACCAACTGCGCGGCCTCCGGCGAGAGTTCGGCGTCCAGGACGGCCGTCCACGGCACCTCGTGCAGGGCCCGCCCGCGCCACCGGGCGGCCCGCCGGGCCTGCCGGTAGCGCTCGACCCCGGCGGCGCCGGCCTCGGCGCGCAGCGCGGCGAACCCGGGCAGCGCCCGCTCGGCGGCCAGTTCCGTCAGTCCGTCGGCGGTGCGGCCGCGCTCATCCGCGCGGAGCCGGTAGGGGAGCGCGGCCGTCGGCGCGAGCAGGTCGCGGGTGCGCAGCGCGGTGCCCCGCAGGTGGGCGAGGTTCTCCGGGCGGCCGACCGGGAACGGCACCGCCTCGGCCGCCAGGCCGAGGTGCCGGAGCAGGTCGGTGACGGTGTGCTCGCTCGCGTCGAAGCGCGTCGCCCCGTACTCGGCCACCACGCCGGGCAGGCCCGGCAGCGCCGCGGAGCGCAGCCGGCCGCCGATTCGCCCGGTGGCCTCGAACAGCGCGGTGCCGGGCCCGGCCAGCCGGTGCGCCAGGTAGCAGCCGCCGACCCCCGCCCCCACCACGGCCACGTCCCACATCCGGTGGCGGTCCCTTCGCCCGTCGGCCGACGCCGCGCCCCGCCCGTGCGGACGCGAACGTTCCGCTCCAGACTGTAGTGATCAGGTGACGCTACGTGTGGGACGAGGGTTCCGTGCCGCGGCGCGGACCGGAGGAACGGTGTTGACGATGACCTTCAGGCACGAGGTGCCCGCTGCGGCGGTGGACGGCTACCGCGCCCTCGAGCAGTACTTCACCGACGTCCGCGCCTTCTTCGAGGTGCTGAACGTGCGCTTCTCCATCCCCGAGTACGGCGTCAGCCTGAAGCCGATCGGCGGGCAGGCGCTGTTCTCCAACGCCAACAGCTACCTGCTCTCCGACGACAGCTCCTACCCGTTCTACCTGTGGCTGCCGACCTGGCTCGGCCGCTTCTACCTGGACCCGACGACCGTCCCGCCCGGCGTCCCGGGCGACGACTGTCCGATGGGCCGGGCGCGGCTGATGGCCTTCGTCTGGCCCTGGCTGGGCTTCAACGACGCCTACCTGGACGACGCGGACGAGCCCGAGTGCTGGTTCGGCGTCGCCGAGCCGCGCCCTTCCGACCCGGAGGAGCGGGCGCTGGACACCGCGGAGAAGATCTTCCAGTTCTTCCGGCTGGAGCGGACCAAGGAACTGGAGAGCGACGGCTGGACCACCGGCCACTTCCGCGGCCGCGACATCGGCTGCGACCTGCGCGGCCACTGGTTCCTGCGGCGGGTGCCGCTGTCCCGGCTGACCACGTACCACGAGATCGAGAAGCACGTCATCGCGCCGCTCGGCGAGCAGTTCCACCGGATGAAGACGGCCGACGCCGACCCGCAGCCCGGTGCGGGCCCGCTCCCGGGGTCCGGCCCGCTGCTGGGGGACCGGCCCGTGCCGCACCTGGACGGTGCGGGCCGGATCGACGGCGCCGGCCGGTGAGCCGGGAGCCGGACCGGCGGCTCCCGGCGGGCCTCCCCGAGGCCCTGCTGCCGGGGGCGCCCGCCTACGACCCGGCGGACCCGGCGGAGAGCGCGGTGGTTCGCCGGCTGGCGGCCAACTGGCACCGCCGGGCCGCCGTCAAGCGAGAGGAGGCCGACCCGGACGGGCAGTTCGACCCGGACCGGCCCGACTACCCCGAGCGGATCCTGCCGTTCCACGACCACCCGTCCTACCGGCGGCTGGAGCCGGGGGAGCGCACGCGGCTGCTCGCCTGGGCGTGGATCGCCTACAACCACCGCACCGTCCAGGCCGAGCAGCAGGTGGTCAACGAGGCGTTCGCGCTGGTCCTGGCGGGCGCGTACCCGGGGGCGGACGGGGAGGCGATGCGCCGGGCCGTCGCCCAGGCCATGGTCGACGAGCAGTACCACACCCTGATGCACCTGGACGCGAGCGCGGTGACGCACCGCCGCCGCGGCCTGGCCGGGGCGGTCACCGACCTGCCGCCGCCGTGCACCGTGCGCGACCACGCACGGCTGTGCGCCGAGGCCGACGAGCCGTGGCAGCGGCCGCTGATCACGCTGGCCTTCGCCGCGGTGGCGGAGATGTCCGTCAACGCCTACCTCGGCCTGCTGGCCGACGACACCCTGCTCCAGCCGCTGAACAGCGCCACCGTGCGGCTGCACAGCCGCGACGAGTACTGCCACGCGTCGATCACCGCGGCGCTCGCCGAAGCCGTCCACCACCACCTGGACGCCCGCCGGCGGCGCCGCTTCCTCGACCTGCTGGGGCGCGGCCTGACCGCGTTCGCGGCCACCGACTGGGCGAGCTGGCAGCACGTCATGGAGCTGGCGCGGATCCCGGACGGCCGCCGGATGCTCGACGACTGCCGCACCGACCCGTCCCGCCGGCTGCTGGTCCGCGACCACTCCGGGCTGCGGACGCTGGTGGACCGGCTCGGCGCCACCGGGCAGGTCGAGTTCCCCTGACCCCGGCGGGGGTTCAGCCCTCGTCCGGCTGCCGGACGAAGGGCAGGCAGAGGTCCGCGGTGGCCTCGGCGTGGACGGCGAACTGCGCGCGGGCCCGGACCGGGTCGCGGTCCTCGATCGCCGAGGCGAGCGCGCGGTGCCGCTGGTCGGGCGTGCTGCGGGAGCCGGCGCCGCCGGGGTGGCCGGCCAGCAGCCGGGTCAGCTCGTGCTGGATGCCCTGCTCGGCCTCCAGCAGCCGCCGGGAGCCGGAGAGTTCGGCGATGTGCAGGTGGAGCCCGGCGTCCGCGGTGCGGTAGGCCTCCGGGTCGGCGATCGCCGCGTCGGCGGCCCGTTCGAGTTCCCGCATCCTGGCGAGGCCGGCCTCGGAGGCCAGTCGGGCGGCCCGCGCGGAGGCCTCGCCGGACACCGCGATCCGCCAGGTCGTCAACTCCTCGATGTCGGCCCGGGTGTACGGGTGGAGGGCGGTCAGTTCGGCGACCCGGGCGAGGATGTCGGGGACGACGAAGGTGCCGGCGCCGCGGCCGCGGCGGGTCTCGATCAGGCCGTCCTCGCGCAGCACCGCCATCGAGTGGCGGACGGTCATCACGGCCACGCCGAACAGCTCGGCGAGGGTCTTCTCCGGCGGCAGCCGGTCGCCGGCCACCAGGATCCGCGCGCCGATCAGCTCGCCGAGCCGCCGGGCGATGGCCTCGGCCGCGCCGGCGGCACGCACCGGCTCGATGTGTTGCGTCCACCCCTTGCCATCCATGAAATCTATCTTCTAGATTTCGCATCTCATCCGCAAGCCGCCCTGGAGAGCTTATGAGTGTCACCGACCCTTCGGCACCCCTGATCGGGATACCCGTCCGACTCAGCGACGGCGACGCTCCCGGCGCCGACGTGCGCGTCGGCGAGGCGAACCGGATCTTCGAGGAGGTCGTGGGCCTGGTCCGGGCCGCCGGCGCCGAGCCCGTGCTGCTGGAGCCGGACGCCGGCGGCCGCCCGGCGGCCGACCGGCTGGCGGCCTGCGCCGGCTTCGTGGTGCCCGGTGGCGGCGACGTCGACCCGGCCCGGTACGGCGCGGACGCGAACCATCCTTCGCTGTACGACGTCAACCCGCTGCAGGACCGGCTCGACGAGGCCGTGCTCCGGTACGCCCTCGACCACGGCCGCCCGGTGCTCGGCATCTGCCGCGGCATGCAGCTGCTCAACATCCTGCGCGGCGGCACCCTGCACGTGGACCTGGCGCCGACCGGCGTCCCGCACAACCCGGAGCCCGGGATCGAGTGGGCCACCCACGAGGTCGCGCTGGCCGCGGGCAGCGCGGTGGCCGCGGCGTTCGGCCGCGACCGGATCGCGGTCGCCTCCGGACACCACCAGGCCGTGGACCGGCTCGGCGAGGGTCTGCGGGTCACCGCCCGCGCCGACGACGGCTGCGTCGAGGCCGTCGAGCCGGCCGGCGACCCGGACGCGGCCTGGACGGTCGGCGTCCAGTGGCACCCCGAGGCGCTGGAGCCGGCGGAGGAACTGCGCCTACCGCTGTTCCGCGCCCTGCTGGACCAGGTGGACGCGCGCCAGGGAGCGGGGCTGCGGGCATGAGCGGTGCGAGGAGAACCACCGGGCTGCTGGACGAGAACGCCCCGGCGCCCGCCGCGGCCGGCGGGGCGCAGCTGAGCCGGACCCTGCTCAGCCGCCACATGACCATGATCAGCATCGGCGGCGCGGTCGGTGCCGGACTGTTCGTCGGCTCGGGCGTGAGCATCCAGCAGGCCGGCCCGGGCGTGCTGGTCGCCTACGCCCTGACCGCCGCCGTCGTCGTCGTGGTGATGCGGATGCTCGCCGAGATGTCGGTGACCCGACCCGACACCGGTGCGTTCGCGGTGTACGGCAGGCTGGCGTTCGGCCGCTGGGCCGGGTTCGCCAGCGGCTGGATCTACTGGGTGGGCTGGCCGCTCGGCATGTGCATCGAGTCGATCGCCGCCGGGCAGATCGTGCACGGCTGGCTGCCGTCGCTGCCGGTCTGGCTGGTCGCCGTGCTGATGCTCGCGGTGGTGACCGCCGTCAACCTCGGCTCCGTGCGCGCCTACGGCGAGATGGAGTTCTGGGTGGTCTGGGTGAAGGTCGCGGTGATCGCCCTGTTCATCGGCGTCGGCCTGGTCGCCGTGGCCGGCCTGCTGCCCGGCACGCCCGCGCCCGGCACGGAGAACCTGCTCGGCCGCGGCGGCTTCCTCCCGACCGGCCTCGGCGGCGTCGTCGTCGCCACCTCCGGCGCGATGTTCTCCTTCTCCGGCACCGAGATCGTGACGATCGCCGCCGGCGAGGCCGAGGACGCCGCCGCCGCGATCCGCAAGAGCACCCGCACCATCCTGTGGCGGGTCACCGTGTTCTACCTCGGCTCGCTGTCCGTCGTGGTGCTGCTGCTCCCGTGGGACAGCGCCGCCGTCGGCGACAGCCCGTTCGCCGCCACCCTCGACCACCTCGGCATGCCGGGCGCGTCCACCGTGCTGAACGTCGTGCTGTTCGCGGCGATGCTCTCCACCATGAACTCGCAGGTCTACGCCAGCTCCCGGATGCTCTTCGCGCTGGCCCGGGACCGTGACGCGCCGTCCCTGTTCGCCCGGATCTCCCGGCGCGGCGCCCCGCACGCGGCGATCCTGTTCACCTCCGCGCTGGCCGCGCTGTGCCTGGTGCTCCAGGTGACCCACCCGACGGAGGCGTTCGGCCGGCTCGTCGACGTCACCGGCGACACCGTCTACGTCACCTGGATCGGCATCGCCGCCGCGCACCTGGTGCTCGGCCGGCAGGACCGCGCCGACGGGCGCCGCCCCGCCGACGGCACCGCCGTCTGGCTGTTCCCTGGCCTCACCTGGGCCGTGCTGCTCGCCCTGCTGGGCCTGTACGCGGTGATGATCGTGCTCGCGGACTCGCGCGTCGACGCCCTGCTGGCGCTGGCCCTCACCGCGGCCGTGTCGCTGGCCGGCTGGTGGCTCCAGCGCCGCCGGCAGGAGCCGTCGGCCTGAGCGCACCGCGTCGGCGCCGCCGCGGCCCGCCCGCCCCGTCCCGGGGCCGGCGGGCCGCGGCGCCGTGCGGGTCCGGCCCCGGACGGTTCCCGTGCGGATGCGAACCAAGCGGCCCGGTGGGACGGTGTCCCAGAGGCGTGGTCACACCGGGTCACCGCACAGGCGCACAGGGTGTCCGGCGGCCGCGCGGTCAGCGCACCGAAGGGGTTCCGATGTTCGATGCCAGTTTTGCGTTCCCGCGAGCCCTGCTGGAGCCGGTGGCCGGCCCGGGCGGGCGGGTGGTCGTGATCGGGGCGGGCCTCGCGGGGCTGGTGTGCGCGTACGAGCTGCAGCGGCGCGGCTTCGACGTGGTGGTGTACGAGCGCGGCAACCGGCCGGGCGGGCGGATCCGCACCCACCGGTTCTGGGACGGCACGCACGCCGACTTCGGCGCGATGCGGATCCCCGCCAACCACCACTGCGTGCTGCACTACGTCGACCGGTTCCGGCTGGCCACCCGCCCGTTCGTCAACGCCAACCCGCAGGCCTACTACCACCTGCGCGGCAACCGGGTCCGGGTCCGCGAGGTCGCGGCGCTGTACCCCGCGTTCGCGCTGCACCCCGACGAGTGCCAGGCGCCGTCCGCGCTGCTGGACCGGATCCTCGCCCCGGTCTGGCAGTCCCTCACCGTCGAGCAGCAGCGCCGCGCGCTGGACGGCCGGTGGGACGACCCGGCGCTGGAGCGCGCCGCCTCGGTGTCGCTGTGGCAGTTCGTCCACGAGCACCTCTCGCAGGACGCCTGGGACCTGTTCGGCCACGCCAGCGGCCTCGCCCACTACGAGCAGTCCTCGCTGCTGGAGGTGCTGGTCGACTACTTCGGCCTGTTCCACCGCGGCCAGGTCGAACTCGCCGACGGCATGGACGCCCTGGTGCACGCCTTCGTCCGCGCCCTGCGCCCGGGCACCGTGCGGCTGTCCACCCGGATCGACGAACTCGCCGTCGGCAGCGACGGCGTCCGGGTGGCCGGGCGGCGGATCGGCGCGCGGCTCGACGACACCGCGGACTACGTGGTCTGCTGCATCCCCGCCCCCGCGCTCGACCAGATCACCGTCACCCCCGGCCTGCCGCACGCGCAGCGCCACGCGGTGCGCGGCATCAGCTACGCGTCCAGCGCCAAGACCGTGCTGCACGTGACCCACCGCCGCTGGGAGAGCGAGGACGGCATCTTCGGCGGCGGCAGCTTCACCGACCTGCCGATCCAGCAGTGCTGGTACCCGTCCGACAACGCGGTGCGCACCGACGGCGGCGTCAACGGCTCCGGCACGCCCCGCTGGGACGCCCGCGACCCGATGCGCTCGGCCGAGCCCGCCGCGCTGCTCGGCGCGTACCTGTGGGGGGCCAACGCGCGGCGGTTCGCGGCGCTGGACCAGGCCGACCGAGAGGCCCTGGTGCTGGAGTGCCTGGAGCGGCTGCACCCCGGCATCACCGGCGACGTGGACGACATCGTGCACTGCAACTGGGACGTGCAGACCGGCATGGGCGGCGGCGCGTTCGCCCACCTCACCCCCGGCGAGCACACCCGGTACCTGTCGGTGCTCGGCGCGCCGCACCCGGTGCAGCGGCCCCGGGTGTTCTTCGCCGGCGAGCACCTGTCCGGCGCGCACGCCTGGTGCCAGGGCGCGGCGCAGTCCGCGCTGCGCGTCGTCGGCGACCTGCTCGACCGCGCCCGGCAGACCCGGCCGGCCGCCCCGGTGAGCGCCCCGTGACGGACCGGGCCGACCTGCTGGCCGCGCTGACGCCCGGCCCGGACCGCACCGAGCAGGTCGGCGTGGAGGTCGAGTGCGGCCTGCTCGACCCCGCCACCGGCATCGGCGCCCGCTACGCGGGGCCGCGCGGGGTGCGCGCCGTGCTGGAGGCGGTGCTGCGGCAGTGGGGCGGCGAACCCGAGACGGACGCCGGCCGGCTGACCGGCGTCCGGCTGCCCGACGGCAGCACCGTCACGCTGGAGCACGGGGGCCAGATCGAGTACTCCTCCACGCCGGGGCCGGGCCTCGGCAAGACCATGGACGAGGTCCGGGCGGCGCTGGCCAGGCTCGCCGACCTGGCCGCCGGGTTCGGCCTCGCGCTCGTCCCCGGCGGCAACCTGCCGTTCGGGCGGCTCGCCGACGTCGAGTGGGTGCCGATGACCCGCGGCGCGATCATGCGCCGGTACTTCGCCGACCTCGGCCCGGACGGGGCCCGGGCCCCGCACGTGATGGCGCTGTCGCTGTCCACCCAGGTCACCCTGGACTTCCTCGGCCCCGAGGACCTCACCCGGAAGCTGCGCATGCAGACCGCCGCGGCCCCCGTGGTCTCCGCGCTGCTCGTCAACTCGCCGCTGCACGAAGGCCGCCCGTTCGGCCCGCTGTCGCACCGCTCGTGGGCCTGGCTGCGGATGGACCCGCGCCGCACGGGCCTGCTGCCGCCCGGCCTGCGGCCCGACGTGGGCATCGAGGACGTCGTGGACTGGGCGCTCGGCGTCCCGCTCATCCACTACCGCACCGAGGACGGCCGCTACCACCGAGCCCCCGACGGCAGCTTCGCCGACCTGCTCCGCCGCGGCCTGTCCGACGGCACCCCGCCCACCCCCGCGCACTGGGCCTCGCACCTGTCCCAGCTGTGGACCGACACCCGGGTCCGCCGGACGCTGGAGCTGCGCGGCGCCGACGGCCCGCCGCACCCGCACCTCGCCGCGCTGCCCGCGCTCTGGACCGGCCTCTGCTACCACCGCGCCTCCTGCGACGCCGCCTGGGAGCTGACCGGCCGTCACACCGCCGCTGAACACCGCGCCGCCCGCGCCGAACTGCCCCACCGGGGCCTGGACACCCGCCTCGGCGGCACCCCGGTGCGCCCGCTCGCCGCCGAACTGCTGCGGCTGGCCCGGGCCGGCCTGGACGCCCGGGTGGCCGCCGGCCTGGAGCCGCCGCACGTGCCCGGCTACCTCGACCCGCTGGACGAGATCGTCGCCACCGGCCGCACCTTCGCCGAACAGGGGCTGTCCCGCTGGGACGGCGACCTGCGCCGCGACCCGGCCCGCTGGGTCGCGGCGCACCGGATCTGACGGGGCGTCCTACCGGAGCCGGGCCGCGCAGGCGGCCACCAGGGCGGGCGCCACCTCCGGCATCGCCGGGCCCCAGGAGACGTTGGCGTTCACCTCGCAGACGGTGAACGTGCCGTCCTCCTCGAACAGCAGGTCGACGCCGCAGACCACCAGGCCGATCTCCTCGGCGGCGCGCACCGCGAGCTGCTCGGCCGCCGGGTAGCGGCCGGGGCAGGGCACGTTGGTGCCGCCGGCCGCCACGTTCGACTTCAACCGGCCGTTGGCGGAGGTGCGCACCCCGGCGGTCACCACGCGGCCGTCCACCACGATCACCCGCAGGTCCCGCCCGTGCGAGTGGCGGACGTAGCGCTGGAACAGGAACGGCACGTCGGGGCGCAGGCAGCCCTGGAGGTCGGCGACCGTCTCGGCGTCCGGCGCCAGGAACACCCGGCGGCCGCCGCTGCCGCGCACCGCCTTCACCACGCAGGGCTCGGGGACGCCGGCCGCGACGGCCAGGTCGGGGCGGGTGTCGGTGTAGGTGCGGGTGTCGGGGACGGGCAGGCCGGCCTCGGCGAGGCGCTGGAGCTGCCAGAACTTGTTGACGCAGGTCAGGACGGCGTCGACGGGGTTGATCAGTTCGGTGCCCAGGGCCTGGAGCTGGCGCAGCAGGGTGATCTCGCGGTCGGTGCTCAGCGAGGTCGTCGCGTGCCGGACCAGGGCCACCCTGGGCGGCCGGACCCGACGGCCGGTCAGGTCGTGCAGGGTCAACTGCCCCTCGGTGATGCCCAGGAGCAGCCGGTCGGTCGGCACGGCGAGGAACCGTTCGCCGAACGCGTCGGCGAACGCCGCGCCCAGCCGGTGCGACACCGGGGTGTCGCGGGCGTAGGGGCCGAGCAGCAGCCACAGGTCGGCATCGGGGCGGGGCGGCGGCTCCACCGACTGCCTCCTCGGGACGGGGGATTGCGGGCGCCCCCATCATCCGTGCCGCGCTCCTCCCGGTACAGCCACCGCGCCGCCCCGGCGGGCGCGACGGCCTCCTGCGGGCCGTCCGGCGGGCGCCGGAGCGAGCCGGCCTGACGCGGCGTCAATGACCGTTCCTTTGCCGGGAGAAGACGAAGTCGAGGGAATTTTCGGGCAGTTCATGACAGGCCGGGCGGGCAGGTCGTGCGGGGTCTATTCGCGTAGACGCCCGATGCCCCACCATGGAGCCGCTCCTGAACCAACGCGCCGGACCCGGCCCGGGCCCGGCGTCCAACGGCCTGCCCGGAACCGGGCGGCCGCACGAGGTGGAGGCTCCCCCCATGTTCTCCCTGCACTCCGCGCCGCGACTGCGCACGGTGCTGACCGGTCTCGCGCTGACCGGTCTCGCCGTCACCACCGCCCAGGGCTTCGCGTCCGCGGCCCCCGCCCCCGTCCACGAGCGGGGCGCTGCCCGCGTCTCCGCGGTCGACGCGATCGAGGACGGCGCCGCCCGCTCCCTCGCCCTGTCGCTCTCCGACCGGGCCTGGCAGCGCCAGGTCTCCGGCGCCCTCGCCCAGGGCAAGGCGGTCGGCCTGCGCGGCCTCGCCGCCGGGTCCGCGACCCGCGGCGCCGGCGGCCTCGGCGCGCACCTCGCCCAGGCGGACCGCCAGGTCGCCGACGCCAAGGGCCTCGGCGCGGACGCCGGCCCGCTGCTCCAGGTCCGGCTGGTCGGCGCGGCCGCCGACGGCGTGGAGCCGCTGGTGGCCTCCTCGCCGTCGGACGACAACGCCACCGTCGTGGTCGCCTACGACAGCGCCGGCAAGGCGTACGAGCTGGCCGCCGACCACGCCCCGGACCGGCCGGTCTACCTGATCGACGTGGACACCGACAAGGCCACCGAGGCCGGCCTGAAGGTGCTGCGGGACGAGCTGGCCGCGGCCGGCCTGCAGGCCCCGGCGGCCGCGCCGGTGAACACCGCCGCCGCTGCCACCGGCTTCTGGACCACCCGCGTCACCGCGGTCACCGTCTCCGACGTCAAGGAGCCCTGGTTCAAGGGCGCCGCGGAGATCTTCGACCTGGTCACCGGCTTCGGCCTGGACGGCAAGGTCCGGGTCGACACCGTGACCATGCCGTACCTGGACGACGAGAACAAGACGTACTACCCGAACCAGATCCTGGTGAACTGGTCGCTGTACAAGTACAACCTGGCCGACGTCGTGATGATGGAGGACGACGGCGACACCAACTACTCGTCGCTGGCGAAGGCGCTCGCGGCGGTGCTGCTGACCATCACGGACCAGGGCGCGTACATCCCGCTGGTGAACGCGGTCATCGACGCGATGCCGTCCTCCTGGTGGACCGACGACCCGGACTACGTCGACTCCTGGTACACCCTGGCCACCACCACGACCGGCACCCGCACCGGGGCGTCCGGCAACGGCCGGATGACCTTCGACCGGTACTACGTGTCCGCGCTCTGACGGACCGTCGGCCGACGCCGGGCGCCGGGCGGGGCGAGTGCCC
>NZ_JBHWDS010000079.1:0-30849 GCF_042734615.1 Kitasatospora sp. NPDC059646
GGCCGGTGGGCGTGCCGCCGGGCGGAGTGGCGGGCCGGCGGGGCTCGAAGTAGCCGCCGCCCCCGGCCGGGGTGCCGGACGGCGGGGTGCCGCCCGGGCCGGCCGGCGGGTAGCCGCCGTACGGGGCCTGCGGGGCGGCGGGCGCGGCGGGGCCGCCGGGCTGGGCCGGGGCGGCGGGGAAGCCGGGGATGGCCAGGCCGGGCGGCGGGGTCATCGGGAACCCGCAGTAGTCGCACCAGTCCTCGGCCTGCGACTCGTGTCCCCTAGGGCAGATCGGCATCAGGTCCCCCACATTTCGGCAGGATCGGTCCGGCGGCTGTCCGGCTCACTTCTTCACGCGCACGGTCTTGGTCGATCGGGTCTCGAGTGTCATCGAGTCGGCCTCGCTCACGTTCTTACGGAACCGAACGGTACCCTCCCGCGCGTCGACCACGTCCACCACCTTCCGCAGCAGCTTGAGGGTGCCCTCGTTGCCGCCGGCGTGGGCGAGCCGGACGGCGGCGCCCAGCTTCGCGGTGGCGCGGTCCAGGTCGCCCGCCCGGTGGGCCTCCAGGCCGTCGCGGATGGAGTCGGCCAGTTCGGCCTGGCCGGTGTAGTGCGCGACCTGGGCGTTGATCCGGGTCGAGGACGCCAGGTCGTCGGTCCACACGGCGCGGACCAGGCCCTGGCCGAGCACCTCGGCGGCGCCGTCGGGCTGCGGCAGCACCAGGCTGATCCGGGCGGCCAGCATCTCGTTGCCGACGTCGGCGGCCGGGACCTCCACGCACACGTGGTAGTCGCGGGACTCGTCGCCCCACGACCCGGTCGGGTAGTCCCCGGCGCGCGTCCCGGCGTCGGTGCGGCGGTCGGTGAGGTCCTCGACGGCGGGCGCGACCTGCTTGACGAACTTCACCCGGGCGTTGGCGGGCGTCCACACCCGCAGCGCCACGTCGGCGACCTGCTTGCCCATGGCGGCGGCCATCATGGCGCGGAAGTCGTCGGCCAGGCCGGACGGTTCGGCGACGATGTCGACGGTGCCGAGCAGCGCGGAGGAGATCTTCCGCAGTTCGGCGACCTCCCAGTCGGTGCCGACGCCGCGGCAGTCGGCGGTGAAGGCGCCGGTCGCCGCGTCCAGGGCGCGCTGCAGGTCGGCGGGGTGCTCGTGCTCGTTGCGGCCGTCGGTGAGCAGCACGGCGTGCCGGATCGACGCCTGCGGGTGCGAGTCGAACAGCTGCCGGGCCTTGCTGATCCAGGTGCCTATGGCGGTGCCGCCGGACGGCTTGAGGCGGCGCAGCGCCTCCTTGGCGTGGCCGCGGGTGTACCGGTCGACGACGGCGAGCCGGCCGTTGCCGGGGAACACGTCCACGGCCTCGTGGGTGCCGGCCACCACGGCGAACGCGACGCCCTCGCGCAGGGTGTCGATGGCGGCGGCGGTGGCCTCCCGGGCGTGCCGCATCTTGGTGTCGGGGTGCTCCATCGAGCCGGAGCAGTCGATCACCAGCACCACGGCGGCGCCGGGCCCGCCGCCGGTCGCGGAGAGCGGCCGGCCGCCGGAGGTGCCGCCGCCGGTCGCGGTGACGGTGACGATCGCGTTGACCTCCCGGGCGCCCTGGGCGAGGTACTCGTTCTGGAAGACGTCGACGTCGAATCTGGGCGCGCCGGGCTTGGACAACGAGGCCATGCGGTGGGCTCCTGTCGGAGAGTCGGAAGGGGTCAGTTCCCGGCCGGTTCGACGGCCCGGCGCAGCGGCACGGTGGCGTCCGGGTCGGCGGCGCGCGGCAGCGGGACGTCGAGCAGGGTGGCGTCGTGGACGGCCGGCGCGGTGGGCGGGTCGATCGGCAGCACCGCGACGGTGATGTTGTCGTGCCCGCCGCGTTCGACGGCGAACCGCACCAGGGCGCGGGCGGCGGCCAGCGGTTCGGCGCGGGCGTCGGAGCGGACGAAGAACGCCAGGTCGGTGGCGGCCTCGGCGTAGTTCCACAGGCCGTCGGTGCAGACCAGCAGCACGCCCGGGACGTGCGGGGTGAAGCTGACGGTGTGCGGGTCGAGATCCTCGGCGTCGGCGCCGAGCCAGCCGGTGATGGCGTGGGCGCGCGGGTCGGCGTACGCCTCGGCCTCGTCCATCAGCCGGGCGGCGACCATCCGGGCCGCCCAGGAGTCGTCCTCGGTCAGGCGGTACGGCTCGGCGGACTCGCGGTCGTCCGGGATCCAGTAGGCGCGGGTGTCGCCGACCCAGCCGATGGTGACCAGGCCGCCGGTGCTGACCGCGCTGACGTAGGTGCAGGCGGGCGCGTTGTTGTGGCGGCCCGGCTCGGCGGGGGTGCCGTCGTGGGCGAGGGCGGTGACGGCCCGGTTGGCGGCGCCGATCGCCTCGTGCATGGCCTGCCCGGGGTCGCGGCCGGCGGCCAGCGCGGCGAGCAGCGAGTCGGTGGCGGCGGTGACGGCGGTGGCGGACGCCTCGTCGGGGCGGGCCGAGGAGGAGACGCCGTCGCAGACCACGGCGACCACGGCGGGCGTGCCGTCGGGGCCCTCGGTGGCGGCGACGCCGAACGCGTCCTCGTTGCGGTGGTGGCGCAGGCCGCGGTCGGAGACCGCGGCGACGCCCGTCACCTCGTGCTCCTGGTGGTCGCGCTCGCGGGGCTGGGCGTGCCCGCAGCGCTGGCACCAGCCGTCGGCGAGCTCGGTGGAGCCGCAGTGCGGGCAGCTGGGCACCACCGGCAGGTCGCGCAGGGTCGGCGGCCCGGTCAGGGCGGTGCCGCAGGCCCCGCAGAAGGCGTCCTGGGGCCCCAGCGGTTCGGCACAGGTCGGGCACTCGGTCTGCTGCGGCATGTTCACACCCACGTCCGGGGGCGGGCCCGGTTGGCCCGTTCCACCCACTCGATCCTCTTCTCGGCGCGGTCGGTCAACCGCGCCAACACCCGGTAGGAGTGTTCCAGGGCGAGCCGCAGTTCCCGTTCCGCGGCGGGATGTCCCAGCACGCTGAGCGTGGCGGGCTTCCCGGCGGCCCCGGCGAGCACCCAGGCGAGGGCCGTCTCCAGCACTTCGACGGCGAGTTCCTCGCGCCGCCTGGCGTCCAGCGAGAGCGCCGTCAGCTGGGCGGAGCTGTCGGCGAGTTCGGCCGCCAGCGGGTCGGTGACGGCCCGTCCGCGCAGCCGGGCGCGGACCGCGCCGATCCGGGCCGCGGTGTGGTGCGTGGAGCTCTCCGGCACGGACTGCAGCGCGGCGACCGCGCCGGGCCGGTCGCCGGCCAGCAGCCGGACCCGGGCCAGGCCGAACGCGGCGCCGACGAACGACCGGTCGGTGCCGCCGACCAGCGCGTAGTGCGCGGCGGCGTCCTCGGTGTCGCCGAGCAGTTCGGCGCAGACCGCGAGCGCCAGCTTGGGCGCGGCCTCGCCCGGGAAGGCGTCGTACACGGCGTCGAAGGACTCCGCGGCGGCCTCGGCCCGGCCCGCCGCGAGCGCGGCCAGCGCCCGGTACCAGACCACCCGCCAGTCGCCCGGGTGCTCGTCCTCCAGCGCGGCCAGGGCCTGGCCGGCGGTGTCGTCGTCGGCGAGCTCCAGGTGGGCGCGCACCACCCGCAGGCGCAGCTCCGGGGATTCGGCGCCGGCCGCCCGCAGCGCGGTGAGCGCCTCGGCCGGGTCGGTGGCGGGCAGCGCGGACAGGAAGCCCGCGTTCGGGTCGGCGGGGTCGACCAGCGGCGCGGGCAGGGCCAGCGCGGCGGCCCGCGGGTCCGGCCGCTGCCCGCCGAACTCGGGGTCCACGACGCGCAGTTCCGGGCCGAACAGGGTGGAGACCGCGGGCCGCGCCCGGCCGTCCTGGAGGCTGAGCACCTCGCGCAGCACGCCGGTGAGCTGGCCGGCCATCTCCTCGGCGGAGGCGAACCGGCGGGCCGGGTCGGGATCGGTGGCGCGCAGCAGGAAGCGGTGGAAGGACTCGTAGCGGGCGAACACCTCGACCTCGTCCGGGCCGGGGAGTTCGTGCCGGCGGCGGTCGGTCCAGCCGTGGAAGTCGAAGGTCAGCACGGCCAGCGTGCGGCCCACCGTGTACAGGTCGGAGGCGGGGGACGGCCCGTCGGTGGCGATCTCCGGGGCCTGGTAGCCGACGGTGCCGTAGATCGGCCCGTCGTCGTCGAGCCGGCGGACGGCGCCCAGGTCGATCAGTTTGAGCGTGTCGTCCGACTGGATCACGTTGTCCAGCTTGAAGTCGCAGTACACCAGCCCGCGGGCGTGCAGGTAGCCGAGCGCGGGCAGCGCCTCCAGGGCGTACGCGACGGCCTGCTCGACCGGCATCGGCGCCCGGCGGCCGTCCGGGGTGCGGCGCTCGCCCGCGATGTCCTTCAGCGACTTGCCGCCGACGTACTCCATCACGATGTAGCCGTCGGCGGTGGTGCCGCGGGGGTCGGGGTGCTCGACGAAGTTGATGATCCGGACGATGTTCGGGTGGTCGACCTCGGCCAGGAACCGCCGTTCGGCGATCGCCACCGCGAGCGCGTCCTCGTCGCCGGTGTCCAGCAGGCCCTTCAGCACCACCCAGCGGTCGTTGACCCGGCGGTCCACCGCCAGGTAGATCCAGCCGAGCCCGCCGTGCGCCAGGCAGCCCATCACCTCGTACTGGCCGCCGACCAGGTCGCCGCGCACCAGCTTCGGCGTGAACGAGTACGGGGTGCCGCACTTGGTGCAGAAGCCCTCCGGGCGGCCGGGGACGCCGTTCTTCTCGCGGCCCACCGGATGGTCGCAGCGCGAGCAGAACCGCTTGGCCTCCGGCACCTGAGGGTCCTTCAGCACCGCCCGGGACGGGTCCGCGGCCGGCACCGGCGGCACCGCGACCAGGCCGGCGCCCAGGTTGCCGCGCCGGCCGGTGCCGCTGCTGCCCCGGGCGCTGCGCACCGAGACCGACCGGCCGGAGGAGGTGCGGGCCGAGCGCAGCGAGCGCGAGCGCCCCGAGGAGGTGGGGGCCGGGCCGGACCACGCGGAGATCGACACCGGGGCCGAGACGGGGTCCGGGGCGGAGGCGGCGGGTTCGGCGGCCAGCCCGCAGTCGTCGCAGTAGCCGTCGGGGTCGATGGCGCCGTCGCAGCCGGTGCGCCCGCACGGGTCGCCGGGCGCGGGGGCCTGGCGCGCGGTGGACGCGGAGGCGCCGGTGGCGGGGGCGCTGCGCGCGGAGCTGCCGGTGGCGGACGGGGCGAGGCCGCACTCGGTGCAGAAGCCGTCGGGGTCGATGGTGCCGTCGCAGTCCGGCCGTTCGCAGGGACGGTCGGGTGCCGGGGCCTTGCGCGGGGCCGGGACGGAGACGCCGGTGGCGGGCGCGAGACCGCATTCGGTGCAGAAGCCGTCGGGGTCGAGCTCCCCGTCGCAGCCGGAGCGGCCGCAGGGCCGGCCCGCGGCGGGCGCGGCGGCGGTGCTGCCGGTCGAGGCCGTGGCGCCGGTGCCGGCGGCGGTGCCCGCGGCGGCCGTGCTGCCGGTGCCGGACGGGGCGAGGCCGCACTCGGTGCAGTAGCCGTCCGGGTCGATCCCGCCGTCGCAGTCCGGACGGGCGCACGCCTCAGCCATCGGTCTCCTCCCCCTGGGCCGGTTCGTCGGTCTGTGCTGGTTCGGGCTGCCGTTCCGGGGCGCGCAGCGCGCGCTGGAAGCGGGCCACGGCGTCGGCGCCGGCCCGCAGGTCGCAGGGGGCGCTCCAGAGCAGCCAGCGGGCCTTCTCGAAGCGCTCGACCACCTCGGGGTCCTCGGCGAGGCCGAGCCGGGCGGCCATCGCCTTGTACGCCTCCAGCCGGCCGCGCAGTTCGGCGCGGACGGCGAGCGGCTGGGCGACCTCGGTGAGCGCCTGCCGGGCCCGGCCGAGCTCCTTGGCGGCGGCGTTCTCCAAGGCGTCCAGCAGCGGGCCGAGGCGGTGCCACTGGCCGGTCTGCTGGAAGTCGACGGCCTGCGCGATCGCCTCGCGCAGCGCGGCCGGCGGGCGGGGGACGGCGGGCACCTCGGTGGCGGCGATCTTCGCCAGCACCTCGCCGCGGGCCCGGCGGGCCTCGGCGAGCGTCAGGTCGGCGCGCTGCAGCAGGTCGGCGACCTGCTGGAGGCGCTCGTGGGACTCGTCGCGCAGCCGCAGCAGCCCCTCCAGCTCGACCCGGACGTCGTCCAGGGCGCGGCCCATCCGGTCGTAGCCGGTGGTGTCGACGGCGCCGGCGGGGGAGGCCCAGGCGGCGGTCTCCGCGGCCCGGCCGGCCTGCGCGGGCACCCGGGCGGGCCGCCACAGGGCGAGCGGGTCGGCGACCACTTCGGCCCGCAGCGCCGTCAACCCGTCCGCGAGCTGCGCGAGTTCGTCGGCCAGCGGGTGGCTGCCGGGGCGGACGCCGACGGACAGGGCGAGCATCTGCACCCGGCCGAGTTCGGCGAGCAGCAGGTCGATCCGGGCCGGCAGCGCCGACCAGACCGCGTCGACGGCGCTGACCACCTCGACCACGACGGCGTACCAGGCGTTCATCCGCTCCAGCAGTTCGGCCAGCGTGATCCGCTCCACCAGCCGGGCGGGCGCGCCGAGTTGGCCGGCCGCCTCGGGGAGGCGGCCGCCGGAGACGGTGACGGCGCGGCCGGACAGCAGCTCGCCGAGCTCGGCGAGTTCGGCGGCGGTGGGCCGGGTGCGGCGCGAGCGCACCGCGCGGGCCGAGGCCAGCGCCTCCGCGTACCGGTCGAACAGCGCCCACAGCAGGGCCAGGCCGCCCTCGGCGACCGCCCAGCGCTCCCGGGTGCGCCCGGTCAGTTCGGCGCCGGTCAGCAGCCGCAGCCCGGGGTGGTCCTGGAGCGCCAGCAGCGCCGCCTCGATCGCGTCGCGTTCGGCGCCCAGCCGGGCGAGCGCGCGGTCGACCTCCTCACGGTTCATCACCGGGCGGGTCCCTCCGGCCATCGCGGTTCCTCCTCTCGGCCTCGCTCGTGGTGACGGGGCGTCGGCCCGGCCCGTCGGCGGCAAGTCTCCCCGACGCCCGGTGCGGGGCGGACGGCGGTCCCCCGCCCGCGCCCGCCGGGCGGTCACGGCAGGTACGGGTCGGGGGCCCCCATGGTGTCGCGCAGCCAGGTGTCGTAGGAGGCGCGCCAGCCGCCGCCGGACCGCCAGTCGGCGAGCACCTGGTTGACCCAGGCGATCAGGTCGGTGTCGTTCTGGTTCATCGCGACGCCCATGAACGCGGGCAGGAACGGCTCGCCGACGAGTTCGACCATCGGGTCCTGGGCGACCTGCGCGGCAGCCAGCTCACTGTCCGTCAGGGTGGCGTCGACCTCGCCGAGTTGCATCCGCACCAGGCAGTCCAGTTGGTTCTCCAGGGCGACCACCGAGACGGTGCCGTGCGGGTTGCGCTTCAGCTCGGCCTCGGAGGAGGAGGTCTGCGCGACGCAGGCCCGCTTGCCCTTCAGCGCCTCGTCGACGGTCCTGGCGTGCGCGGCCTTCGGCACCACCACCCGCTGGGCGACCCGGAAGTACGGGACGGAGAAGGCGATGTCCTTCTTGCGCTCGCAGGTGATGGTCATGGTGCGGGTGATCAGGTCGACCTCGCCGTTCTTCACCGCGTCGACCCGGCGGGCGGTGGGCACGGTCTTCAGGGTGACCTTGTCGGGATCGCCGAGCACCGACTTGGCGATGGCGTGCGCCAGGTCGATGTCGAAGCCCTCGATCCGGCCGGTCTGCGGGTTGCGGAAGCCCCAGTGGTAGCTGTTCTGGTCGACGCCGACCACCAGGGTGCCGCGCTCGCGGATCTTGGCGATCCTCGCGCCGGCCGACTGGCGGGGCGGCAGCGAGTCCGTCGGGTCGCAGGCGTCCGCCGGGGCCTGCGGCGCCGCCTGCGGCGCGGCGAGCGGGGCGGGGCCGCCCGCGCCGTCGGCGCTGCCGGTGCCGAGCAGTCCGGCGGCCAGCACCGTGGCCGCCACCAGGATCCGTGACCTTGCCGTGCGCATCCTCGTCCCCCTCTACCGGTACTCGGCCAGTCGGCGCCCGATGCCGCGCAGCGCGGCGCCCGCGGCCAGCGCGGACAGCACGCCGGCGGCCACCGCCTGCCCGGCGAGCACGCCGTCCACGCCGCCCGCCGCGCGGGCGAACGCGTCCTGCTCGGCCTGCGCGGCGAGCGCCCACTTCGCGTCGGCGGCCCGGAACGCGGCCTCCGCGGTGGCGTCGGTGCCGCGCGGCGTCAGGGTCGCCCGCAGGGCCGCCTCGTAGTCGCCGGCCGAGTCCTTCGCGGCGGCGTCCTTGTGCCGGGCCTGCCACTGCGCGTACTGCTGCGCCGCGTCGTTCAGCGGGCCGGTCGCGGAGTCCGGCCCGCCGATCGCCAGCCTGTCGACGGACCCGGGGAAGCGCGGGCTCTCGTCGAGCTTCCTGACCAGGTCGTCCCACTGCTTGGTGTACCTGTCGCTGGCGCCGCGGGCCACCAGGTTGAGGTTCTCCGCGGTGTGCGCCTGCAGGGCCTCGATCCGCACCAGGTCCAGGTCGCGCAGCGGCCGGGTGCCGTACCGGCGGCTGGTCTCCAGGTCGGAATTGGCCGTCGCGGTGCCCGCCGCCAGCCACACCACTGCGGTGAACACGGCCAGCGAGGCGCCCAGCAGGCCCGGGTTGAACACCCGGTTGGTGCGGCGGAACAGCAGCACCTGGTAGCGGCCCAGCGCGGCCAGCGCGAGGACGCCGAGCGCCAGCGCCGTCCACGGGACCGCCCCGGCGGTGCGGTAGTCGGCGTCCAGGCCGGCCGATTCGGCGTCGGCCAGCCGCTGCGCCTCCGGCAGGACGGTGCCCTGCATCAGGTCGGAGGCGTACCGCAGGTAGGCGCCGCCGAGCGGCAGGCCCTGCCGGTTGATCGCCCGCGCGGTCTCCACCAGGCCGGCGTAGCGCGGCAGTTGGCGGTTGAGCTCGGACAGCGAGTGCTGCGCCCCGGCGGAGCCGCCGCTGCGCCCGGCGGCCTCGGCGATCAGCCGGGAGGCGGTCGCCAGGTCGTCCTGGTAGCGGGCGCGGACCTCGGCGGGCTCGTCGCCGGCCAGCAGGAACCCGGCGGCGGCGGTCGCGTCGGCGTCCGCCAGCCGGCGGTAGATCTCGGCGGCGTCCTGGCTGAGCGGGCCGCTGCCGGTCACCACCTGCCCGGCCGCCCGGGAGCGGTGCGCGGACTGCCAGACCGCGACCGCGCCGAACAGCAGCACCAGGGCCGCCAGCACCGCGCCCGCCGCGCGCAGCCGCCCCGGCGGGGTGGCCGCCGCCCGGCGCAGCCGCGCCACCGGCCCCGGTCCGCGGGTCGCGGGCGGCGCGACCGCGCCCGCCTGCGCCTGTGCCACTGCCGGTGCTGCCACCGTCCGCCCTCCCCGTCCGACGTCCCCCGCCATCCCGCAGTATGGCGGCCCGGGCCGCCCAGCACACCCGACTTGAGCGGGAGTTGATCTCTTCGTGCCCGTCCGTCCGCGGTCCGGTCCGCGTCCGCTGCGACGCCGGGCGCGGGCTCCGCGGTTCCGGTTCCTCGTAAGCTTTCGGTCATGCGCCTGATCGGAACCGTGACCCCCGACCGCCCCCTGCTCGTCCTCGCGCTGCCCGAGGAGGCCGCGCACCTGGACGCCGGACTGCCGGTGCTGCTGACCGGCATGGGGAAGGTCAACGCGGCGGCCGCGCTGGCCACCGTGCTGGCGGGCGGCGCGAAGCCGTCCGCGGTGGTCAACCTGGGCACCGCCGGGGCGCTGCGGCCCGGCCTGGCCGGCACCCACGAGATCGGCCGGGTGCTCCAGCACGACCTGGACACCCCGCTGCTGGAGCAGCTCACCGGCCGCCCGCTGGACGGCCCGATCGACCTCGGCGGGAGCGGACCGGTGCTCGCCACCGGCGACCGGTTCGTGTCCTCGGACGCCGACCGCGACCAGCTGGCCCGCACCGCCGACCTGGTCGACATGGAGGGCTACGCGCTCGCCACCGTCGCCCGCCGCGCGCAGCTGCCGGTCCGCCTGGTCAAGCACGTCAGCGACGGGGCCGGCGACGGTGCGGAGCTCAGCTGGCAGGCGTCCGTGGACGGCTGCGCCCGGCTGCTCGCCGAGTGGGCGGCCGCGCACCTGCGCTGACCGCCCGTCACGCGCCGAGGCGCCCGCCCGGGGGTCCGGGCGGGCGCCTCGGCGGCGGTCAGGCCTGGTACGGGTTGGCCACCGGCTGGCCCTGCGGCGGGACGGCCGGGCCGCCGCCGAACAGGCCGTTGACGAAGGTGTCCAGCTCGTTGCGCCAGTAGCGGCCGATGTTCAGGCGGGTCGGCTTCGGCTCGCCCGGGAACTGGAACTTCAGCGAGCTCCACAGGGTGGCCCGGTTGACGTCGGTGATCGACGCGCGCGCCTGGTCCAGCGGGACGACGTGCACGAGCTCCTGCGGACGGTTGCTCATCCGGGAGGCGCGGTGCACCGTGACGACCCGGTGGGTCAGGGTGACGAAGTAGTACTTCACGAACAGCTGGCCGATCAGGCCGAGCTGGCTCATCAGCCACGGGCTCGGGCCCGAAATGGTGTGGAAGGTCACCACCGGGCGGTCGTTCGGCTCGATCGCGGCGATCGCCGCGGCGACCTGCTCCTGCATGGTGGACTTACGGATCGCCATCTGGCGTCGGCTCCCGGTCTCCCCGCGCACCCCCGTCGGACACGCTGTGAGTGCGCGACGCTAGCGGTCGCGGACCGTGGCGTTCAACGGACAGAACGGGGCATCCTGCGCACCGCGCCGAGATTTTCCCCAATCGAGATGCGTTCCGGGAACTTGTCGGCCAGGTGACGTACCGTCACCTCCGGGCGGCGTCCGCGGCAGTCTCCGGATCCGCCTCGACGTCCGCGATCGCGCAGGCGATGTTGTCCGGCCCGCCCGCCCGGTTGGCGAGGGCGACCAGCTGCTGCACCGCCTGCTCGGGCGCCGTGATGGTGCTCAGCGCGGTGTGCAGGGCCTCGGCGTGGACCCACCGGGACAGGCCGTCCGAGCAGAGCAGGTAGCGGTCGCCGGGGCGGGCGGTGTGCAGCGAGACGTCCGGACGGTTGTCGCCGGAGCCGGTCAACGCCCGGACCAGCAGCATGCGTTGCGGGTGCGAGGCGGCCTCCTCCAGGGTGAGGCGGCCGTCGTCGACGAGCGACTGGACCAGCGTGTGGTCGTGGGTGATCTGGAACAGTTCGCCGCCGCGCAGCAGGTACGCCCGGGAGTCGCCGATGTGCACCAGGGCGAGCTGCGCGTCGGACCAGAGCATCGCCGTCAGCGTGGTCCCGGTGTCCGGGAGTCCGGAGGCGGCGCCGACCCGGCCGTCGATCCGGGCCACCGCGTCCTCCAGTACGTTCAGCAACTCCCCGGCGGGCAGGTCCAGTTCCCTGAGCGCCTCGATCGCGGCGGCGCTGGCCAGGGCGCCGCCGCCGTGCGGCCCGGTGCCGTCGGCGACCGCGACCAGTCCGGCGCCCGCGTAGGCGGCGTCGTCGTTGCGCTCGCGGACCAGGCCGGTGTCCGTGCGGGCGGCGTAGCGGATCCGCAGGGCGCCCGTGCTGGTGTCCGTCATCGTGGTGTCCTTCCCCGAGAGGTGCTCGACGAGGAGGGCGGCGAGCTCCCGGCGGGCCTCGGTCTCGGCCCGCACCGACTCCCAGTAGCGGGCGACCTCCTCGGCCGCCCGGGCGGGCTCCAGTTCGAGCACCAGCCGGATCCGGGCCAGCGGCATGCCGAGCCGGCGCAGCCACAGCACCAGCCGGGCCCGCTCCAACTGCCCCGGCGCGTACCGCCGGTAGCCGGTCGCCGGGTCCACCTCGGCGGGCCGCAGCAGCCCCAGTTCGTCGTACAGCCGCAGCGCCTTCGGCGACAGCCGGGCCGCCCGGGCGAACGCCCCGATGGTGAGCAGCTCCATCCCCGCCTCCTCGTGCCGGACCGGTGTCCGGCGCCACCGATGCTCGGCCTTCCCCGAAGGGGAAGGTCAAGCCCCGATCCTCGCACCGGGCCGGGAACGCGGGACGCCGCCGGCGGGAGCGGGCGAGGTGTGCGGCCTCGGCGCTCCCGCCGGCGGCGGGACTGCGGGGTGATGGCCGGTCAGGCCGCCATCGAGTGCGCGGTCGGGTACGCCGCGCGCAGGCGGCGGTGGACGGCGTCGTCCGCGCCGAGGTGGTCGAGGCCGAGCAGCGCCGCGCCGAGGACCGGCGGGGCGACCACGACGCGGGGCTCGGCGAGCGGCGCGGCGGCCGCCAGCCGGGCGGTCAGGTTGTCGAGCAGCAGCGGGTGCCGGGAGGCGAGCACGCCGCCGCCGAGGACCACCGGGACCGGCCGTTCGAGCAGGTCGAGGCGGGTGAGCGCGATGGTCGCGAACCGGGTGATCTCGTCGGCCTGCCGGTCCACCAGGGACAGCGCGGTCGGGTCGCCGGCCTCGGCGGCGGCGAACAGCACCTGGGAGACCTCGTGCAGCCGGGACCGGTCGAGCTGCCCGAGGTGCATCGCCTCGGCGACCGCGTTGGCCCCGGCCAGGCCGAAGTGCGCGCCGATCATGGGGGAGAGCAGGGTGGGTCCGCCGCGGCCGTCCTCGGCCCGGGCGGCGTGCCACATGGCGGCCTCGGCGAGCCCGCCGCCGCCGCCCCAGTCGCCGGTGAGCCGGCCGAGCGCGGGCCAGCGGGCGGTGCGCCCGTCGGGCCGCAGGCCGACGCAGTTGGTGCCCGCGCCGCACACCACCGCGACGCCGAGCGGCCCGTCGGTGCCGGCCCGCAGCAGGCCGAAGGTGTCGTTGGCGACGTGCACCGACGGCGCCCAGCCGTGCGCGGTGATCGCCTCGTGCAGGCGCTGCTCCTCCACCGGCAGGTCGGCGTTGGCCAGGCACGCGCTGACGTGGCTGGTCAGCGGCCGTCCGCCGGGCAGCAGCGGGACGCCGGCCTGCCGGGCGACGTCCTCGACCAGCGGGGCGAGCGCGGCGACGGCGGCCTCGAAGCCGGTGTTCTGCGGCTGGAAGCCGCCGCCGCGGGCGGTGCCGAGGACCCGGCCGTCGGCGCCGACCAGGGCGAGGTCGGTCTTGCTGTTGCCCGCGTCCACGGCGAGGACGCCGGGCAGGTGTGCGGCGTGGCTCATCGGCCGGTCCCTCCGTGGTGGTGCCTGCTGGCGGTGCGGTGACGCGTTCTCGGGTGACGCGTTCTCGGACGGGCTGTTCTCATCCGCGGGTCACGCCCAGCCCAGGTGGTCGCGGTTGTGCGCGAGCAGCCGGTCGGTGAGCTGCTCGGCGAGGTCGAGCTGGCCGACCAGCGGGTGGGCGAGCAGCGCGTCGAAGACCCGGTCGCGGCCGCCGCGCAGCGCCGCGTCCAGCGCCAGGTGCTCGTACGCGGTGACGTTGGCGATCAGGCCGGCGTACAGCGGTTCGACGGGCCGCTGCGGCAGCGGGCGCACGCCGGTGGCGTCGACCTCGGCGGGGACCTCGATCACCGCGTCGTCGGGCAGGAACGGCAGCACCCCGTCGTTGCGGGTGTTGACGACCTGGACGGTGGTGCGGCCGTCGGTGCCGAGCAGCGAGGCGATCAGCTGGACGGCGGCCTCCGAGTAGAACGCGCCGCCGCGCTTGCCGAGCAGCTCGGGCTTGGTGTCGAGCGCCGGGTCGGCGTACATCTCCAGCAGCTGCCGTTCGATGGCGGCGACCTCGGCGGCCCGCGACCCCTTGACCTTGAGCTCCTCCACCACCAGGTCGTGCTGGTAGAAGTAGCGCAGGTAGTAGGACGGGACGACGCCCAGGCGGCGTATCACCGGCTCGGGCAGGTGCAGGTCGGCGGCGATCGCCGCGCCGTGCTCGGCGAGCAGCTGCGGCAGCACCTCGCGGCCGCCGGGGGCGTCCGGGGCGTCGAGCAGGGTGACGCCGCGCTCCCAGGTGAGGTGGTTGAGGCCGACGTGGTCGAGGCGGACCAGCTCCGGGTCGACGCCGAGGTGGGCGGCGAACTTGCGCTGGAAGCCGATCGCCACGTTGCACAGGCCGACGGCCTTGTGGCCGGCGGTCTGCAGGGCGCGGGTGACGATGCCGACCGGGTTGGTGAAGTCGACGATCCAGGCGTCCGGGTTGGTGCGGCGGACCTGCTCGGCGATGTCCAGCACCACGGGGACGGTGCGCAGCGCCTTGGCGAGGCCGCCGGCGCCGGTGGTCTCCTGCCCGACGCAGCCGCACTCCAGCGGCCAGGTCTCGTCCTGGTTGCGCGCCGCCTGCCCGCCGACCCGCAGCTGGAGCAGCACCGCGTCGGCGCCCTGCACGCCGGCGGCGACGTCGGTGGCGGTGCTGACGACGGCGCCGTGGCCCTGCTTGGCGAAGATCCGGCGGGCCAGCGCGGCGATCAGCTCCAGGCGTTCCACGGCCGGGTCGATCAGCACGAGTTCGCCGATCGGCAGGGTGTCGCGCAGCCGCGCGAACCCGTCGATCAACTCCGGCGTGTAGGTGGAACCGCCGCCGACGATTGCCAACTTCAGTGCGGACATCAGCCCTTGACCCCTGTCAGTGTGACGCCTTCGACGAAGGCGCGTTGCGCGAAGAAGAACAGAACGATCACCGGCGCCAGCACCAGCAGCGTGGCCGCCATGGTGAGGTTCCAGTTGGTGTGGTGGGAGCCCTTGAACGACTCCAGGCCGTAACTCAGCGTCCAGGCGCCGGGGTTCTCGCTGGCGTAGATCTGCGGGCCGAAGTAGTCGTTCCAGCAGTAGAAGAACTGGAACAGCGCGACGGCGGCGACGGCGGGCTTCGCCATCGGCAGCACCACCCGCAGCAGGGTGCGCAGTTCGCCGCAGCCGTCGATCCGGGCCGCCTCGACGTACTCCTGGGGGATCGTCAGCAGGAACTGGCGCAGCAGGAAGATCGAGAACGCGTCCCCGAACGCCATCGGGATCACCAGCGGCCACAGCGAGCCGGTCAGGTGCAGCTGCTTGGCCCAGAACAGGTACATCGGGATCACCGTGACCTGCGGCGGCAGCATCATCATCGACACCACCGCCATCAGGGCCAGGTTGCGGCCCCGGAAGCGGAACCTGGCGAGCGCGTACGCCACCGGCAGGCTGGAGGCGACGGTCAGCGCGGTGCCGGCGGCGGCGTACAGCAGGGTGTTGCGCCACCAGGTGAGGAAACCGGGGGTGTTCCACACCTTGGCGAAGTTCGACCACTGCCAGTGGTGCGGCCACAGGTCGGAGGTCAGGGCCTGGTGGTCCGTCATCACCGAGGTGAGGAAGACGAACACGAACGGCAGCAGGAAGAACAGCGCGGCGGCGATCGCCAGGGCGTGCACGGCCACCCAGTGCAGGGCGGCCCGGCGCCGGGCGGTGCGGGCGGCGGCGGGGGCCGCGGCGGCGGCCTCGCGCGGCAGTGCGGGAGCGAGCGTCATCAGTCCTCCGCCAGGAAGCCGGACCTGCGGCGCAGCAGGAGCGAGGTGAACGCCGTCGACAGGGCGAACAGGACCATCGCGACGACGCACGCGGAGCCGTAGTCGTAGGTCTGGAAGCCCAGGTTGTAGACCATCTGCGGCAGCGTCCAGGTCGACCCGGACGGGTACCCGGGCTCGAACTGCTGCCCGGAGCCGCCGATCACGCCGGAGGCGACCTTCCCGGCGACGATCGCCTGCGTGTAGTACTGCATGGTCTGGATCACGCCGGTGACCACGGCGAACATCACGATCGGCGAGATGTTCGGCAGCGTGACGTACCGGAACCGCTGGAACGGCCCGGCGCCGTCCAGTTCGGCCGCCTCGTACTGCTCCTTGGGGACGTCCAGCAGCGCCGCCATGAAGATCACCATCAGGTCGCCGACGCCCCACAGGGCCAGCAGGGTCAGCGCCGGCTTCGACCAGGACGGGTCGGTGAACCAGCCCGGCTGCGGCAGGCCCAGCTCGCCCAGCAGGTGGTTGACCGGGCCGGTGCCCGGGTTCAGCAGGAAGGCGAACGCCATGGTGGCGGCCACCGGCGGGGCCAGGTACGGCAGGTAGAAGGCGGTGCGGAAGAACCCGGCGCCGGACTTCACCTTGGTGATCAGCATCCCGACGCCGAGGCCGAACACCACCCGCAGGCTGACCATCACAACGACCAGCCACAGGGTGTTGCCCAGGCCCTTCCAGAACGACGGGTACTTGGTGAAGACGAAGTCCCAGTTCTGCAGGCCGGAGAAGGTCGGCGGGGTGTACCCGTCGTAGCTCATGACGGAGAAGTAGGCCGTCGACACCAGCGGGTACAGGAAGAAGAACCCGAACCCGACCAGCCACGGGGACAGGAACGCCAGCGTCCTGACCCGCTCCCGCCGGCGCTTGGACCGCAGCGCCGGCGGGACGGGGGAACTCACGAGTGCCATGGCGCGCCCGTCACTTCTTCGCCTGGTTGATCGCGTCGTCGATCTCCTTGGCGGTGGCGGTCAGGCCGGCCTTCAGGTCGGTCTGCTTGCCGGACTCGATCTCGAAGCTGAGGTTCTGCAGCGAGATCTGGTACGCGCCGCCGTTGACGCTGGCCGGGGTGGTGGAGGAGTTCGGGTTGCGGGCGATGTCCAGGAAGGTCCGGAAGTTCGCGTCGGCCTCCAGCTTCGGCGAGTCCAGCGCGGCCAGCGTGCTCGGCACGTTGTGGATGGCGTTGGCGAAGGACACCACCGCATCGGTGTCGGTGGTCAGGTACTTGACGAGCTCCCAGGCGGCGGTGCGCTTCTTGGAGCCGTTGGCGATGCCGATGACGGTGCCGGTCTGGTAGCCGCGCCCGTAGGTGGAGGCCAGCTCGTCCGGCACCGGGAACGGCGCGGTCGCCCACTCGAAGGACGGCTTGTCGTCGGCCAGCGCGGCGGCCCGCCACTCGCCGTCCATGCTCATCGCGACCTGCCCGGTGGCGAACGGGTTCTTGGAGCTGAACTCGTCGCCGAAGCCGGTGCGGTACTTCTCCAGCTTCTCGAACCCGCCGAGCCGGTCCACGAGCTGCTTCTGCCAGGTGAGCGCGGCCGTCACCGTCGGATCGGTGGCGACGTTCGACTTCCCGTCCGGACCGAAGTAGCTGGAGCCGTACTGGCCGAGCCAGTGCGCGATCGGCGTCTCGTAGCCGTGGTAGTTCGGCATGAAGCCCAGCTGCTTGAACGAGTCGCCGTCGGGGATCGTCAACTTGGCGGCGGCGTCGGCGAACTCGCTGAAGGTCTTCGGCGGGCCGCTGATCCCGGCCGCGGCGAACGCGGTCTTGTTCCAGTACAGGCCGTAGGCGTCGCCGAGCAGCGGCAGCGAGCACTGGGTGCCCTGGTACTGGCTGTACTGGAGCATCGCCGGCGGGAAGGTCTTCGCCGGGTCGATCCCGTCCTTCTTCAGCAGCGGCCCGAGGTCCGCCCACACGTGCGAGGAGCAGAACTTGCCGACGTTGTCGGTGCTGAACGAGGACACCACGTCCGGTGCGCCCGGCCCGCCGGCCCGCAGCGCCTGCTGGCTCTTCTCGTCGGCGATGTCGCCCGTCACCTTGACGTGGATGTTCGGGTGCAGTTTCTCGAAGGCGGCGATGTTGTCGTTGATCGCCTTCACCTCGTTGTCCTGGTTCCAGCCGTGCCAGAACGTGATCGTCACGTCCTTGCCGGACGCCGAGGCGTCCTCCCCGCCACCGGAGTCGGTGCCGGTGCAGGCGGAGGCCAGGACGGCCGTGCAGAGCGCGGCGGCGAGCGCGACCAGCGGGCGGCGGGCGCGCGGGGAGCTGCGGGTGGTGTCCACGGGATTGCACTCCTGACGAGGGTCCGGGCGCAGGCCGGCCAGGCCCGGCGCCCATGCGGGGGGAGGGGAGCGGAAACGTGCGGATCGGACGTGCGGGGCGGATCAGTGCGTGCTGAACATGGCGTCCCGGGTGGTCGCCAGCGCGCGCTGCAGCGCACCGGCCAGGACGGGCGAGCCGGGGAGGGCGGACAGCCGGACCTCCGGCCGGGGGAGCGACATCCGGCCCAACGCCTCCTGGACCAGCGCCCGCAGGCGCTCGCCGCCCGCGGTCGGCGTGCCGCCGGAGAGCACCACCAGCTCCGGGTCGACCACCGAGGCGATCACCGCCAGCCCGACCGCGAGGCGCTCGGCCAGCTCGGCGAGGAACGCCTCGCCGTCCGGGGCGGTCACGGCCGCGGCCACCGCCTGCGCCGCGTCGGCGCCGCGCAGGCCGTGCCGGCGGGCCAGGGCCAGCACCGCGGGCTCGCCGGCCAGGTCCTGGAAGCCGCCGGAGTGCTTGCGGCGGGCGCTCAACGACACCGGCGCGCCCGGCACCGGCATGTAGCCGACCTCGCCCGCGCCGCCGGTGAAGCCGCGGTGCAGGCGCCCGGCGAGCACGATCGCCGCGCCGATGCCCTCCTCGGCCCAGAGCAGCACGAAGTCCTCGCAGCCGGCCGCCGCGCCCACGGACTGCTCCGCCACCGCGGCCAGGTTCACGTCGTTCTCGATCGACACCGGCGCGCCGATCGCGGCCTCCAACTCCTGCGTCAGGCGCGGCGAGTGCCAGCCCGGCAGGTGCGAGGCGTAGCGCAGTTTGCCGGTCACCGGGTCGGGCGCGCCGCCGATCCCTATCACCGCCTCGCGCAGCGAGCCCGGCGGGAGCTGCGCGCGGCGCACCGTCTCGGCGACCGCCTCCGCGACCCGCTCCACCGTCGAGGCGGCCGGCCAGCCCTTGCAGGACACCTGGTGCTCGGCCAGGGTCACCCCGGTGATGTCGGCGACCGCGACCCGCACCGTGGTGCTGGTGACGTCCAGGCCCGCGACGTACCCGGCCGCCGGATTCACCTGGTACAGCTGCGCGTTGGGCCCCGGCCCGCCCGCGGTGGTGCCGACCGGCACCACCAGCCCGGCGGCCTCCAGCCGGGCCAGCAGCTGGGAGGCGGTGGGCTTCGACAGGCCGGTCAGGCTGCCGATCTGGGTGCGGGACAATGGGCCGTTGGCGAGCAGCAGCTCCAGTGCGGCCCGGTCGTTTATGGCCCGGAGCAGACTGGGCGTACCGGCCAGCGGGGAACGGGAACTCTTCTGCGTGGTCACGGGCCCGATCCTCCTCCGGTGCGCCCTCGCGGCCAACTGTTAGGAAAGTTTCCAATCGCCGGGCCGCGATGTCAACGGTCGGATGCGTGTTCGTTACCGGCAGGCGAACGGAGGGTCGCCCGTCCGGCCCACTCGCGAGCGCTGAGTCTCCGTCAGATCGCCTGGCCGGTGGGCCTGTTGCCTCGTTCGAGTGAAAACGGAGGGCGGTGTTCCGTAGGTCGGGCCGGACCGCTACCCTCCACCCATCGTGTGTGCCTTTCCGGGGGAGGGGCGCACGACAGGAGGAGGGGAGAACGTGCAACTCGAGAAGAACGGATTCCGGCGCTCCGCCGCACTCGCGGCGTTACTGGCGGCCGGGATCGCGACGGGCCCGGCGGTGTCCGCGCCGGCCGCCACCGCCGAGGGCTCGGTGACGGTCCGGGTGGTGCGCGCCGTGGACGAGAGCGGGACGTACAGTCCGGCGCTGAACCCGGGCCTGGCCGGGGTGACGGTCACCCTGACCGGCGAGGACGGCGCGGTCAGCGCCGGCGTCACCGCCGCCGACGGCAGCATCACCCTGAAGCCCGCCAAGGCGACCGCCAGCGGCAAGTACCGCGTGGAGGTGGTCAATCCGAAGCCGGGCGTGCTGTTCCCGGCGTTCGCCGCGCGCGAGGGCCTGGCCGCGCCCAACCGGCTCAGCAGCAACGAGGAGTTCGTCGACCTCTCGGCGGGCAAGCAGGCCACGCTCACCACCGGCCTGTGGAACCCGTCCGACTACTGCCAGCAGAACGCCCCGCTGGCCACCGCCTGCCAGCCCTCGGTCGCCGACCCGGCCGGCAAGCGGACCCTGCTCAGCTTCCCGTACCAGTCGCGCGGGATGAACAAGGACGTCACCGACATCGGCACGGTCGCCGACACCGGCAACGTCTTCGGCATCGCCTGGAACCGGGACGACCGGCGGCTGTTCAGCTCCGCCCAGGCCAAGCGCGACGCGCCGTACGGCTCCGGCGGCCCGGGCGCGATCTACGTCACCGACCCGGCGACCAAGGCCACCAAGCTGTTCGCCACCGTCCCGGACGCCGGCTCCACGCCGCACACCGCGGGCGGCGACGTCGGCTACCTCACCGCCGCCGGGCGGGAGAGCCTCGGCGGCCTGAAGCTCACCGAGGACAACCGCGACCTGTACGTGGTCAACCTCAACAACCGCAAGCTGTACCGCTACGACGCCACCGCGGCCACGGCGTCCAAGCCCAAGGCCGTGTACACCGTCCCCACCCCCGACTGCCCGTCGGCGGCGGACTGGCGGCCGTTCGGCCTCGGCTTCCAGGACGGCACCGGCTACCTCGGCGGCGTCTGCTCCGGCGAATCCACCCAGAAGCTCGCCGACCTGCGGGCGGTCGTGCTGCCCTTCGACCCGGCCACCGGCGAGTTCGGCGCGGCCGTGCTGAACCAGCCGCTCGACCACCGCGGCACGCCCGCCGCGCCCTGCTCCGGCTACTACTGGTACCCCTGGACCAACACCAAGCCGGGCACCGGGACCTGCTACTACTACGGGCAGCCCGAGCTCGGCGAGATCGGATTCGAGACCGACGGCTCGATGCTGCTGTCGTTCCGCGACCGCTACTCGGACCAGACCAGCGCGTCCGCCGTGCCCGGCGCCGACTTCATCGTCTCGGCCGCCTCCGGCGACCTGAACAAGGCGTGCAGGTCCGGCGGCCAGTACGTGCTGGACGTCAACCTCGGCTGCGGGATCACCACCCGCGGCAAGGGCTTCTTCGACACCCGCCGCCTCGGTCACACCTACGCGACCTTCGCGGGCATGGCGCTGTCCAAGGTGGAGAACTCCATCGCCACCTCCGGCTACGACGTGCTGGAGCACGCCTGGTCCGCCGGCACCATGTTCACCCTGCGCACCGGCGCGGCCGACCCCGGCCAGGGCCAGGAACTCTCCACCGGCACGGCCAGCTTCGGCAAGGGCGCCTCGATGGCCGACCTGGAGGTGCTCTGCGACCGGGCGCCGCTGCAGATCGGCAACCGGGTCTGGTACGACCCGGAGCGCTCCGGCCTCCAACTGCCGCAGCAGAAGCCCGTCCCCGGCGCGACCGTCAACCTGTACGACGCGAACGGCAAGAAGGTCGGCACCACGAAGACCACCGCGCGCGGCGAGTACTACTTCGACGACACCGACGTCACCGGCGGCCTGAAGCCCAGGACCGCGTACACGATCCGCCTCGACAACCCGGCCGACTACGCCGAGGGCGGCCCGCTGTACCACTGGGTCCCGACCAGGGCCGACGTCGGCGCCGACCGCGCCGTCGACTCCGACGGCACCGTCCCCAAGGGCGGAAAGTACGTCGAACGCGCCCTGACCACCGGCGGCCCCGGCCAGAACGACCACACCTTCGACTTCGGCTTCAGCCGGCAGCAGGGCGAACTGCGCCTGGTCAAGAACGACCAGGACGGCAAGCCGCTGCCCGGCGCCGTCTTCCAGCTGTGGCGCGAGACCGACAAGGCCGACGGCCTCCAGACCGACGGCGACCGGGCCGACGCCAAGGTCGGCGACCCGTGCACCACCGGCGACGACGGCACCTGCCGCACCGTCACCGACCAGGGCCGCTACTACTGGCAGGAGGTCACCCCGCCCAAGGGCTACCGGACGCCCGAACAGCCCGTCCTCGGACCGGTCGTCCTCGACGACGAACACCTCGACGCCGGCATCACCACCACCGCCGTCAACGAGCTCCTCCCGCCCCCGCCGCCCACCCCGACCCCCACCCCCACCCCGACCCCCACGCCCAGGCCCACCCCGGCCCCGTCGCAGCCGTCGGGCGGTCTCGCCTTCACCGGCACGAACGAGACCGCGCTGACGTACACCGTGGTCGGCGGCGTGGCCCTGCTGGCGGCCGGCGCCGGACTGCTGATCGCCGTCCGCAGGCGCCGCAACGGCTGACACGCCGTCAACGGAAGGACCGGGGCCCCGGGAGTTCGTGCTCCCGGGGCCCCTGTCGGTGGGTCACTGCTGGGTCGGTATCGGCTTGGCGGCCAGCGAGCGCGCCGAGCTCGGGTCGGCCAGGGCGGACGGCGGCAGGACCTCGGGGGCGGCGGCCTGCGCGGGGACGGTGGCGGGCGCCTCCTCCTTGAGCTTCACGCCGGCCAGGTCGAAGGCCGCCTTCAGGCGCAGCCGCAGCGCGCGGGAGACCTGCGCCGACTTGCCGGGCGTGCAGCGGGCCTCGACACGCAGCTGCACCGAGTCGACGGCCACCGACTCGACGCCGAGGACCTTCACCCGGCCCCAGATCAGCTCGTCGTAGGGGGCTTCCTTGGAGAGCTGCTCGGCGGCCTCGGCGACCAGCTGCTCGACCCGCTCCAGGTCCTCCTTGTAGCCGACCTGGACGTCCACGGTGGCGGTGCCCCAGCCCTGGCTCATGTTGGCGATCCGCTTGACCTCGCCGTTGCGGATGTACCAGATCTCGCCGCCGGAGCCGCGCAGCTTGGTGACCCGCAGGCCGACCTCCAGCACGGTGCCGGTGGCGACGCCGGTGTCGATCTCGTCGCCGACGCCGTACTGGTCCTCCATGATCATGAAGACGCCGGAGAGGAAGTCGGTGACCAGGTTGCGGGCGCCGAAACCGATCGCCACACCGGCCACACCGGCGGACGCCAGCAGCGGGGCGAGGTCCACGCCGAGCACCGACAGGGCCATCAGCGAGGCGGTGCCGAGGATGCTGAAGGACGCCACCGAGCGCAGCACCGAGCCGATCGCCTCGGAACGCTGCTGGCGGCGCTCGGTGTTGACGACGCCGCTGTTGGCCAGCAGCCCACCGAGCACCCCGTGGTCGCTCTCCGCCTCCGACGGCCGGCCCATTCGGGCGACCAGCTTGTCGATGACCTTCCGGACCACGGCCCGCAGTACCAGGGCGAGCAGCAGGATGAACACGATCCGCAGCCCGTCGATCACCCAGCCCTGCCAGTTCTCGTCGATCCAGCTGGCCGCCTGCCGGGTGGAGTCGGTCACATCGGCGGCGCTGGTGGGCAGGACGAAGGTCGGTGTCGTCGAGTCGGGGGTGGCATCGGCAAGCGTGAATTCGGCGAGCATCGCCCCACTCTAGGGCCTGCCCCGCGGGCCCCGAGGAGCCCGTTCACCCGCCCGGACGGCCCGTCGGACGGGTTCCGGCCACCCTCCGCACCGCCCCGGGCACGGTGGGTGCAGGACGGCCCCGAGCTGGGCATACCGCCTATGGCGGGCCGCGCAAGATCCACCCGGCGCGTGCGGGCCGTTCACAGAGAAATGGTGGCGTCGTACGAGGGCGTAAGGCGACACTGAGGGAGATCGCGTCCCGCACAGGGGCACGATCGCCCCGCTCGACTCGGCGCGAGCCACGCGCCGCAGGCGTCCAAGGAGGCCCCGTGCCGCATGTCCTTGTCCTCAACGCGTCGTACGAGCCACTCGGTGTCGTCTCGATGCGACGCGCACTCATCCTCGTCCTCAACCACAAGGCGATCGCCCTGGAGGACGCGGGAACCACTCTGCACAGCGCCACCAGCGCCGTTCCGGCGCCGTCCGTCGTCAAACTGACCCGTTTCGTTCGGGTTCCCTACCGAGGCCCCGTGCCGCTGACCCGGCGGGCGCTGTTCGCCCGCGACCACGGTCGGTGCGTGTACTGCGGGGCCGCCGCCACCAGTGTCGACCACGTGATCCCGCGCAGCCGGGGCGGCCAGCACCGGTGGGACAACGTGGTGGCGGCCTGCCGCCGCTGCAACCACACCAAGGCCGACCGGCACCTCGCCGACCTCGGCTGGCGGATGAAGCGCCCCCCGGCCGCGCCCAGCGGCCTGGCCTGGCGGGTCATCGGCACCGGGATCAAGGATCCGCGCTGGCGGCCCTACCTGGAGCCGTTCGGCGGCCTCGACCAGTTCCGGGACTTCGAACACCACGACCGCACGGAGCTGCCGCCCGCCGTTCCGTCCCCGGTCCGCACCCGACCCGTCCGCCGCGGCGAGCAGCACGCACCGCTCTCCGCCTGACCAGACAAGGGCCTGCCCGACACGATCCTCGGTATGCCTCATGGGCCGCCGGCGCACCCCCGCAGCGGGAGCGTCGGCGGCCCGCCGTGTTCCGGCCGCCCGCCGCTCAGCCGGCGGTGACGCCGTACAGCTCCACGGCGGACAGCGCGTACCCGTAGCGGCCGGCCCGGCTGACGCCCTGCACCCGCAGGTACTGCGCGTCCGGGGCGTCGAAGCGGACCGTCTCGGTGCCGCCCTGGCCGTTGTCCACCACCGCCACGGTGGTCCACACCACCCCGTCGGGGGAGGTCTGCACCCGGTACCGGGAGGCGTACGCGTCGCCCCAGTGCAGCACCGCCGAACCCAGCCGGGCCGGGGCGGGCAGCCGCAGCTGCACCCAGGCGTCGTCCTTCGCGGGGGCCGTCCAGGAGGTCTTCGGGTCGCCGTCGGCGATCGCCGACGCCGGGGTCCGGGCGCTGTCGTCGCCGGAGGAGGAGGCGGTGGCGGTCCGCGCCAGGTCGGGGCCGCCGGCCTGCGGGACCACGTGCACCTGGAGCTCCTGGCGGACCGTCAGGCCGCCCGCGGTGAACACCACCGGCACCCGGTAGGTGCCGGTCGGGGTGTCGGCGGCCGCCGACACCTGGACCGGGGCGGCGACCCTGCCGCCGCGCGGCACCGTCACCGTCGGGGCCGGAGCCACCGTCAGGCCCTTGGCGATTGCCGGGACCTCGGCCTTCAGCTCGCCGGTCAGCGCGTCCGGCCGGCCCGACTCCACGGTGGCCCGGGTCTGCGCCGGGGCGGCGGCGCCCGCCACCACGTCCAGCGTCGGATCGGCCAGCGTCACCCGGGCCGCCGGGACGTCCGCGTACCAGGGGATCACCTGGTTGACCACCGGGGCCTCGCCGCCGGGCCGCCACACCAGGCGGAACGCGTCCACCGGGCCGCCGTCCGCGCGCAGCTCGTTGTAGCCCGGGTGGACCTGGCCGAGATCCGCCCAGCTGCCGTCCGGGCGGCGCACCTGCGCCGTCGCCTCGGCGTGCACCGTCGGGTCGGTCAGCACGGTCAGCCGGTCCAGCGGGCGGGCCGAGCCCAGCTCGACGGTCAGCGGGGCGTCGCCGGCGGCGGGCGGGGCGGCCGCCCGGAACGCCGAGTCCGGGTCGCCCGACAGCACCGCCTCCGGGGAGGAGCCCGGCACCGCGGGCGGGCCGCTCACCTCGGCGTCCACCGCGCCGGGCGCGCCCGCGCTGAACTCGCGCACCGCGACCGCCGTCTTCTGGCCGCCGGTGGCCCGCAGCCGCACCGCCTTGGCGACCGCGCCCGCCGGGGCGTTGGCGACCACCAGCCGCTGCTCGTGCACCGTCGCCAGCTGCTGCCAGCCGCCGGAGCCGCTGTAGTACTCCAGCACCCCGTCGTGCAGGTAGTCGTCGGCCGCCGACGCGGCGTCCGGGTCGTCGCCCCGGCCGCCCATCATCACCGTCACCGTGCCCAGCGGCTTCGCGGTGCCCAGGTCCAGGCCGAAGCTGTCGCCGACCTGCGGCGGCGCCGACGACCAGTAGAAGGTCTGCGCGGAGCCGTCCGCCATCAGCGCCGGGCCGTGGTCGTGCGCGGTGCCCAGGGTGGTCGTCGGGGTGGCGCCGGCGGTGATGCCCGCCCAGGTGTCGGCGGCCTTCACCGCCCGGTCCAGGAACGGGTCCAGCACGCCCTTGCCGACCGTCACCGGGTTCTGCTCCAGCGCCGAGCGCTGCCGGCCCAGCTCCAGCCGGGCCTGCCAGGCCGCGGTGCCGTCGCCGGCGTGCTGCGCCGCCAGCATGTCCAGCGCGGCCCGGCCGGCCGCCCCGTACGCCGCCAGCCGGGCCAGCCACGGCGCGGCGTCCGCGCCCAGCGGGTCGCCCGCCAGCGTCTTCGGGGCGTCCGCCATCACCGCGAACGCGTCGCGCAGCGGCTGCGCGGCCTCCCTGACCTTCGCCGGGTCGGCGGGCGCGCCCGAGGCCGGCTCCACCGCCGCCCAGTACCGCTCCACCAGCGGCGCCAGGTACGCCGACTCCTTGCCGCCCAGCGGCGAGGACGCGCTGTTCCCGGCCAGCGCGGCCACCGCGGCCTGCTGCGCGGGGCCGGCGGTCAGCAGCCGCAGCGCCGAGGACAGCGACTGCTCCGGCTGGTAGCCGGCCGGCTGCCAGCCGAAGTCCGCGGCCGTGGCCAGCGGGATCCGGGACGCCACCGGCTGGCTCATCGCCGAGGTCAGCAGCACCGCGGAGCGCTGCGCCACCTCCGGGTCCCGGCCGCCGTAGCCGGCCAGGAACAGCCGGTCCGGCGCCGAGTCGTTCACCGGGTAGTTGTCCAGCGTCACCAGCGGGCGGCGGAACAGCCCGGCGGTCTCGGCCAGCTGACCGCCCGTCACCTGCTTGGCGATCACCGCGCCGCCGCTCCACACCACCTGCACCTCGGCGGGCAGCGTCGCCGCCAGCGCCGACCGGTACGGCGTCGAGCCCTGCTTCTGGTACTCCGTCGGCACCACCGACAGCGGCGCCAGCTCCGGGTGCGGCGCCATCAGCCGCTTCTGCACCGCCGCCACCACCGCGGCCTGCGCCTTCGCCGCCGCCACCGGCCCGGTGCCGAACTTGCGGCGGTCCGCGCCGCAGTGCCACTCGTCGTAGGAGACGTTCACGAAGTCCAGCTGGAACGCCCGGAAGCCCATCCCGCGCAGCGCGTCGAGCTTGCCGACCAGCGCGTCCAGGTCCCGGCCGGACGAGAAGCAGAACGACTGCCCGGGGCTCACCGAGTACGCCGCCGTCACGTGGTTGTCCCGGGCGCGGGCCGTCAGCTCGGTCAACTCCCGTGCCCGGTCGGCCGGGTAGGGCTCGCGCCAGCGCTGCGAGCGGTACGGGTCGCCGCCCGGCGCGTACAGGAAGAAGTTCTGCTTGGTGCGGCCCAGGAAGTCCACCGTCGCCAGCCGCTGCGCGGCGCTCCACGGCTGCCCGTAGAACGACTCGGCGGTGCCGCGCACCGGCGCACCGGTCGGCCAGTCCCGCACCAGCACGCCCGGGAAGCCCCGGTCGCCGTCCGCGCCCTGCCCCTGCCCGGGGCCGATCGGCGCCAGCAGCTGCGCCAGGCTCTGCGCAGCGTAGAACGTGCCCTCGCCGTCCACGCCGGCCAGCACCACCGCGCCGTAGGCACCGCCCGCCGCCGGGAGTTGACCCGCCGCCAGCAGGTGGCCGCCGGGCGGCAGGCCCGCCAGGCCGGGCACCTCGGTGTCCTTCAGGCCCGCCGCCCCGGCGAGCCGGCGCAGCGCCCGGTCGGTCGCGCCGCCCGCGCCCTCGCGCGGGCCGCCCACGTACACCACCAGCGACCCCGCCGCCGGCGTCCCGGGCTCCTCCGGGACGGTCAGCACCTCGGTGGCGCCGGCCCGGGTCAGCAGTGCGCGCACCGCGTCCACCGCGGGGCCGTCCGCGCCGTCCGCCAGCACCACCGTCACCTGCCGGGGCACCGCGACCGGCCTGCCGCCAGGCCGCAACTGCTGCGGGCGGGGAAAGATCTGAGGGGCCGTCAGCGATCCGAGCGGCAGCGGCGCCTCCAGCGCGGCCGGCAGGTCCGCCCCCGCGGACACCGCCCGCCGGTCGCCCGGCTGCGCCGCGAAGCTCTGTGCCGGGATCAGCAGTCCGCCGACCACGGCCGCCGCCGACAGCGTCGCCGCCAGCCGCAGCGTGCTGCCCCGGCGGCCTCCCGCCCGCCGTTCGGCGCGCACCGAGGCGAGCAGCGGGTCGGTGCCCTTGAAGTCCGCGATGAACCGGTCGGCGGCGCGCGGCGCCAGCTGACGGGCCGTCCTGGCCGCGGTCCGGCGGGCGGCCAGCGCCGCCGGGTGGTACAGCACCTCGCGCAGTGCCGCGCTCTGCTCCAACTGCTGCCGCAGCCGCCGCCCGGCCACCACCGACACCCGCGCCTGCACCGGAGCCTCCTCGCCCGAAACGCCCAGCTCACCGGCCCCCCGCCGCCCGGCCCGGCCCCCCTCGGCCATCCGGCCCGCCCAGCCCATCAGCTCCCCGCGTCCCTGTCAACGCTGCTGACAGCTATGTCCGTTATCGCCCGGTATCGCATTGCCGCCGGAACTGCCTTGACCGCACTGGGACGATGACGGAACGACAACCCGGGGGAGAGGTGGCCGTGGTCGAGGAGTCCGTGGTCCAACTGGTGCTGCTCGCCGCCCTGCTGACGCTCGGCGTGCTGGTGCTCTGCGACTTCCGCGGCTGGATCGGCCGGATCCACGACTTCGGCGGCGCCGCCCCCGAACGGATCCGCCTCGGCGGCCTCATGCTCGTCCTCCTCGCCCTGATCTGGTCGGCCGGGCCGATCGGCCACCTGCTGCACTGACCCCCGCGGCAACCCGCCGACGGAACGTTCACCCGTCCGGCGCCCGCGGGCGGCCGTGTCGGTCGGGGTCGGGGCCGGGGCGCGCGGGTAGGACTGTGGCTGATGGCATTGGGGCGTGGCGAGGACGGAGTGCGCTGGGTGGCCGCATACCTTGACCGTGAGCAGGTGGGAGCCGAGCAACTGCCGGCCGAGGACAACCCGGCCGCGCCGCCGGAACTGCTGGCACTGGCCCACGCGTACGGGGTGGACACCCGCTACGACGCCGGCGCCGGGCCGATCCAGGTCGGGCCGCGCACCCTGATCGCCGTGCTCGCCGCCCTCGGCGTCGACGCCTCCACGCCCGAGCTGGCCGCCGCCGCACTCGACGGCCACCGCGCCGCCCAGGCCCGGCGGCTGCTCCCGCCCACCGTCGTCGCCTGGCAGGGCCGGCGCACCGCACTCGACCTATCCGCCGAGGCCGAGGTCCGGCTCGAACTCGAACAGGGCGGCGGCGACCGGTACCTGACGGGCAACCACTCGCACTGGCTCCCCGAGGACCTCCCGCTCGGCCGGCACACCCTGCACGTGACCGCCGGGGACCGCACCGGCCGGGCCGCGCTGATCGTCGCCCCGGCCCGCATCCCGGAGCCGCAGCACCGCAGCTGGGGATTCCTCGCCCAGCTGTACTCGGTCCTCGGCGAGCAGTCCTGGGGCATGGGCGACCTCGCCGACCTGGCCGAACTCGCCCAGTGGGCGGGCGCCGCACTCGGCGCCGGCTTCCTGCAGATCAACCCGCTGCACGCCGGCCTGCCCGGCGCCCCCTCCGACCCGTCCCCCTACCGCCCGTCCTCCCGCCGCTTCGCCGACCCGGTCCACCTGCGGATCGAGGCGGTCCCCGAGTACACCCGCCACGACGGGGCCCGCGACCTGACCCGCCGCGCCCGGCTGCTGCGCGAGGAGGTCCTCGAACACGACGCGCTGATCGACCGCGACTCGGTCTGGGCCCTCAAGCGCCAGGCCCTGGAACTGCTGCACACCGTCCCGCGCGGCGTCGGACGGGAGGCCGCGTACCGGGCGTTCGTCCGGCGCGAGGGCGAATGGCTGGAGCGGTACGCGGTGTGGAACGCGTTGGCCGAGGTGCACGGCCCGGCCTGGCACTCCTGGCCCAAGGGCCTGCGCCACCCCGCCAACCCCCAGGTCGCCGCCGCCAAGGCCGAACTGACGGACCGGATCGAGTTCCACCGCTGGCTGGCCTGGCTGGTCGACGACCAACTGCGCGCCGCCCAGCGCGCCGCGACCGACGCCGGCATGCCGATCGGCCTGATCCACGACCTCGCCGTCGGCGTCCACCCCGACGGCGCGGACGCCTGGGCCCTGCAGGACGCCCTCGCCGCCGGCATCTCCACCGGCGCCCCGCCCGACGCCTTCAACGCCCACGGCCAGGACTGGGGCCTGCCCCCCTGGCGCCCCGACGCCCTCGCCGAGACCGGCTACGCCCCCTGGGCCGAACTGCTGCGCGCCACCGCCCGGCACGCCGGCGCGATCCGGATCGACCACGTGATGGGCCTGTTCCGGCTCTGGTGGGTCCCCGCCGGCGCCCGCCCCACCGAGGGCACCTACGTCCGCTACGACGCCGAGGCGATGCTCGCCGTCCTCGCCCTCGAAGCCCACCGGGCCGGCACCGCCGTCATCGGCGAGGACCTCGGCACCGTCGAACCCGGCGTCCGGGAACGGCTCGCCGAACACGGCGTCCTCGGCACCTCCGTCCTCTGGTTCGAACGCGACTGGAACGCCGGCGGCGCCGTCCTGCCCCCCGAACGCTGGCGGGCCGGCTGCCTCGCCACCCTCACCACCCACGACCTGCCGAGCACCGCCGCCCGGCTCACCGGCGACCACGTCGCCCTCCGCCACCAACTCGGCCTGCTGGCCCGCCCGCTGGCCGAGGAACAGCACGCCGCCGCCGCCGAGGTCGCCGACTGGCAGCACGAACTCGTCCGCGCCGGCCTGCTCGCCGACGGACAACCCGTCACCCCCGAAGCGCTGTACGCCTTCCTGCGCACCACCCCCGCCCGGCTGATCGGCGTCTGGCTGCCCGACACCGTCGGCGACCCGCGCCCGCAGAACCTCCCCGGCACCTGGGACCAGTACCCCAACTGGCGCCTCCCCGTCGCCGACGCCACCGGAACCCCCCGCACCCTCGACGCCGTCGCCGCCGCCCCGGGCACCGCCGCCATCGCCGCCGCCCTCGCCCCGATCGGCCCCCCGCCCCCGGGACACGCCGACAGGCGCACCCCGCCGGGCGAGGCGGTGTAGGGGGCCGGTACCTTGGGAAACGTGGACAAGAGGAACGCAATGCGCGCCGGTGCGGTCACCGCGGCGGCCACGCTGATGATGCTGATGTCGTCGCCCGCCATGGCTTTCGTACGCGACGACGGCGACGACCCGGGCACCGGCCTGAGCGTCGGCCAGACCCTGGGCCTGTACGTCGCCCTCCCGATCGTCTCCTTCCTGGTGATCGCGGGCCTCTGCATGATCCCGGGCAAGAAGAAGTAACCCCACGGGTCCTGGACCCGAACGGCGACTGCCGGGGCGGCCAAGCCATTTC
>NZ_JBHWDS010000080.1:0-28122 GCF_042734615.1 Kitasatospora sp. NPDC059646
CGATGGTACTGCAGGGGGGACCCTGTGGGAGAGTAGGACGCCGCCGAACAATTCTTCAAAAGGCCGAGGCCCCAGCGATGAGCTGGGGCCTCGGCCTTTTTTGTTGGGCTTTTTCAGCCGAACGTACAGACGGCCGGCGGACGGCGGTCGGCACCCGGACGCGGTGCCCGCCCGTGTGCCGGACAATGGACAAGTACGGACGTACCGGGCCCTTGCCGGGGTTCCGAGGTCGTCCGGATCGCGCGCTGGTGTCGATGGATCGGCAGTGGCGCCCTCTAGAGCCAGCAGTGTGCAGACAGGAGTCACCAGCATGTCGAACCCGCCCCAGGACCGGCCCGAGCGCCGTAACGACGGCGGCCGGGGGTACGAGCCCAGGTCGCGCGGGGGCTGGTCGAACGACCGTGGCCCGCGTCGTGACGACCGTGGCGAAGGCGGCGGCTACCGGGGTCGGGACGACCGTGGTGACCGTGGCGGCGACCGCGGGGGTTACCGCGGCGACCGTGGCGAGCGTCCGTCGTACGGCGACCGCCCGCAGGGTGGTGGCTACCGCGGCCGCGACGACCGTCCCCAGGGCGGCGACCGTGGCGGCTTCCGCCGCGACGACCGCGGGGACCGCCCGTCCTACGGTGGCGGCGGCTACCGCTCGCGTGACGACCGCCCGCAGGGCGGCGACCGTGGCGGGTTCCGTCGCGATGACCGTCCGCAGGGTGGGTTCCGTCGTGACGACCGTGGCGAGCGTCCGTCGTACGGCGACCGCCCGCAGGGTGGCGGCTACCGCGGCCGCGACGACCGTCCCCAGGGCGGGTTCCGTCGTGACGACCGCCCCCAGGGCGGTGGGTTCCGTCGTGACGACCGTGGCGAGCGTCCGTCGTACGGGGACCGTCCGCAGCGCAGTGGTGGGTTCGAGCGTCGCGACGACCGTCCGCAGGGTGGGTTCCGCCGCGACGACCGTCCGCAGGGCGGCTACCGGGACCGTGACGACCGTCCGTCGTACGGGGACCGTCCGCAGCGCAGCGGTGGGTTCGAGCGTCGTGACGACCGCGGTGACCGTCCGCAGGGTGGGTTCCGTCGGGACGACCGTGGCGACCGTCCGCAGGGCGGTGGCTACCGTGGCCGGGACGAACGTGGCGGCGAGCGTGGCGGGTTCCGTCGCGACGACCGTGGCGACCGTGGGGACCGCGGCGGTTTCCGGGGCCGGGACGACCGGGGTGACCGCGGTGGGTTCCGGGGCGGCCGGGACGACCGGGGCGGCTTCCGTCGGGACCAGGACGAGCGCCGGCCGGAGCCGGTGCGCCGGCTGCCGATCCCGGACGACGTGACCGGGTTCGAGATCGACGCGGATGTCCGCCAGGACCTGAAGAGCCTGCCGAAGACGCTCGCGGACGACGTGGCGCGCAACCTGGTGATGGTCGCGCGGCTGCTCGACAGCGAGCCCGAGGAGGCCTACAACTACTCGCGGGTCGCGCTGCGGCTGGCGTCGCGCGTGGCGAGCGTCCGGGAGGCGGCCGGCTTCGCGTCGTACATGACGCAGCGGTACGCGGAGGCGCTGACCGAGTTCCGGGCCGCGAAGCGGATGACCGGCCGGGCGGACCTGTGGCCGGTGATGGCGGACTGCGAGCGCGGTCTGGGCCGTCCGGAGCGGGCGCTGGCGATGGCCGGCGAGCCCGAGGTGAAGCAGCTGGACAAGGCCGGTCAGGTCGAGATGCGCCTGGTCGCGGCGGGCGCCCGCGCGGACCTGGAGCAGTTCGACGCGGCCGTGGTGACGCTGCAGAGCCCCGAGCTGGCGTCCTCGGCGATCCACCCGTGGACCGCGCGGCTGCGGTACGCGTACGCCGACGCGCTGATCGCGGCGGGCCGGGCCGAGGAGGCCCGCGAGTGGTTCGTGAAGGCGGTCGAGGCCGACTCGGACGGTTCGACCAACGCGTCCGAGCGCCTCGCGGAGATCGACGGCGTGGAGTTCACCGACGCGCTGGACGAGGACGCGGAGGACGAGGGCCAGGAGTCCGAGGAGCCGGTGCGCAAGCCGATCGCGAAGGACGAGATCGGCGACGACCGGATGATCTTCGAGGACGAGGAGGACGTCGAGGAGTTCTACGACGACGACGACCTGGAGATCGACGAGGACTACGACGAGGACGCTGCCGAGGAGCAGCCGAAGAAGGCCTGACCTTCCGGCGGCTCGTGGCGAGCAGTGAGCAGTGAGACGGCCCCCGTTCCGGGTAGGAGCGGGGGCCGTTCTGCGTGCCGGGGCACGGCCGGGTCGGCCGTCAGCCCAGTTCGAGGGAGCGCAGGACCAGTCCGGTGGCCGGCTTGGGGCCGAAGGAGGTGGACTTGCGGGGCATGGTGACGCCCTGTTCGGCGAGCCGGCGGACCACCCGTTCCTCGACGGGGTGGAGCAGGACGGCGGTGCCGCCGGTGCGGGCGGCCTCCCGGACGGCGGACTCGGCGGAGTGCAGGTAGCCGATGTGCTCGGGGCTGTCGGGGACGTGCCAGGTGTGGTCGAGCAGGGTGGCGTGCAGGACGGTGGCGTCGAGGCGGCGCCACTCCTCGGGCCGGTCGGTGCGGACGGTCGCGTCGAGGGTGCGCTCGTCCGGGCCGGTGAGCAGCAGGTAGCGGTCGTCTCCGGCGGTGAGGACGAAGGAGTTGCGGGCGTCGGTGCGGGCCTCGGCGAGGGCCTTGAGGGCGTCGGGGAGGGTGCCGGGGAGTTCGGTGACCTGCCAGACGTCGGGGTCGAGCGCGGCCAGTGCGGCGTGCAGCGGGAGGCGGTGCAGGACGCGGTGGATGGCGCGGACCTTCAGCGGGTAGCGGTCGGTGTCGACCAGCAGGACCAGGCCGCGGTCCCAGGGGCTGCGGGGCAGGTGGCGGTGCTCGCGCTGCAGGCGCAGGTACATCTCCCAGCGGTGGTGGCCGTCGGCGATGAGGGCGCGGCAGGTGGCGAGGTCGCGGGCGACGGCGGCCAGGTCGGCGGGGGCGGTGACGGCCCACAGGCGGTGGTGGGTGCCGTCGCTGGTGGTGGTGTCGAGGAGGGGTTCGCCGGCGGCGGTGCGCTCGACGACGTCGGCGGCCCGGCCGTCGCCGCGGTAGGTGAGCAGGAGCGGTTCGAGGTTGGCGCGGGTGGTGCGCATCAGGCCGACCCGGTCGGCGACGGGCTTGGGCATGACGTCCTCGTGGGGCAGGACGACGCCGGCTTCGGGGCCGCTGACGGCGAGGGCGCCGATCAGGCCGCGCTGGAGGCCGCCGCCCGGCGTCTGCTGCTCGTAGACGTACAGGGCGGGCCGCGGGTCGGCGGTGAGGATGCCCTGCTGGCGCCAGTCGCGCAGCAGGCGGGCGGCGTGCCGGTACCGGGTGTCGCGGTCGGGGCGGTGGCCGGGGTCCTCGGGTTCGGGGCGCGGCAGGATGAGGCGGACGATGTTGTACGGGTCCGCGGTCTCCAGGTCCAGGCGCCGTCCGGGGTCCACCACGTCGTACGGGGGTGAGGTGACCGCGGCGAGGTCGCCGACCCGGTGGGGGTCGTAGCGCAGGCCGCGGAACGGGGACAGGGACAGCCCTGCGGTGGCGACGTGCCCGGGGTCTCCGGGGCCGCCCGAGGGCTCGTTGCCGCTTTCGGCACGAGGGGCGCTCATCTTGGGCATGTTAGTCGGGTAGTCCTTGTTGGGAGATCGCGATGCGCGTGGCCGTTCGGGTCGCGGGCGGAACGGTGGGTGCGGCGCAGGAAGCGGGGCTGGGCGGATGAGCTACGGGATGCACGACGGCGACAGCGCGGACGGGGCGGAGGCTGTTCCCGAGGGTGCGGCGGGGGTGCCGGGCGGCGGGGTGTACGACTGGTTCCGGCGCGGGGTGCGGCTGTTGGAGGAGCGGCACCCGGCGGCGGCGGTGCAGTTGCTGGCGCGGGCGGCGGAGGCGGAGCCGGGGTCGCGGTCGATCCGGGAGGCGCTGGCGCGGGCGCAGTTCGACGCCGGGCAGTACGCGGCGGCGTTGGAGAGTTTCCGTTCGGTGGCGCTGGCGGACCCGTCGGACGACTACGCGCAGTTCGGGTGGGGGGTGGCGGCGGCCCGGCTGGGGGACTTCGAGGTGTCGGCGGAGCATCTGGCGCTGGCGGTGGCGATGCAGCCGGGCAACGAGCACTACCGGGCGGCGCTGCGGCAGACCCGGGCGACGCTGGCGGCCCGGGCGGGGGCGTTCGGGCCGCTGCTGCCGGGTGCGCCGGGGTACTTGGCGCCGCCGGACGGGTCGGACGAGACCTAAGGTTGCGGGTGTTCGATCGTTCGAGGTGACAGGGAGCAGTGATGGCGGAGAGCGCCGGCCGGGTCGGGAGCGTGCCGCGGGGCAGTGCGGTGGCGTTGACGGAGGCGTACGACACGGCGCTGCTGGACCTGGACGGGGTGGTGTACGCCGGGCCGCACGCGATCCCGTACGCGGTGGAGTCGCTGGAGCGGGCGCGGGCGGCCGGGATGCGGTTGGCGTACGTGACGAACAACGCCTCTCGGCCGCCGCGGGTGGTGGCGGCGCACCTGTCGGAGCTGGGGGTGGCGGCCGAGCCCGGTGACGTGATCAATTCGGCGCAGGCGGCGGCGCGGCTGGTGTCGGAGAAGGTGCCGGCGGGGTCGCGGGTGCTGGTGGTCGGCGGGGCGGGGCTGGTGGAGGCGCTGGAGGAGCGCGGGCTGGTGCCGGTGCGCTCGCTGGACGAGGATCCGGCGGCGGTGGTGCAGGGCTACGACCCGTCGGTGGGCTGGGCGGACCTGGCGGAGGCCTCGTACGCGGTGGGCCGGGGCCTGCCGTGGGTGGCGTCGAACACGGACCTGTCGATCCCGACGGCGCGCGGCATCGCGCCGGGCAACGGGACGCTGGTGGCGGCCGTGTCGGCGGCGACCGGCGTGACGCCGGAGGTGGCGGGCAAGCCGCTGCCGCCGATGCACCGGGAGACGGTGCTGCGGACGGGCGCCCGGCGTCCGCTGGTGGTCGGCGACCGCCTGGACACCGACATCGAGGGGGCGTTCAACGGCGGCGTGGACTCGCTGCTGGTGTTCACCGGCGTCACCACGCCCGGGCTGCTGCTGGCGGCGCCCGTCCGGCACCGGCCGACGTACCTGTCGGACGACCTGCGGGGCCTGTTGGAGCCGCAGCCGGAGGTCGCGGCGCTGGGCGGCGGCCGGTTCGGCTGCGGCGGCTGGACGGCCGGCGTGGAAGGCGGCGCGCTGGTCCTGGACGGCGCGGGGGAGCGGATCGACGCGTTGCGGGCGCTGTGCGCGGCGGCGTGGACGTGGGCGGACGCGAACGGCGGGGCGGCGCCGGAGAGCGCGAAGGCGCTGGCGGCGCTGTGACGGCGGCGGGTTGACGGCCGGTCAGAGCAGGCTGCGCAGCCTGATCAGGTCGAGGAAGCTCGCGTCGAGCTTGAGGCGGCCGGTGGCCCAGGCGGTGGGGAACGGCAGGCGGCCGTCGACCAGGGCGACCAGGTCGTCGCCGGTGGTGGTGAGGCGGATGTCGGCCTTGGCGGCGGGTGCGCCGGGGGTGTCGGTGATGCCGGTGAGCTGGCCGCCGGCGAGGCGTCCGGTGAAGGTCAGGTCGAGGTCGGTGAGGTGGCAGCTGAGCGACCGGTCGAGGGCGGCGGCCTTGCGGACGTCGCCGTTCGCGCCGGCGAGGTTGCGGCTGAGCTGCTCCAGTGCGCTGCGGCACTCCTCGATGGTGGCCATGGGGGCGGCGTGCTCCTGTCTCGGTGGGCGGTTCGGCGTTCCACGCTAACCCGCCCGCCGGGTGCGGTGGCCGGGTGGGCCCGGGGTCCGGCTTCGAACCCCCGCCTCCGACGCGGGTTCGAGGACAGACCCTTGGGGCCGACCGTGCGGCTGGTCGGTGCGGGCGGGTACGGGCGGGCGTGGGACGGGGTAGCGTCGGGTGCGGGCAGTCGGTGCCCGCGGAGGAGGCGTTTCGGATGCTGCGGGATGCGGTGCGGGGAGTGGTGGTGGTCGCGGCGGAGCTCGCCGAGGAGGCGAGCCGCCGGGTGGCGGGCGCGGCCGAGGAGTTGCGCAAGCGGACCGGTGAACTGCCGTCCGAGTTGGAGCAGTTGCGGTCGCTGGCCGAGCAGGCGGTGACGGCGGGGGTGGACCTGGTCACGGGCCTGGCCAAGGGCCGGGCGGACCAGGTGTTCGAGAAGGTCGGCGACCAGGTGGTGAAGGTCGGCGTGGTGCTGAGCTTCCTGGAGTCGAAGCTGCGCGAGGTCGACGAGCCGGACGCGCCCGAGCGGGCGGCGGCCGGGTCCGAGGAGGAGCCGGAGCAGCCGGCGGAGCCGCCGGTGCGGCCGGCCGCCCGGGCCAAGGGCCTGTTCGACGCCGGGTGGGACAAGGAGCCGGTGGCGGATTCCGGAGCGGAGGAGTCGGCTGCGGAGAAGCGGGCGGCGCCCCGGAAGCGGCCCGCGGGCTCGGCGTCCGCGGTGAAGAAGGCGGCCACCCGCAAGGGCACGGCGGCCAAGCAGGCGGCGGCGAAGCGTTCGGTGCCGCGCCGGGCCCCGGCGGGCGAGGGCGGCACGACGGCGACGCCGCGGACGGTGGCGAAGAAGGCCGCAGCGAAGAAGACCGCGGTGCGCAGGCCGGCCGGTGCGGCGGAGCGGGCGGCGGTGGACAGCCCGTCGGCGCCGCTGCCCGCGGCGGCGAAGAAGGCCGCTCCGGCGCGGAAGGCGGCCGTGCGGAAGCCCGCGGCGAAGCGCACCGCCGAGGCGGAGGGCGGCACGTCGGGCGGGGCGGTGAAGAAGGCCGCGGCGAAGAAGGCCCCGGGGAAGAAGGCCCCGGCCGCGCGGGCGGCGGCCGCTGACGGTGCGTCGGGCGGGGTGCCGGCGAAGAAGGCCGCCGGCCGCAAGCCCGCCGGGCGGGGTGACGCCGGGGGCGCCGCCGGTGAATGAGCCGCAGTGGACGGGGGAGCCCGAGGTGGACGAGGTGCTGGCCCGGCTGGGGGAGGCCGACGGGGTGGGGACGGGGGAGCGGGTCGAGGTGTACGAAGATGGTCATGCGCGGCTCGCCGCGACCCTCGCGGCGCTGGACCGCGAGTGACGATTGCGGAATGTGGGAGCTGACGTAGTAGTGGCAGTGGCACGACGCCGTCTGGACGCGGAGCTGGTGCGGCGGAAGCTGGCCCGGTCGCGGGAGCATGCGAGTGAGCTGATCGCGGCGGGCCGGGTGACGGTCGGCGGGACGGTGGCGACCAAGCCCGCGACGCAGGTGGAGACGGCGGCCGCGGTGGTGGTCGCGAAGGACGACGCCGACCCGGACTACGTCTCGCGGGGCGGTCACAAGCTGGCGGGCGCGTTCGCGGCGTTCGTGCCGCAGGGCCTGGTGGTGGAGGGGCGCCGGGCGCTGGACGCGGGCGCGTCCACCGGCGGCTTCACCGACGTGCTGCTGCGCGCCGGGGCGGCGCACGTGCTGGCGGTGGACGTCGGCTACGGGCAGCTCGCGTGGTCGCTGCAGAGCGACGAGCGGGTGACGGTGATGGACCGCACCAACGTGCGGGAGCTGACGCCGGAACTGATCGGCGGGACGCTCGTCGACCTGGTGGTCGGCGACCTGTCGTTCATCTCGCTGGGCCTGGTGCTGCCGGCGCTGGCCGGCTGCGCGGCGCCCGACGCGGACCTGGTGCTGATGGTGAAGCCGCAGTTCGAGATCGGCAAGGAGCGGCTGGGCTCCGGCGGTGTGGTGCGCTCCCCGGAGCTGCGGGCCGAGACGATCCGCCAGGTCGCTTCGCAGGCCTGGCAGTTGGGCCTGGGGGTGCGGGCGGTGACGGCGTCGCCGCTGCCGGGGCCGTCGGGGAACGTGGAGTATTTCCTGTGGCTGCGCCGGGACGCGGGCGAGCTGGATCCGGCCGAGGCGGACCGGGCGGTGGCGGAGGGCCCCCAGTAGGGTACTTGGCAGACGTCCGAGCGTTGCGCAGACTGGCAGGCCGCGGCCGGGCCAGCAGGGTCCGGCAGGCGTAGGGAGAGGGCAGCGGGCAATGAGCGATCGTCGTACGGTCTTCCTGATCGCGCACACCGGCCGGGAGGCCGCCCTGCGCAGTGTGGAAGGGCTGGTGGACGGCCTGCTGAAGGCGGGGATCCGGATCCGGCTGCTGGAGGCGGAAGCGGTGGGCCTGGACCTGCCGGACGGGGTGGAACTGGTGCCGGGCGGGCCGGGCGCGGCCGACGGCTGCGAGCTGATCCTGGTCGCGGGCGGGGACGGCACCCTGCTGCGGGGGGCGGAACTGGCCCGCGAGTCGGGGCTGCCGATGCTCGGCATCAACCTGGGCCGGGTCGGGTTCCTGGCGGAGGCGGAGCGCGACGACCTGGCGACGGTGGTCGACCGGGTCGTGGACGCCGACTACGCCGTCGAGGAGCGGATGACCATCGACGTGCTGGTGCGCACCAACGGCGATGTGCTGCACGAGGACTGGGCGCTGAACGAGGCGTCGGTGGAGAAGGCGGCGCGGGAGCGGATGCTGGAGGTCGTCACCGAGGTCGACGGCCGGCCGGTGTCGAACTTCGGCTGCGACGGCGTCGTGCTGTCGACGCCCACCGGCTCCACGGCGTACGCGTTCTCCGGCGGCGGGCCGGTGGTGTGGCCGGAGGTGGAGGCGCTGCTGATGGTGCCGATCAGTGCGCACGCGCTGTTCGCCCGTCCGCTGGTGACCTCGCCGGACTCGGTGCTGGCGGTGGAGGTGCAGCCGAAGACGCCGCACGGGGTGCTGTGGTGCGACGGGCGGCGCTCGGTCGAACTGCCGGCCGGGGCGCGGGTGGAGGTGCGGCGCGGCAAGACGCCGGTCCGCCTGGCGCGGCTGCACCGGGCGCCGTTCACGGACCGGCTGGTCGCCAAGTTCGCGCTGCCGGTGACGGGGTGGCGGGGGCGCTCGCAGACCGGCTGACGAGCAGGCAGGTGCGAAACCGGGGGTGCGGGGAACTGCGCGACAAGCGCAAGCCGCGTCCCCGAGGTCGCGATCAAGTGCAGATCGTCGTCCTGCGTCGCGATCCTGCTGGCGAGTGCCTCCGATTCGCGCAGTTCCCCGCGCCCCCGTTTCCGCGCCCACCTGCGGTCGCACCCGCTCAGAGGCTGCACGGTTCCGGGTCCGCCGTCGTGAACCGCTCCGCGCGGGCGAGTTCGGCGGCTTCGGCGATGCGGCGCAGGGCGTCGGGGACGAGTGCCGCGGGCAGGGTGAGCGGGAGTCGCAGGCACTCCTCGAACGCGCCGTCGACGCCGAACCGGGCGCCGGAGGCGATCCGGACGCCGAGGCGCTCGCCGGCGCGGGCGAGGGCGGTGGCGGGCAGGCCGGGGGTGGCCACCCAGAGGGCGAGGCCGCCGGGCGGCAGGGTGAACCGCCAGCGGGGGAAGTGCCGGGGCAGGGCGTCGGCGAAGGCTTCGGCGGTGGCGCGGAGTCCGGCGTGCCGGGCGGCGCGGACGGCGGGCAGGTGGGCGGTGAGCAGCCGGGTGGCGATCAGCTGGTCGAGGACCGGGGTGCCCAGGTCGTAGAGGGCCCGGTCGGCGGCCAACTTCCGCACCAGGGACGGCTGGGCGCGCAGCCAGCCGATCCGCAGGCCGGGCCAGAGCAGTTTGCCGGCCGAGCCGACGGTGATCACCCGGGCGTCGCGGTCGAGTGCGGCCAGCGGGCGGGGGAGTTCGGACTCGGCGACGCCCCAGCCGAGTTCGGCGCAGGTCTCGTCGGAGACGACGGCGGTGCCGGCGGCCCGGGCGTGGGAGAGCAGGGCGCGGCGCTGGTCCTCGTCGATCAGGGCGCCGGTGGGGTTGTGGAAGTCGGGGATGGTGAAGGCGAGTTTCGGGGCGGCGCCGCGGAGCACCCGCTGCCACTGGTCGAGGTCCCATCCGGCGTTCCCGGCGGGGTCGGTGGCGAACGGGACGGGGACCAGGCGGGCGCCGAGCCGGTCCAGGGCGCGCAGCGTGTTGACGTAGCTGGGCGCTTCGACGGCGACCCGGTCGCCGCGGGTGAGCAGCGACTGGTGGGCGAGGTGCAGGGCGCTCATCGCGCCGGTGGTGATCAGCACCTGGTCGGGGCCGGTGGGCAGGCCGCGTTCGGTGTACCGGTGGGCGACCGCCTCGCGGAGCACGGGCAGCCCGGTCGGGTAGTTGCCGTGCCCGACGGCGTACGCGGGCAGCTGTTCGAGGGCGTGGGCGGCGGCCTCGGCGAGCTCCGGCGGGGCGGTGGGGGCGGCCAGGCCGAGGTCGAGCTGGGTGCCGTGCTGGTCGGGGGCGAGCGGGTGGAGGGCGTCGGCGGGCGGCCGGGTGCCTTCGGGCAGGGCCGTCCAGGAGCCGGCGCCGCGGCGGGAGTGCAGGAAGCCGTCGGCGCGCAGCGCCTCGTAGGCGGCGGCGACGGTGGTGCGGCTGAGCCGGAGTTCGGCGGCGAGTTCGCGTTCGGCGGGCAGCCGGGTGCCGACCGGGAGGCGGCCGTCGGCGACCAGCCGGGACACCTGGGCGGCGAGCGCCCGGTAGGCGGGGCGGCGGCCGTCCGGCGGGGGGAGTCGGCTGGCGAGGGCGTGCGGGGTGAGCGTGCTGTGCCACTCGGCCATCGAAATCAGTCCACTCGGATCGGATTGGCCCTGTCGGGCGTGGTTTTGGCCCGACCATAGTGGCGGTCAGTGCCGAGGAACGGCAAGCACCGCACGAAAAGAGGTCCACCCGATGGCGGTCTCCCTGCCCCTGTCCGCGAACTCCACCGACCTGCCCCGCCGCCTGGTCCAGTTGGCCGTCGGCCTGGTGCTGTACGGCGTGTCGATGGCGCTGGTGCTGCGCGCCTCGCTCGGCGGCAACCCGTGGGACGTCTTCCACCAGGGCCTGGCCCGGCACGTGGGCCTGAGCGTCGGCACCTGGGTGACGCTGGTCGGCGTGCTGGTGCTGCTGCTGTGGATCCCGCTGCGGCAGAAGCCCGGCGTCGGCACCGTCGGCAACGTGGCCGTCCTCGGCGTCGCGATGGACGCCACCCTGGCGGTGCTGCCGCACCCGCACGCGCTCGCCGCCCGGATACCGCTGCTGGCCGCCGGCATCGTGCTCAACGGCCTGGCCACCGGCCTGTACATCGGCGCGCGGCTCGGCCCGGGCCCGCGCGACGGCCTGATGACCGGCCTGCACCGGCGCACCGGCCGCTCCGTGCGGCTGATCCGCACCTGCGTCGAGTTGACCGTGCTGGCCGCCGGCATCGCCCTCGGCGGCACCTTCGGCGTCGGCACGGTCGCCTACGCGCTGGCCATCGGCCCGCTGGTGCAGTTCTTCCTGCCGCGCCTCACCGTGCCCGCCCCGGCCGCCACCGGCGACTGAAACCCCCTCCCGTGTGAAACCGGGGGGCGGTCGTCGCACACCGACGGTGGACCCCCGTAAGGTCGTCTCCGTGTTGGACGAGATGCGGATACGGGATCTGGGTGTCATCGACGACGCGGTGGTCGAACTCGCGCCCGGCTTCACCGCCGTCACCGGAGAGACCGGCGCCGGCAAGACCATGGTGGTGACCAGCCTCGGGCTGCTGCTCGGCGGACGGGCCGACCCGGCGCTGGTGCGCAACGGCTCCGCGCGGGCCGTCGTCGAGGGCCGGCTCGCCCTCGACCCGGCCTCCCCGGTGGTGGCCCGCGCCCAGGAGGCGGGCGCCGAGCTCGACGACGGGGAGCTGCTGATCAGCCGCACCGTCTCCGCCGAGGGCCGCTCGCGCGCCCACGTCGGCGGCCGCTCGGTGCCGGTCGGCCTGCTCGCCGAGCTCGGCGAGGACCTGATCGCCGTGCACGGCCAGACCGACCAGCAGCGCCTGCTGCGCCCGTCCCGGCAGCGCGGCGCGCTCGACCGGTACGCGGGCGAGGCCGTCGCGGAGCCGCTGGCCCGCTACCGCGAGGTGTACCGGACCCTGCGGGAGGTGTCGGCGACCCTGGAGGAGCTGACCACCAGGGCCCGCGAACGCGCCCAGGAGGCCGACCTGCTGCGCTTCGGCCTGGAGGAGATCGCCGCCGCCGAACCCGTCGCGGGGGAGGACGCCGAGCTGGCCGTGGAGGCCGAACGCCTCGGCCACGCCGACGCGCTGTCCTCCGCCGCGACGCTCGCGCACGCCGCCCTGGCCGGCGACCCCGCCGATCCGGAGGCCGTGGACGCGGGCACCCTGCTCGCCCAGGCCCGGCGCGCCGTCGACGCCGTCCGGCACCACGACGAGCGGCTCGCGCAGCTCGCCGACCGGCTCGGCGAGGTCGGCTACCTGCTCGCCGACGTGGCCGGCGACCTCGCCGGGTACGCCGACGACCTGGACGCCGACCCGGTGCGGCTGGCCGCGGTCGAGGACCGCCGCGCCGTCCTCGCCCACCTGGTGCGCAAGTACTCCGGCGCCGAGGGCACCCTCGACGAGGTGATCGCCTGGGCCGAGACCGGCTCGGTGCGGCTGCTGGAACTCGACGGCGACGACGAGCGGATCGACGAACTCGGGGCGCAGGAGACCGAGTTGCGCGCCCGGCTGGCCGACCTGGCGGCCGAGGTGTCGCAGGCCCGGCACGCCGCCGCCGACAAGTTCGCCGCCGCGGTCTCCGCCGAGCTCGCCGAGCTCGCCATGCCGCACGCGCGGGTGACCTTCGCGATCAGCCAGGTCGACGACCTGTCCGGCATCGAGGTCGGCGGCCGCACCGTCGCCTACGGCCCGCACGGCGTCGACGAGGTCGAGGTGCTGCTCGCCCCGCACCCCGGCGCGCAGCCCCGCCCGATCGCCAAGGGCGCGTCCGGCGGCGAACTGTCCCGCGTCATGCTGGCCGTCGAGGTGGTGTTCGCCGGCGCCGACCCGGTGCCGACCTACCTGTTCGACGAGGTCGACCAGGGCGTCGGCGGCAAGGCCGCCGTGGAGATCGGCCGCCGGCTGGCCAAACTGGCCCGCAGCGCCCAGGTGGTGGTGGTCACCCACCTGCCGCAGGTCGCCGCGTTCGCCGACCGGCACCTGGTGGTGGAGAAGACCAACGACGGCGTGGTCACCCGCAGCGGCGTGAAGACCCTCAGCGACGAGGAGCGGGTGCGCGAGCTGTCCCGGATGCTCGCCGGACTGGAGGACTCCGAGCTCGGCCGGGCGCACGCCGAGGAACTGCTGGCGGCCGCCCGCACCGCCCGGGCCCGCTGAGCGCCCGGCCCATCCCTGCTCCGCACGCGTCGCCCGGGCCCGCACGGCCCGGGCGACGCGCCCGCAGCGGTGCCGACTGTCCAAGAGGGTGACCGACCTGGCATCGTGGCGAGCGGACACCAGCTGACAACGAGTCGGAGCGAAATCGACGTGGACCATTCCGCCGCCCGGGCCACCGCGGCCCCCCAGTTGCACGTGGTGCTCGTCCTGGCCGCCGCGACGGGCGGGATCGGCGCGCACGTGCGCTCCCTGACGCAGGGTCTGGTCGCCCACGGGGTGACGGTCACGGTCTGCGCCCCCGAGGGCGTCGACCGGCTGCACGGCTTCAGCGCGGCCGGCGCCCGCCTGCACACGGTGGACATCACCCCCACGTCCGGGGCCCGCTCCGACGCCACGGCGATCGGCGAGCTGCGCCGCGCGTTCACCGGCGCCGACGTCGTCCACGCGCACGGCCTGCGGGCCGGCCTGCTGTCCGACCTGGCGCTGCGCACCGCGGGCCGGTTCCCCGGCATCCGCCCGGAGACCCCGCTGGTGGTCACCTCGCACCACGCGCTGCTCGCCACCGGACTGGAGCGCCGCCTGCAGCGCCTGATGGAACGCCGGGTGGTGCGGGCCGCCGACCTGGTCCTCGGCGCGTCCTCCGACCTGGTCGCCCGGGCCCGCGAACTGGGCGCCACCGACGCCCGGCTCGGCCCGGTCGCCGCCCCGCCGCTGCCGCCCGCCGGCCTCGACCGGGCCGCCGCCCGGGCCGCGCTGCCCGGCGGCGACGACGGCCGCCCCGTGGTGCTGGCGATCGGCCGGCTGGTGATGCAGAAGTGCTTCTCGCTGCTGCTGGACGCCGTCCCGCACTTCGCCGCGCCCGGCGGCCCGATGCCGCACGTGCTGCTGGCCGGCGACGGCCCCGAACGGCAGGCCCTGTACGACCGGGTGCGCACCGAGAAGCTCCCCGTGGACCTGCTCGGCTACCGCACCGACATCCCCGAACTGCTGGCCGCCGCCGACGTGGTGGTGCTGTCCTCCCGCTGGGAGGCCCGCTCGCTGGTCGCGCAGGAGGCGATGCGGGCCGGCGTGCCGGTGGTCGCCACCGCCGTCGGCGGCGTCCCCGAACTGGTCGGCGACGCCGCGGTGCTGGTCCCGTTCGCCGATCCGCGGGCGCTCGGCGGCGCGGTGCGCGAGCTGCTCGGCGACGACAAGCGCCGCGCGGAGCTCGCCGAGGCGGGCCGCGCCCAGGCCCGCACCTGGCCGGACGAGGCCGCCACCGTCGCCCAGGTGCTGTCCATCTACGACGAGCTGGTGCAGCGCCGGAACTGACCGGCCGTCAGTGCGACAGGTTGAGCCCGCCCGCAGCGGTCAGCCGCAGCGCGGTGTCGATCAGCGGGACGTGGCTGAACGCCTGCGGGAAGTTGCCGACCTGGCGGCGCGCCCGCGGGTCCCACTCCTCGGCGAGCAGCCCCAGGTCGTTGCGGAGCGCCAGCAGCCGTTCGAACAGCTCGCGGGCCTCGCCGACCCGGCCGATCATCGCCAGGTCGTCGGCCAGCCAGAACGAGCAGGCCAGGAACGCCCCTTCGTGCCCGGACAGGCCGTCGACGTTGTTGCCCTGCTCGTCGTGCGTGGGGTACCGCAGCACGAAGCCGTCCTCGGTGGACAGTTCGCGCTGGATCGCCTCGATGGTGCCGATGACCCGCTTGTCGTCCGGCGGCAGGAAGCCGACCTGCGGGATCAGCAGCAGTGAGGCGTCGAGCTCCTTGCCGCCGTAGTACTGGGTGAAGGTGTTGCGATCCGGGTCGTAGCCCTTGGCGCAGACGTCGGCGTGGATCTCGGCGCGGAGCTTCTCCCAGCGCTCCGCCAGGCCCGGCGGCGGGTTCTCGACCTGCTCCAGCAGCTTGAGGGTGCGGTCGACGGCGACCCAGGCCATCACCTTGGAGTGCACGAAGTGCCGGCGCGGGCCGCGGACCTCCCAGATGCCCTCGTCGGGATTGCGCCAGTGGTCCTCCAGGTACTCGATCAGGCGCAGTTGCAGCTGGTGGGCGTGGTCGTGCCGGGCCAGGCCCGACATGGTGGCCAGGTGCAGGGCCTCGACGACCTCGCCGTACACGTCGAGCTGGAGCTGCCCGGCGGCGCCGTTGCCGACCCGGACCGGGCGGGAGCCCTCGTAGCCGGGCAGCCAGTCGAGTTCGGACTCGGTCAGTTCGCGCTCCCCGGCGATGCCGTACATGATCTGCAGGTTCTCCGGGTCGCCGGCGACCGCCCGCAGCAGCCACTCGCGCCAGGCGCGGGCCTCCTCGCGGTAGCCGGTGCGCAGCAGGGAGGACAGGGTGATCGCGGCGTCGCGGAGCCAGGTGTAGCGGTAGTCCCAGTTGCGTTCGCCGCCGAGGTCCTCGGGCAGCGAGGTGGTGGGGGCGGCGACGATGCCGCCGGTCGGGGCGTAGGTGAGGGCCTTGAGGGTGATCAGCGAGCGGACCACGGCCTCCCGGTAGGGGCCCTGGTAGCGGCACTGCTCGACCCACTCGCGCCAGAACCGCTCGGTGTTCTCCAGCGCCTCCTCGGCGTCGGGCCGGGCGGGCGCGGCTTCGTGCGAGGCCTTCCAGGTCAGGCCGAAGGCGATCCGCTCGCCCGCGGTGACGGTGAAGTCGGCGTACGTGGTCAGGTCACGGCCGTAGGTCTCCGCCGCGCCGTCCAGCCAGACCGAGTCGGGGCCGGCCACCGCGACGGTGCGGTGGCCGCCGTCGGGCTGCTCGACCCGGTGCACCCACGGCACGATCCGGCCGTAGCTGAAGCGCATCCGGACCGCGGAGCGCATCCGGACGGTGCCGGCCAGGCCCTCGACGATGCGGATCATCTGCGGCACGTCCGGCGTGCCGAGCAGGTGGCGCGGCGGCATGAAGTCGATCACCCGGACGGTGCCGCCCTGGGTGTCCCACTCCTGTTCGAGGATCAGCGAGTCGCCCCGGTAGCGCCGCCGGTCGCAGGGCACCGCGGGCGCGGCGGCCGTCACCGGGGGAAGCCGCGGCTCGGCGTCCAGCAGCGTCGGCCGGGGCGGCTCGACGACGGGCGGCGGCTCGACCGGCAGGGCCGGGCCGATCCGCCAGAAACCGTGCTCATCGGTGCCGAGCAGCCCGGCGAACACCGCCGGCGAGTCGAACCGGGGCAGGCACAGCCAGTCGACCGCGCCGTCCCGGCGGACCAGGGCGGCCGTCTGCATGTCTCCGATGAGCGCGTAGTCCTCGATGCGACCGGCCATGCTTCTCCGTTCCCAGCGGTCCCACGCGCCCCCGCGGCGCCGGCGCGCACGGGACGGGCGAGGATGTCGACGTTTGAGCAGAATACGTTGATTCGGGTGTTTCGGGCGCGTGTACGCGCCCCGTCCGCCTGCCCGCGCCCCTTGCCCCGCATGCCTGCACGGCCCTCCCCGGCCCCCTTCCGGACAGCCCGTCCGGGCCGTCCGGCCGACGCGCGGAGCGGCCTTCCACCCGGACGCGGGCGAGCACTCGCCGGGGCACTGATACGCTGGTATCCCGTGGAACTGGTGGGAACGAGGGCCGGGAGCCCCTCCACCGGCGTCACTCTCCGACACGACACCCACGGGAGCCCCCTCTTGGCACAGCCCCATTCCGGCAAGTCGGCCAACGGCCGCGCCGTGACGACCAAGCACCTCTTCGTCACCGGGGGTGTCGCCTCTTCGCTCGGCAAGGGCCTCACCGCCTCCAGCCTCGGCGCCCTGCTCAAGGCCCGCGGCCTGCGGGTGACCATGCAGAAGCTCGACCCCTACCTCAACGTGGACCCGGGCACCATGAACCCGTTCCAGCACGGTGAGGTCTTCGTCACCGACGACGGGGCCGAGACCGACCTCGACATCGGTCACTACGAGCGTTTCCTCGACACCAACCTGCACGGCTCGGCGAACGTCACCACCGGCCAGGTCTACTCCACCGTGATCGCCAAGGAGCGGCGCGGCGAGTACCTCGGCGACACCGTCCAGGTCATCCCGCACATCACCAACGAGATCAAGTCCCGGATCCGCCGCATGGCGACCGAGGACGTCGACGTGGTCATCACCGAGGTCGGCGGCACCGTCGGCGACATCGAGTCGCTGCCGTTCCTGGAGGCCGTCCGCCAGGTCCGCCACGAGGTCGGCCGCGACAACGTGTTCTTCGTGCACGTCTCCCTGCTGCCCTACATCGGCCCCTCCGGCGAGCTCAAGACCAAGCCCACCCAGCACTCGGTGGCCGCCCTGCGCAACATCGGCATCCAGCCCGACGCCATCGTGCTGCGCGCCGACCGCGAGGTGCCGCAGGCCATCAAGCGCAAGATCTCGCTGATGTGCGACGTCGACGAGGAGGCCGTGGTCGCCGCGATCGACGCCAAGTCGATCTACGACATCCCGAAGGTGCTGCACGGCGAGAACCTCGACGCCTACGTGGTGCGCCGCCTCGACCTGCCGTTCCGCGACGTCGACTGGACCGTCTGGGACGACCTGCTGCGCCGCGTCCACGAGCCGCAGCACACCGTCAAGGTCGCCCTGGTCGGCAAGTACATCGACCTGCCGGACGCCTACCTGTCGGTGACCGAGGCGCTGCGCGCCGGCGGCTTCGCCAACAACGCCCGGGTCGAGATCAAGTGGGTCACCTCCGACGACTGCGAGACCCCCGAGGGCGCGCAGGAGCAGCTCGGCGACGTCGACGCGATCTGCATCCCCGGCGGGTTCGGCGACCGCGGCGTGGACGGCAAGGTCGCCGCGATCACCTACGGCCGCGAGAACAAGATCCCGCTGCTCGGCCTGTGCCTGGGCCTGCAGTGCGTGGTCATCGAGGCCGCCCGCAACCTGGCCGGCCTGCCCGAGGCGAACTCCACCGAGTTCGACCCGGCCGCCAAGTACCCCGTCATCTCGACCATGGCCGAGCAGCTCGCCATCGTCGACGGCAAGGGCGACCTCGGCGGCACCATGCGCCTGGGCCTGTACCCGGCGAAGCTCGCCGAAGGCTCCATCGTGCGCGAGGTGTACGGCGGCGAGCAGTACGTCGAGGAGCGCCACCGCCACCGCTACGAGGTCAACAACGCCTACCGCGCCGACCTGGAGAAGACCGGCCTGCAGTTCTCCGGCCTCTCCCCGAAGGGCGACCTGGTCGAGTACGTCGAGTACCCGCGCGAGGTCCACCCCTACCTGGTCGCCACCCAGGCCCACCCCGAGCTGAAGTCCCGCCCGACCCGGCCGCACCCGCTGTTCGCGGGCCTGGTCGCCGCGGCGATCGACCGCAAGGTCGGCTGACGGTCGTTTGCGGGAAGCCGCCCGTTCCGGAGTTCGCTCCGGGGCGGGCGGCTTCGGCGTGTCGGGCGCTTCGGCGTGTCGAGGGCTGCCCGTCCGGTAGATTGCGTCTAACTGACGAGAAGGGGTGGTGTCCGATGACCGGAATGCGCGACGTGGCCGAGGAGTGGGACGTCCGGGACGGGCACACGCCCTTCCAGGGCCGGATGACCGGCATGCGCAGCGAGCAGGTGCGCATGCCCGACGGCAGCTGGGCGCAGCGCGACTACCAGATCCACCCCGGCTCGGTCGCCGTGCTCGCCGTCGACGAGCAGGCCCGCGTCCTCGTCCTGCGCCAGTACCGGCACCCCGTCCGGCACCGGCTCTGGGAACTGCCGGCGGGGCTGCTCGACGTGCCCGGCGAGAACCCGCTGCACGCGGCGCAGCGGGAACTCTTCGAGGAGGCGTACTGCAAGGCCGGGCAGTGGCGCGTCCTGGTCGACTTCTACACCTCGCCCGGCGGCAGCGACGAGGCCCTGCGGCTGTTCCTCGCCACCGACCTGTCCGAGGCCGAGGGGGAGCGGTACGCCGCGCACGGGGAAGAACTGGAACTCGAGTCCGCGTGGGTCCCGCTCGAACAACTGGTGGACCTGGTCCTGGCCGGCGAACTCCACAACCCCACCCTGGTCACCGGCACCCTCGCCCTCCACACCGCCCTCGCCCGCGGCGGCATCGACGCCCTCCGCCCGTCCGACGCCCCATGGCCGGCCCGACCGTTCTGACACCCGCGCCCCCGCACGGGGGCGGGGGCGCGCGGAAGCGGGGGATTTCGGGGCTGCGCGCTGCTCCGGCCCGCGGCGGTGCGGATCGTTCCGCGCGGTCGACGCGCTGCGGTCGGCCCGGGCGTTCCGACGCGTCGCGCACCGCGCGGGGGACGGTGGGGCCGGTCGAGGGGTCGCGCTGTGGTCGGTGCGGACGGTCCGGGGCTTCGCGGTTCGCGTCGGGCGGCGGGTGCGCTGCGAGCGGCTTGGGCCTGCGGCGGCGCCGAGGCGTTCCGTCCGGCCGACGCGCCGTCTCGTCGGCCGGGCCGTTCCGACGGCAGCGGGGACTTGGGGATGCGTTCCGATCGGCCGGCGGCGCACTGCAGGTCGGGGCGCGGGCGGGCGGCTGAATGCGCGGCGGCCGGACCGGGCGTTCTGACGGTCACGCTCCGCCTGGGGAAGGTGCGCTGTCCGGCTCGTGCGCCGTGGACGCGCTCCGGTCGAGCCTCGCAGCACCGGGGGGAGGAGGGCGACCGGCCTTCCGTGGTGGGTGGTGCCGGTCCGGGCGGGCGGTCTGCGGAGTGTGGTGTCCCGGGTGGGGGTTGGGCCGGGGGGGTGGTGCGGGGGGTTGGTGGGACCGGGGTGTCTCGGCGGGGCGGGGTGGTCGAACTACGCTTCGCGGACAGGGCCCGGTGTGCGGGTCCGGGGCGCTGGGCGACGGGTCGGGAGTGGCGCGGGTGGCGAGGGATGCGGCGGCGGTGGCCGAGGCGGCCGGGATCTTCGACGCGTTGCCGGCGGGCGCCAGGCCGTTCGGTGGGCGGGTCGCCGAGCTGGCGGCGCTGACGGTGGCCGCGGGGCGGCCCGCGCCGGGGCGGGGGAGGCTGCTGGTACTGGCGGGCCGGCCCGGGTCGGGCCGTACCGCGCTGGCGGTGCAGTGGGCGCGCAGTGCGGTGGAGCAGTACCCGGACGGGTTGTTGTACGCGCGGCTGTCCGCGCCGGACGGGACGAGGGTGGGGCCGGGGCGGGCGGCCCGGATGCTGCTGGAGCAGTTCGGTGAGCGGCCGGGCGCCGCGCTGCTGCCCGGTGCCGCCGAGGAGGATCCGGCGTGCGAGGTGCTGCGCGAGGTCCTCGGGTCGCGGCGGGCGCTGCTGCTGCTGGACGACGTCCGGGACGCCGGTCAGGTGTGGCCGCTGCTGGCGGAGAAGACGGAGTCGGTGCTGCTGGCGACCACGGCGGGGCCGCTGACGGGGATCGAGGGCATCGATCCGGTGATCCTCGGCGGTCTGGAGCACCGTGCGGCGGTCGATCTGCTGTCCGCGCTGGTGGGCGGCACCCGGATCTCCTGCGACCCGGTCGGCGCGGCCGAACTCGCCGAGGCGTGCGCGAACCGTCCGGCGGCGTTGCGGCTGGCCGCGGGCTGGTTGCGGACCGAGCCCCGGCTGGCGGTCACCGAGGCGGCGGCCCGGTTGCGGCAGCCGCCGGAGCAGGTGCGGGAGCGCTCCCGCACGGTCGCGGAGGGGCCGGAGCGGCCGGAGACGGTGCCGGTGGTGGAGGGCGACCCGCTGCGGGGCGCGTTCGAGCCCGCGTACCGGCGGCTGCCGGCGGCCCGGGCGCGGTTGCTGCGGCTGTGCACGCTGGCGCCGGGCCAGCGGGTGGACCTGCGGACGGCGTCCGCGCTGGTGGGCTGTCCGGCGCCGGAGGCCGGGGCGGGGCTGGCCGCGCTGGCCGACCTGGAGCTGCTGGAGCGGGAGCCGGCGGCGGCCGACGGCACCGAGCGCTACCGGGTGCCGGGGCGGCTGTACGGGCGGCTGGTGGAGTTGCGGGCGGAGGCGGACCGGCCGTCGGAGCTGGAGCTGGCCCGGGCGCGGCTGCTGGAGCGCCTGGTGCGGCTGGTCGATTCGGCGCGGCTGCTGCTGGACCCGGCGGCCGGGCCGAACCCGGATCCGCTGCCGGGCCCGCTGCGGCTGCGGTCGGCCGCGCACGCCGGGCAGTGGCTGCTGGGGGAGCGGGAGCACCTGCTGGCCGCGGTCGCGGACGCCGTCGGCCAGGGTGATCTGGACGGCACCGCGGGCCGGCTGGTGGCCGCCCTGCTGCGCGCGCTTCCGCTGACCGGCGAGGCGGCGCCGGCCGACCTGCACGCGCTGCACGAGTCGGTGCTGAAGGTGGCCGAGCGGCAGGGCGCGCCGCGCCGGGCCGCGGCCGCGCTGCTCAACCTCGGCGACCTGCAGGCCGACGCGGGGCGCTGGGAGCAGGCCGCGGAGCGCTACCGCCGGGCCGTGGACCTGTCCCGGGGTGCGGGCGACGAGGGCGGCTGCGCCCGCGCGCTGGAGGGCGTGGGCCACTGCCACCGGGCGCTGGGCGACCCGCTGCGCGCGGCCGACGCGTACGGGCGGGCGCTGGTGCTGCGGCAGGCGGTGGGCGACCAGGCCGCGGAGGCCCGGCTGCTGGTGCGGGTGGCGGAGGCGCACACCGCGCTGCGGCGGTTCGAGGAGGCGCTGCGGGAGTACCGGTCGGCGGCGGCGGTGCTGCGGCGGACCGGTGACACGGACGGTGAGCGGCAGGTCGCGGCGCTGGCCGAGCGGCTGCGGCAGCACCTCGGCCGGGAGGGACTTCGTCCACTTTCGGAGTAGTGTCTTGAGTGCGGGGTTTGCCCCGCAATATGGCCTCAGGAGCCGTGCAAGCCTACGAACCTGCCAATGGGTCGAGCTGATTTGTTCGCTTTGGAAGGCTGACACGCCGCCTGGGCTTCATTACAATCGAACTCAGTCGCGCATGGACCTATGCACCGGGTGTCCCGTTGTGCTCGTCGTGTGCGTCCCCCGCCGGTCTTCCCCCGGTAGGAATCCCCCATGGCAAGAGGACGTGTTAGCCGTGAAGGTCGGCATCCCCCGCGAGGTCAAGAACCACGAGTACCGCGTGGCCATCACGCCTGCCGGCGTGCATGAGCTGGTCCGCAACGGACACGAGGTCGTCATCGAGGACAACGCCGGTGTCGGCTCCTCGATCCCCAACGAGGAGTACGTGGCCGCCGGTGCGACCATCCTCCCCACCGCCGACGAGGTGTGGGCCGCGGCCGACATGATCCTCAAGGTGAAGGAGCCCATCGCGTCGGAGTACCACCGACTGCGCAAGGGCCAGACCCTCTTCACCTACCTGCACCTGGCCGCCGACCGCGCCGGCACCGACGCGCTGATCGCGTCCGGCACCACCGCCATCGCGTACGAGACCGTGCAGCTGCCGAACGGCGCGCTGCCGCTGCTCGCCCCGATGTCCGAGGTCGCGGGCCGGCTGGCCCCGCAGGTCGGCTCGTACCACCTGATGCGCCCGACCGGCGGCCGCGGCGTGCTGCCCGGCGGCGTGCCCGGCACCCACCCGGCCAAGGCCGTCGTCATCGGCGGTGGCGTCTCCGGCTGGCACGCGGCCACCATCGCCATCGGCATGGGCTACGACGTGACCCTGCTCGACCGCGACATCAACAAGCTGCGCGAGGCCGACAAGATCTTCGGCAACAAGATCAAGGCGATCGTCTCCAACTCCTTCGAGCTGGAGAAGGCCGTCGTCGAGGCCGACCTGGTCATCGGCGCCGTGCTGATCCCGGGCGCCAAGGCCCCGAAGCTCGTCACCAACGAGCTGGTCTCCCGCATGAAGCCGGGCTCCGTGCTCGTCGACATCGCCATCGACCAGGGCGGCTGCTTCGAGGACTCGCACCCGACCACGCACGCCGAGCCGACCTTCCAGGTCCACAACTCGGTCTTCTACTGCGTGGCGAACATGCCGGGCGCCGTCCCGAACACCTCCACCTACGCCCTCACCAACGCCACCCTGCCGTACGTGGTGGAGCTGGCGAACCGTGGCTGGAAGGAGGCGCTGCGCCGCGACGCCGCGCTCGCCAAGGGCCTGAACGTGCACGAGGGCCAGATCACCTTCCCGGCCGTCGCCGAGGCCTTCGGCCTGGAGTCGGTCTCGCTGGAGAGCGTCCTCGCCTGACGCCCCCTCACCTGCTGTCGCCCCCGGCCGTCCTCCCCTTTCGGCCGGGGGCTTCGGCATGCCCGTAACGGCCCGGGGGCGTCCTCGGGGTGTCCACGGGCGGTCAATTCCGGTGCGGTTTGTCACCCGCTCTGTCGACAAGGACACCTGACGCCCCCTCATGGCCCGCTGCCTGCGAGGAAAGGTTAGGGTCATGTCTTGACACGGGGTGGGTGACCGGCCGACACCAGCACCCCACTACCGTGGATTGTGTTGCTGCGAATGCCCGAAACGGCCTAGAGTCGCAAACCGTTGGCATGCTGCCACGCTGACGAATCGACATAGAGTCCTGGATGTCCAAGGAGGTAAGACGACTTGTGAATGAGTCGACATTTGCTCCCGGGGGTGGTCAGCCAGGACTGGCGGAGCTCTCCGCCGGGCAGCCGAACGAGGAAGCCCGGCACTCCACGGTGGGCGCGCAGGAGGTCGGCTCGGTCGCGGTCCGCACCTTCGAGGCCCGCCAGAGCGCGGCGACAGCCGCCACCGACTACGACGCCGACTTCGCGGCGTACGGACTGGCCTACAACGAGCTCGGCTACGGGCCCTACGACGACCCGGACGCCGAGTACGAGCCCGACCCCGAGTACGCCGCCACGCTGGCCCCCGACGCGGCCCGCCAGCGCCGCGAGCGGGTCGGACCGACCGGCCGGCCGCTGCCGTACTTCCCGATCCCCGCGCCGATCGCCGAGCACGGCCCCGCGCAGATCATCGCGATGTGCAACCAGAAGGGCGGAGTCGGCAAGACCACCTCCACCATCAACCTGGGCGCCGCACTCGCCGAGTACGGCCGCCGGGTCCTGCTGGTGGACTTCGACCCGCAGGGCGCGCTCTCCGTCGGCCTCGGCGTCAACCCGATGGAACTCGACGTCACGGTCTACAACCTGCTCATGGAGCGGGGCCTGACGGCCGACGAGGTCCTGCTGAAGACCGCCATCCCCGGCATGGACCTGCTGCCGTCCAACATCGACCTGTCCGCCGCCGAGGTGCAGCTGGTCAGCGAGGTCGCCCGCGAGTCCGCGCTGGCCCGCGCGCTCAAGCCGCTGCTGCCCGACTACGACTACGTCATCATCGACTGCCAGCCCTCGCTGGGCCTGCTGACGGTCAATGCTCTGACGGCCGCTCACAGCGTCATCGTGCCGCTGGAGTGCGAGTTCTTCGCGCTGCGCGGCGTCGCGCTGCTCACCGAGACCATCGAGAAGGTCTGCGAGCGGCTCAACCCCGAACTGCGCCTGGACGGCATCCTCGCCACCATGTACGACTCCCGCACCGTGCACTCGCGCGAGGTGCTGGCCCGGGTCGTCGAGGCGTTCGGCGAGCACGTCTTCCACACCGTCATCGGACGGACCGTCAGGTTCCCCGAGACCACCGTGGCCGGCGAGCCGATCACCACGTACGCCACCAACTCGGTGGGCGCCGCCGCCTACCGTCAGCTCGCCAGGGAGGTGCTCGACCGGTGCCGCCCCGTCGAGTGAGCCTCCCGGGGGCCGACGAGCTGTTCCGGGCGACCGGCGGAATGGCCCTGTCGCCCTCGCTCGCGCGAAACGGAAACGGTTCCGGCGGCGGGCCCGCCGGGGCGGCTCAGGAGCCCCCGAAGGCGAACGAGGGCGGGGCCGGGACGGGCCGCACGGCGGACGTCCCGGCGGCCCGGCCGGAGCCCCAGGCCGCCCCTGCGGGGCGCGCGGAGGACCCCGCAGAGGCAGCACGACGGGCGCAGACCGCGACGGTGCGGGGACGCGGACGGGCCCGGCGCCCGTCCGGGCGGGAGCGGCACGACGAGAAGATCACCGTGTACGTGTCCGCCGAGGAACTGATGGACCTGGAGCACGCGCGGCTGGTGCTGCGCGGCGAGCACGGCCTCGCGGTGGACCGCGGCCGGGTGGTGCGCGAGGCGATCTCGGTGGTGCTCGCGGACCTGGAGCAGCGGGGCGAGGCCTCGATCCTGGTGCGGCGGCTCCGGGGGCGCTGACGCCGGACGCGTCGGCCGGCCCCGGCGGGCTGCGCGGTGCCCCCGCGCCGCCGGTCCCGCGTGCCAGAATCGGACGTTATGTTCCAGGTCCGGTTGGAGAACTTCGAGGGGCCGTTCGACCTGCTGCTCGGGCTGATCGCGAAGCACAGGATGGACGTCACCGAGGTGGCGCTGTCGAAGGTCACCGACGAGTTCGTGGCGCACATCCGGGCGATGGGCCCGGAGTGGGACCTGGACGCGGCGACCGAGTTCCTGGTGGTGGCGGCGACCCTGCTGGACCTGAAGGCGGCGCGGCTGCTGCCGGCGGCGGAGGTCGAGGACGAGGACGACCTGGCGCTGCTGGAGGCGCGGGACCTGCTGTTCGCGCGGCTGCTGCAGTACCGGGCGTACAAGGAAGTGGCGGGGCTGTTCGCCGAGCGGTGGGCGGCGGAGGCGGCGCGCCGGCCGCGGACCGCCGGGCTGGAGCCGGGGCACGCCGAACTGCTGCCCGAGGTGGTGCTGACCGTCGGACTGGAGCGGTTCGCGCAGCTCGCCGCGAAGGCGTTCACGCCGAAGCCGAAGCCGGTGGTGTACGTCGACCACATCCACATGCCGCCGGTGAGCGTGCGGGAGCAGGCGGCGCTGGTGGTGGAGCGGCTGAGCGCGCTGGGGGAGGCGACGTTCGGGCGGCTGGTCGCGGACGCCGAGAACGACCTGGTGGTGGTGGCCCGGTTCCTGGCGCTGCTGGAGCTGTACCGGGAGAAGGTGCTGGCGTTCGAGCAGCCGCGGGCCCTGGAGGAGCTGGTGGTGCGCTGGGTCGCCGAGGGGGACCGGGCGGTCGAGGTGACCGACGAGTTCGACCGCCCCGCGGGCGGTGGCGAGGAAGGCGGTGCCCGATGACGGAGCAGCGGCCGCGGCGGGCGCTCGGCCTGCCCGGGCAGGCCCGGCCCGGCGAGTGGCAGGAGTCGGCGTACCCCGACGGCGAGCGGGTGGAACCGGTGGAGCGGGTCCTCGCGCTGCCGGAGCCGGCGTCCGAGCCGCAGCCCGGGCCCGGTTCGCAGCCCGCTCCCGAGCCGGAGCCGGAGGAGCCCGAGGGGGTGCCGCTGCGGGCGGCGCTGGAGGCGGTGCTGATGGTCGCCGACGAGCCGGTCGCGGAGGCCCGCCTGGCCTCCGTGCTGGACGCCGCACGGGGCGAAGTGGCTTCCGTGCTGCGGGAGTTGGCGGCGGAGTACACGGCGCAGGGGCGCGGTTTCGAGCTGCGGCAGGTGGCCGGCGGGTGGCGGTTCTACAGCCGGGCGGAGTGCTCCGCGGCGGTGGAGCGGTTCGTGCTGGACGGGCAGCAGGCCCGGCTCACCCACGCCGCACTGGAGACGCTGGCGGTGGTCGCGTACCGGCAGCCGGTGTCGCGCGGGCGGGTTTCCGCGGTCCGTGGTGTGAACTGCGACGGCGTGATGCGTACCCTGGTACAGCGAGGACTGGTCGAAGAAGCCGGCACCGAGCCCGAGACCGGAGCGATCCTGTATCGGACGACGAACTACTTCCTGGAACGGATGGGGCTGCGCGGCCTGGACGAGCTGCCGGAGCTCGCGCCCTTCCTGCCCGAGGTCGACGACGTGGAAGCGGAGTCCCTGGAGGGCACGATGATCGCGCAGGCGGTCGCCGCCGCACAGGAGGGGCCGAACCAGGCCGACCGGACCCAGACGGATACGACGTACGGACATTTTGATGCGTAGCAGTGGCAACGGCAGGAACAGCGGCGGCGGTCAGGGCCGGGGTGGACAGGGCGGCCGGGGCGGCCAGCAGGGCGGCGGCGGCCGGGGCGGCTCGTCCTACGGCCAGGGCGGCGGACGCGGCGGGCAGTCCCGCGGCGGCGGCTCGGGCTCGTACGGCGGCGGGTCGGGCTCCTACGGGGGCTCCTCGCGCGGCGGGCAGTCCCGCGGCGGCAGCGGGCGCGAGGAGCGCCGCTACCCGGACCGGCCGCTGCGGCCGGAGGAGCGTAAGTACGACCGTCCCGAGTACGGCGGCGGCCCGAACGCGACGCCCGGGCGCGGCGCGTACGGTTCGCGCAAGCCCGGGGCGGCCCCGCGGCCGCGCCGGGACGGGCAGGGCGCGCCCGGCGACCCGCGGCGCCAGCCGCAGCGCTCCCGCGAGCTGCAGGGCCGGATCGAGGACCGGGTGCTGGCCCGGCACGAGGGCCCCGGCAAGCAGGTCGGCGAGGAGGGCGAGCGCCTGCAGAAGGTGCTGGCCCGGGCCGGCATGGGCAGCCGTCGGGCGTGCGAGGAGCTGATCGCGCAGGGCCGCGTCGAGGTCAACGGCAGGCTCGTGGTCGAGCAGGGCCTGCGGGTCGACCCGGTGAAGGACGAGATCAAGGTCGACGGCCTGACCGTCGCCACCCAGTCCTACCTGTTCTTCGCGCTGAACAAGCCGGCCGGCGTGGTCTCCACCATGGAGGACCCCGAGGGCCGGCAGTGCCTGGGCGACTACGTGACCAACCGGGAGACCCGGCTGTTCCACGTCGGCCGGCTGGACACCGAGACCGAGGGCATCATCCTGCTCACCAACCACGGCGAGCTCGCGCACCGCCTGACCCACCCCAAGTACGGCGTCACCAAGACGTACCTGGCGGCGATCCAGGGCCCGATCCCGCGCGACCTGGGCAAGCAGCTCGCCAAGGGCGTGGAGCTGGAGGACGGCTGGGCGCGGGCCGACAGCTTCAAGGTGGTCTCGAACGTCGGCAAGAACTACCTGGTCGAGGTGACCCTGCACGAGGGCCGCAAGCACATCGTGCGCCGCCTGCTGGCCGAGGTCGGCTTCCCGGTGGAGAAGCTGGTGCGCACCGCGTTCGGGCCGATCTCGCTGGGCGACCAGAAGTCGGGCTGGCTGCGCCGCCTGACCAACCCGGAGGTCGGCGCCCTGATGAACGAGGTCGGGCTGTAACGACGCCCCACGGAGAGCCCGCTCGCCGCGCCCCCGCCCGCGGGGGGAGGGGGGGGGGGGGGTTAAAAAAAAACGAAGCCCCCCACCCCGTACGCCTCGCGTAGTAGGTGTTGTGGGGGTTA
>NZ_JBHWDS010000081.1:0-27366 GCF_042734615.1 Kitasatospora sp. NPDC059646
GCCGGGGCGGCCAAGCCATTTCCGGCCGCCCCGGCAGTCGCCGTTGCCCTCCCCGCCCCCGTTTTTCGGACGAGTCGCGCCGAGACGGTGGCGGGAGCACGACAGGTGACGCAGCATCAGGTGTGCCCACGGGCGGGAGTCCCCGCACCCGCCGACCCTCCGTCACCCGGGAGTGCGCATGCCCCGTCCCACCCACCGCCGGACGCTCGCCCTGGCCTCCGCCACGGCACTCGCCGCACTGCTCGCGCCCGCCGCGCCCGGCCACGCCGCCACCGGCCGGATCATCTGGACGCCCTCCACCGCGACCGGCCCGTCCTCCTTCACCGCCGTCCAGTGCCGGGCCGGCAACTTCGGCGTCGTCACCGACCCCGCCAAGGGCAAGGCGTGGCGGGCGGTGCAGGCCGCCGGCGAAGAGCGCTGCGAGACGCTCGGCCCCGATCTCACGAACGGCGACACCGTCTACATCGGCTGGTCCTCCAAGGTGAGCATCCAGGACGCCGAGAGCCGCTACGTCTTCCAGCTCAAGTGCTCACCCAGCACCGGTACCGCGAACCACCCCCTGGAGATCGACGTCGCCGACGGCCGCATCCGCCTCCAGAACTGGGACACCGACCACAACGCCCACCCCCTCTGGAGCGCTCCCACCGCCGACAACCAGTGGCACAGCTACGCCCTGAAGATCCGGTTCGGCCGCACCGACGGCACCGTCGACTTCTGGTTCGACGGCGCCAAACAGACCTTCACCACCGGCACCGCCACCTACACCGGCACCACCTGGGACGGCGACCGCAACTACTTCAAGTGGGGCTCCTACCACCCGGCCCCCGCCGCCGCCACCAACACCTTCACCAGCCCGGTCATCGCCACCACCCTCGCCCTCGCCACCAGCGGCTCCTGACCGCTGCCCAGGAGCGCGGCCCGCGCCCTTCGGGGTCCGGAGGCCCGTCAGGCGAAGCCCGGGGTCTGCTCGGTGGTGCCGTCCGGGTGGATGGCGAGGGCGGGGACGGCGCGGGCGGCGAGCCAGGGGAGGGGGTCGGGCATGGCGAACGCGGCGGTGGCGAGGGCGTCGAGGCGGGCGAGGCGGGGGCCGACCAGGGTGAGGGAGGCGAGGGCGGTCGCGGGGCGGCCGGTGTGGGGGTCGAGGATGTGCGGGCCGCGCTCGGCGGTGCCGGAGGTGGCGACGGCCAGGTCGTGGCCGGCGACGACACGGGCGACGGCGCCGGGGCGGTGCGGGTCGGCGATGCCGATGCGCCAGGGGCCGCCCGCCGTCTGGACGTCGCCGCCGCCGCTGACGCAGTGGTGGACGGAGCCGGACTCGCGCAGCGCCCGGGACGCCTCCTCGACGGCCCAGCCCTTGACGTAGCCGCTGGGGTCGAGGCGTCCGCCGGGGCTCGCCGTGAAGTAGCCGCCGGTCTCGGCGGCGAGTTCGGCGCAGCGGTCCAGGACCCGTGCGACGTCCGGATCGCACGCGGTGAGCGGGAGTTCGCCGCGGCCGAGCCGGCTGATCTCGCTCTCGGGGCGGTACGGCGAGAAGACCTCGTCGATGCGGTGCAGGCGGGCGACGACCCGTTCGAGGGCCGCGGCGGTGCGCGGGCCCGGGTCGCGGACGGTGAACGAGAAGACCGTGCCCATGACGTGCTCGACGTGGGTGAGGGGCGCGGTCACTTCCTGGCCGCCTGGTCGAGCGCGCTCTGCAGGGAGCGGGTGTAGCCGTCGCTGGTGTAGGTGGCGCCGGAGACGACGTCGACGTTCGCGCTCTGTGCGGTCATCGCCTCCTGGATGAGCTGGGGTACCGCGTAGCTGTTGATCTCCCGGTCGCGGCGGTCCCGGGTGGGGTACTGGACCACCTCGATCCGGCTGATCGCGCTGCCCTCCAGGGTGACCTTGACCTGGACCGGACCGTACCGGGTGTTGACCGCACTGCCGGTGACGGTCCGCGTGCCCGTGCCCGTGCCCGCGCCGGCACCGGCACCGGCGCTCGCGGACGGCGGGGCGCTGCTCCCGGCGGCGGCTCCGGTGGGAGCCGAGGAGATCGCGGCGGTGGTGGACGGCTCGTGGGGTTTCAGGGAGAGCAGCAGGACGACCCCGGCGGCGGTCGCGGAGGCGGTGATGACGGCTCGGCGCATGGCGGTGGGGCTTTCTCCTAGAAGGCGAAGGACTCGTGGTGGATGCGGGACGGCCGGACGCCGGCCGCCCGCAGCGCGCGGACCGCCTCGGCGGTGAACGCCTCCGGCCCGCACAGGTACACCTCGTGGCGGGCGAGGTCCGGAACCAGCCGGTGCAGGGCCGCGCCCAGGTCGCCGACCTGCTCGCGGCTGCCGAGCAGCTCGTGCACGCGCCTGCCCCGGCCGCCCGCGGCGACCGCCGCCAGCTCGTGGCGGAACAGCACGTCCTCCGCGCGCCGGGCGCGCTGCACCAGGGTCAGGCGCCCCGGCAGGGTCTCGAACAGGGCGCGCAGCGGGGTGATGCCGACGCCCGCCCCGAGCAGCAGCACCGGCCCGCCGTGGCGGCGGCGCGCGGTGAAGGCGCCGTACGGCCCCTCCGCCCGGACGCGGGTGCCGGGGGCGAGGGCGGCGACGGCGGCGCTGTGCGCGCCCAGGCCCTTGACGGTGAAGCGCAGGAAGTGCGGGTGCGGGGGAGCGGACAGCGAGTACGGATTGGCGGCCCAGCGCAGGCCGGGGGCGAGGAACTGGAGGCGGAAGAACTGGCCGGGCTCGGCGCGGAGCCCGTCCAGGTGGCGGCCGGTCAGGAAGAGCGAGACGACGCCCGGGCCCTCGGTCCGGACCTCGGCGATCCGCAGCCGGTGCCGGCGGTCGAGCCGGAACGGCCGCAGCAGCCGGTACCAGCCGAGGACCGCCGCGGTGCCGAAGTACAGCAGGTACCAGCCGGCCTTCGCGGGGCCGTCGGCGAGGTCGGCGCCGGTGGTGAGCTGGTGGGCGAAGCCGAGGGCGACGGCCAGGTAGGTGGCCAGGTGCAGGTAGTACCAGGTCTCGTAGCCCAGTCGGCGCCGGGCGGCCCGCGCGGAGACGGCACCGGTGCCGAGGATCAGCAGGGTCGCGGCGGTGGCCTTCAGCATGTCGGGGAAGCGGAGGACGATCTCCACGCCCTGGTTCCACAGGCCCTGGCCGCTGGTGAGTGCGTAGCCCCAGATGATCGTCAGCACGTGCACGGTGACCAGCGAGACCAGGTAGCGGCCGCCGAACGCGTGCCAGCGGGCCATCCGGTCGGCGCCGACCTCGCGTTCGAGGAGCGGGACGCGGGCCATCAGCAGCAGCAGGACGGGGGCGGCGTAGCCGGCCAGCAGGCCGGTGATCCGGCCGGTGCCGGTGAGCCAGTCGGCGGCGCCGGCGACCCGCGGGGTGTCGGCCCACCAGAGGCCGAGCACGCCGAGCGCGCCGAGGGCGATCAGGACGAGCGCGCCGTGGCGGACGGCGTCCGGCGGGAGGCCGCGACGCGGGGCGGCACGGCGGGCGGCCCGGGTCGGGACGGTCGGTGAGGTCAACGGGCCCTCCTTCGGTGGTGCGAGGCCCACGGTGGCACCGAAAGCTCTCAGTTCGCTCTGAAAGGAAGGCCGCCCGGAATCGGCCCGGGCGGCGTCTGCGCTGGTCACGGCGGTGGACGCGGGCAGGACGCGGTCGGATGATCTCACCGCTTTCTCATCCCGGACCGCGAGAATGGATCCATGCAGCACACGGACAGCCCCTGGCGGGTCCTGGTGGTCGACGACGAACCCGACCTGGTCGAGGTGATCTGCGGCGCCCTGCGCTACGAGGGCTGGCAGGCCCGCGGCGTCACCGGCGGCCTCGACGCCGTCACCGTCGCCGCCGACTGGCGCCCGCACGCCATCGTGCTGGACGTCATGCTCCCCGACTTCGACGGGCTGGAGGTGCTGCGCCGGGTGCACACCGCCGACCCCGAGGTGCGGGTGCTGTTCCTGACCGCCCGGGACGCCGTCGAGGACCGGATCGCCGGGATCTCCGCCGGCGGCGACGACTACGTCACCAAGCCGTTCAGTCTGGAGGAAGTGGTGGTCCGGCTGCGCGGCCTGCTCCGCCGCGCCGCCCCCGCCGGCCCGGCCGCCCCCGGCACCCTGACCGTCGGCGACCTGCGGCTCGACCCGGTCGCCCGGGAGACCAGCCGGGGCGGCGAGCCGATCGACCTCAGCCCCACCGAGTTCGCCCTGCTGCGCCACCTGATGGAGCACCCCCGGCAGGTGCTCAGCAAGGCGCAGATCCTGGACGCCGTCTGGTCCTACGACTTCGGCGGCCAGGCCCACGTGGTGGAGCTGTACATCAGCTACCTGCGCCGCAAGATCGACGCCGGCCGGCCGCCGATGATCCACACCGTGCGCGGCGCCGGCTACGTCCTCAAGGCCCCCGCCGGATGACCGCCGCGCAGCACGGAAGACCCGGCGCGCTGCGTCCGCGCACCCTGCGGGCCCGGCTGGTGGCGGGCGTCCTCGTGCTGATCACCCTGATCTGCGTGGGCGTCGGCGTCGCCACCTGCGAGGCGCTGCGGCACTTCCTGGTCGACCGGCTCGACCAGCAGCTGGCCTCGGCCGGCGGCCGGTACGCGGCCAGCCTCGAACACCCCGACCCGAACGGCCACGACACCCGCGCCCAGTCGCCCGGCACCTTCGGCGCCCGGCTGGTGGGCGGCACGGTCACCCACGCCTCCGTGGTCTGCGGCGTCCCGCCCGGCGACGACGACCCCGTCCCGATCGCCAAGGGCGCGAACGGCGACGCCACCGTCCCGCTCGACCCGGCCGACACCAGCACCCTGCGCGCCCTGCCGCCGGACGGCCGCCCGCGCGACCTCACACTGTCCGCGCTCGGCCACTACCGGGCCGCCGCCATCACCGGCCACGACGGGGACGTGCTGATCACCGGCCTGCCGCTGCACCCCGTCGACGAGACCGTGCAGCGCCTGCTGCTGATCGAACTCGTCGTGTTCGCCGTCGCGCTGGCCCTCGCCGCGATCGCCGGCACGGTCGGCATCCGCCTCGCCCTGCGCCCGCTGGAACGGGTGGTGGCCACCGCCGAGCGGGTCTCCGCGCTGCCGCTGGCCAGCGGCGCGGTCGACCTCGGCGAGCGCGTGCCGGACGACGACCCGGGCACCGAGGTCGGCCGGGTCGGCGCCGCGCTGAACCGGATGCTCGGCCACATCGGGGACGCGCTGACCCGCCGTCAGGACGTCGAGGAGCGGCTGCGCGGATTCGCCGCCGACGCCAGCCACGAACTGCGCAACCCGGTCGCCGCGGTCCGCGGCCACGCCGAACTCGCCCTGCGGCACCCGGGGCCGGTGCCCGAACCGGTCCGGCACTCGCTGGAGCGGATCACCGCCGAGTCGCAGCGGATGGGCACCGTGGTCGAGGACCTGCTGCTGCTCGCCCGGCTCGACGCGGGCCGCCCGCTGGCGGTCGAGGACGTCGACCTCACCCGGATCGCCCTGGACTGCACCGCCGACGCCCGGGCCGCGGCCCCCGGGCACCGCTGGCTGCTGGAACTGCCCGCCGAGCCGGTCACGGTGCCCGGCGACCCGCACCGCCTCGCCCAGGTGGTGGCGAACCTGCTGGCCAACGCCCGCACCCACACCCCGGAAGGCACCGAGGTCACCCTCCGGCTGGAAGCGGACGCCGCCCGGGTGCACCTCACCGTCACCGACGACGGGCCGGGCATCCCGGCCGACCTCGCCCCCCACGTCTTCGACCGCTTCGTCCGCGGCGACCCGTCCCGCACCCGCCGCACCGGCTCCACCGGCCTGGGCCTCGCCATCGTGCAGGCCGTCGTCCACGCCCACGCCGGCACCGTCACCCTCCGCAGCGAGCCCGGCGCGACCTCGTTCCGCATCACCCTCCCCGCCGCCACCGACCCCAACCACCGCCCCCCGCCGCCCTCCTGACAGCCCGCCGGCCGCTCGGGCGGGTGGCCGCGCAGCGGGCAGCCCCCGACAACGCACCGGGGGCCCGGGAGAACGAATCCCCCGGGCCCCCGTCGACTCCGCGTCAGCGGTCAGCGGTCAGCGGTTCAGCGATCCGCCGCCTGCGCCTTCAGCGCCCGCTCGATGCCCGCCCGGGCCTCGACGACCTGGCGGCGCAGGGCCGGTGCCGGGTCGGCCTGGGCCAGCCACGCGTCGGTCGCGTCGAGGGTGGCCTGCGACACCGCGTACGCGGGGTACAGGCCGCCGATGATCTGCTGCGAGATCTCGTGGCTGCGGGTCTCCCACACCTGCTTGACCGCGGCGAAGTACTTCTCGGCGTACGGCGCGAGCAGGTCCCGCTGGTCGGGCTGCTGGAAGCCGGCGATGACGGCCTCCTGGACGTAGTTGGTGAGGGTGTCGGACTCCACCACGGACGCCCACGCCTCGGCCTTGGCCTCGGCGGTGGGGCGGGCCGCCCGGCAGGTGGCGGCGTGCTCCTGGCCGGAGGAGGTGTTGTCGCGGGCGAGCTCCGCCTCGATCGCGGCCTCGTCGGCGCGGCCGGTGGCGACCAGCCGGCCGAGCAGGGTCCAGCGCAGCTCGGTGTCGACGGCCAGGCCCTCGACGGTGCGGGAGCCGTCCAGCAGGCCGGCGAGCAGGTCGAGCTGACCGTCGGTCCGGGCCGAGCCGGCCAGGGCGCGGGCCCAGGCGAGCTGGTGGTCGCTGCCGGCGGGGGCGTCGAGCAGCGCGGCCTCGGCGGCGGCGGCCCAGCGCTGCAGGCCGGTCTCGCGCCACGCCGGGTCGGCGTACATCTCCAGGGCGAGCTTGACCTGGCGGTGCACGGACTGGACGACGCCGATGTCGCTCTCGCGGCGCAGGCCGGACAGCGCCAGCGACAGGTAGTCGCGGGTGGCGAGTTCGCCGTCGCGGGTCATGTCCCAGGCGGAGGCCCAGCACAGCGCGCGGGGGAGCGAGTCGGTGAAGTCGCCGAGGTGCTCGGTGACGACGGCCAGCGAGTCCGCGTCGAGGCGGACCTTCGCGTAGGAGAGGTCGTCGTCGTTGAGCAGCAGCACGGCGGGCCGCCGACGGCCGACCAGCTGCGGGACCTCGGTGCGCTCGCCGTCCACGTCGAGCTCGATCCGGTCGGTGCGCACCAGGTCGCCGTCGACCAGCTCGTACAGGCCGATGGCGATGCGGTGCGGGCGCAGGACGGCCTCGCCGCGGGCGCCGGCGGGCAGCGCGGGGGCTTCCTGCAGGACGGCGAAGGACTCGATGACGCCGTCCGCGGAGACCTCGATCGCGGGGCGCAGCACGTTGATGCCGGCGGTCTCCAGCCAGGCCTTGGACCAGGTGCGCAGGTCGCGGCCGCTGGCCTCCTCCAGGGCGCCGAGCAGGTCGGTGAGGCGGGTGTTGCCCCAGGCGTGGCGCTTGAAGTAGGCGCGCACGCCCTGGAAGAAGGCGTCCTGGCCGACGTAGGCGACCAGCTGCTTGAGCACCGAGGCGCCCTTGGCGTAGGTGATGCCGTCGAAGTTGACCTGGACGTCCTCCAGGTCGTTGATCTCCGCCATGATCGGGTGGGTGGACGGCAGCTGGTCCTGCCGGTACGCCCAGGTCTTCATCTGGTTGGCGAAGGTGGTCCAGGAGTGCGGCCACCTGGAGCCGGGGGCCTCGGCCTGGCAGACGGCCTCGGCGAAGGTGGCGAACGACTCGTTCAGCCAGAGGTCGTTCCACCACTCCATGGTGACCAGGTCGCCGAACCACATGTGGGCGAGCTCGTGCAGGATGGTCGCGGCGCGCAGCTCGTAGGAGGCGTCGGTGACCTTGGAGCGGAACACGTACTGGTCGCGGAGGGTGACGGCGCCCGCGTTCTCCATCGCGCCGGCGTTGAACTCCGGGACGAACAGCTGGTCGTACTTCGCGAACGGGTAGGCGAAGTCGAACTTGTCCTGGAAGTAGTCGAAACCCTGCTTGGTGACGGCGAAGATCGCGTCGGCGTCCAGGAACTCGCGCAGCGAGGGGCGGCAGTAGACGCCGAGCGGCACGCTCTGCGCGCCGTTCTGGTAGGTGTCGAACACGCCGACGTAGGGGCCGGCCACCAGGGCGGTGATGTAGGTGGACATCCGCGGGGTGGGCTCGAACTTCCACACCCGGGTGTCGCCGTCGCCGGTGGGCTCGGGGGTCGGCGAGTTGGAGACCACGACCCAGCCGGCCGGGGCGGTGACCGTGAAGGAGAACGCGGCCTTCAGGTCGGGCTGCTCGAAGTTGGGGAACACCCGCCGGGCGTCCGCAACCTCGAACTGGGTGTACAGGTAGGTCTCGCCGTCGGCCGGGTCGACGAACCGGTGCAGGCCTTCGCCGGTGTTGGTGTACGCGCAGTCGGCGACCACCCGCAGCTCGTTCTCGGCGGCCAGGTCGGGCAGCGCGATCCGGCTGTCGGCGAAGTTCTCCAGCGGCAGCGCGCGGCCGTTGAGGACGATCTCCGAGACGGCGGGGGCGACCAGGTCGATGAAGGTGGAGGCGCCGGGCTCGGTGGCGGTGAACCGGACCACGGTGGTGGACCGGAAGGTGCCGCCGTCGCGCGCCGAGCTCAGGTCGAGCTCGACGTCGTACGCCTCCACATGCAGGAGCGCGGCCCGGGTGCGGGCCTCCTCACGGGTCAAGTTGGTGCCAGGCACTCGCAGGACTCCTTCGTCAGGGCTTGGTTACCGGGCATCCTCCCACGTGAGTAACGATCCGTGTTCGTACTTGACTCCCCCTCCGATCCGTACCGGAGCATAGAGTTCAGAAGTTGAAGCTGAACTTTGGACGAACCGCAAGGGCGCCCTGGAGGGTGGAACATGTCGACGGACACACCGGGATCGCAGTCCTCGCTGCACCGGGCGAATCTCGAACGGGTGCTGCGGGCGGTCCGGATGGCCGGATCGCTGACCCAGGCCGAGATCGCCCGGGGCACGGGGCTGTCGGCCGCGACGGTGTCCAACATCGTCCGGGAGCTCAAGGAGTCCGGCACCGTGGTGGTCGCCGACACCTCCTCGGGCGGGCGCCGGGCGCGCAGCGTCTCGCTGAGCGGGGACGCCGGGATCGTGGTGGGCGTGGACTTCGGCCACACCCACCTGCGGGTGGCGGTCGGCAACCTGGCGCACCGGGTGCTGGCCGAGGAGAGCGAGCCGCTGGACGTGGACGTCTCCGCGCAGCAGGGCTTCGACCTGGCCGAGCGGATGGTGGCGCGGCTGCTGGAGCAGGCCGGCTTCCAGGCCGACAAGGTGATCGGCGTGGGCCTGGGCGTGCCGGGGCCGATCGACGTGGAGACCGGGGCGCTCGGCTCGACCGCGATCCTGCCCGGCTGGACCGGGGTGACGCCCGGCCAGGAGCTGGCCCGCCGGCTGGGCATGCCGGTGCATGTGGACAACGACGCCAACCTGGGCGCGCTGGGCGAACTGGTGTGGGGCGCCGGGCGGGGCCTGGGCGACCTGGCGTACATCAAGGTGGCCAGCGGCGTCGGCGCCGGCCTGGTGATCAACGGTCAGATCTACCGGGGCCCGGGCGGCACCGCCGGCGAGATCGGGCACATCGTGCTGGACGAGGCGGGGCCGGTGTGCCGCTGCGGCAACCGCGGCTGCCTGGAGACCTTCGTGGGCTCCCGTTACCTGCTCAACCTCTTGAACGCCAACCATCCGGGCGGGCTGACGCTCGGAAGGGTGGTGCAGCTGGCCCAGCAGGGCGATCTGGGCTGCCGCCGGGTGATCGCCGACGCCGGCCGCCAGATCGGCATGGGCGTGGCCACCCTGTGCAACCTGCTCAACCCGCGCCGGGTGATCCTCGGCGGCGACCTGGCCGAGGCCGGTGAACTGGTGCTTTCCCCGATCCGGGACTCGGTGGCCCGGTACGCGATCCCCAGCGCGGCCCGCCAGCTGTCGGTCGTTCCGGGGACGCTGGGCGGCCGTGCCGAGGTGCTCGGGGCGCTGGCGCTGGTGATGAGCGAGATGGGGGAGACGGGCGGGCTCTGAGCCGCCGGGAGGGGTGCCGGACGGCCCCTGACGGGCCGTCCGATCTCGGGTCAGCCTTCAGGAAGATAACGAAAGGGTTTGAATCCGAGGGCCTCAAGGTTTACTTATTGACGACAAGCTCGGTGACGGGGTTGACTCCTGCCCACCTCGCCGCAACGTTGCGGCTCTGTCAGGGAGGCACCCCCCACCATGAACGCAATGATGCGTCGCGTTGTCGTCGGCACCGCCGCTGTCTCGATGGCTCTGACCATGGCCGCCTGTGGCAAGGCCGGCAGTGACAAGAAGAACGACGCGGCCTCGGGCAACAACAAGTCGATCGGCCTGCTGCTGCCGGAGAACGCGTCCTCGACCCGCTACGAGTCCTTCGACAAGCCGTTCATCGAGGCGAAGGTCCACGAGCTCTGCGCCGACTGCAAGGTCGAGTACAGCAACGCCGAGGGTTCCGCCGCGAAGCAGAAGCAGCAGTTCGACACCCTGATCGCCCAGGGCGTCAAGGTGATCATCCTCGACGCGTTCGACGCCAAGGCCACCCAGTCCTGGGTGAAGGAGGCCGCCGGCAAGGGCGTCAAGGTCATCGCGTACGACCGCCTGGCCACCGGTCCGGTCTCCGCGTACGTCTCCTTCGACAACGAGAAGGTCGGCGAGCTCCAGGGCCAGGCCCTGGTCGAGGCCCTCGGCGCCAAGGCCGCCGACGCCAACATCGTCATGATCAACGGCGACGACGCCGACCCGAACGCCGGCAAGTTCAAGTCCGGTGCGCACAAGGTGCTCGACGGCAAGGTCAAGCGGGTCGTCTACGAGCAGAGCGGCGAGTGGAAGCCCACCGTCGCCGGCCAGAAGATCGGCGCCGCCATCTCCTCGCTCGGCAAGGACGGCTTCCAGGCCGTCTACTCCGCCAACGACGGCATGGCCGGCGCGATCATCACCCAGCTGAAGTCGCAGGGCATCAACGTCCCGGTCGGCGGCCAGGACGCGGGCCTGGACGCGATCCAGCGCCTGGTCTCCGGCGACCAGGCCTACACGATCTACAAGGCCTACAAGCCGCTGGCCGACGGCGCCGCCGAGCTCGCCGTCGACCTGCTGCAGGGCAAGGACATCAAGTCCGTCGCCACCTCGACGATCGACAGCGACACCGACAAGGGCATCCCGGCCACCCTGCTGGAGCCGAAGGTCGTCACCAAGGCGAACATCAAGGACACCGTGATCGCCGACAAGCTGTACAAGGTCTCGGACATCTGCACCGCCGACTTCGCCGCCGCCTGCACCGCGGCCGGCCTGCAGTAACACCCGCCTGGCGGGGGCTTCCTGACCACCCGGAGGCCCCCGCCGGCCCCTTTCGCTTCGCAGTCCCACCCCGCGTGCCCGGCCCGGCACGCGGGTAGCCCGTGCCGGAAACGTCAGGTCCGACACGGAACTCAAGGAGATGGTTCACGTGACAGGCGCACCCGTACTGGCGTTGCGCGGGGTCTCCAAGCGCTTCGGCGCCGTCCAGGCACTCACCGACGTGCAGCTGGAGGTCCATGCGGGCGAGGTCGTCGCCCTGGTCGGCGACAACGGCGCCGGAAAGTCCACCCTGGTCAAGACCATCGCGGGCGTCCACCCGATCGACGAGGGCGTCATCGAGTGGGAGGGCAAGCCGGTCTCCATCGGCCGCCCGCACGACGCCCAGGCGCTCGGCATCGCCACCGTCTACCAGGACCTCGCGCTCTGCGACAACCTCGACGTGGTCGGCAACCTGTTCCTCGGCCGCGAGCTCAAGCGCTTCGGCACCCTGGACGAGGTCGCCATGGAGAAGCGCGCCCGCGAACTCCTCGACACCCTGTCGATCCGCATCCCCAGCGTCCGGATCCCGATCGCCGGCCTCTCCGGCGGCCAGCGCCAGGTCGTCGCGATCGCCCGCGCCCTGGTCGGCGACCCGAAGATCGTCATCCTGGACGAGCCCACCGCCGCCCTCGGCGTCGAGCAGACCGCCCAGGTCCTCGACCTGGTCGAGCGGCTGCGCGAGCGCGGCCTCGGCGTGATCCTGATCAGCCACAACATGGCCGACGTCAAGGCCGTCGCGGACACCGTCGCGGTGCTCCGCCTGGGCCGCAACAACGGCAGCTTCGAGGTGGCCACCACCTCGCACGAGGAGATCATCTCCGCCATCACCGGCGCCACCGACAACGCGGTGACCCGTCGTCAGGCCCGTATCGCGGAGGACGCCAAGTGAGCACCGAGACCCCCACCACGCCCACCCCGCCCGCCGTCGACCCGCGCCTGCTGGTCCGCAAGGAGGGCCTGGCCGGCTACTTCGAGGAGTTCGGCCGCAAGCTGCGCAGCGGCGAGATCGGCTCGCTGCCGGTCGTGGTCGGCCTGATCATCATCGCGGCCATCTTCCAGTGGAAGACCGGCTCCTTCCTCAACGCCGACAACATCACCAACATCAGCAAGTGGATCGCCGGCCCCGGCCTGATCGCCGCCGGCGTGGTCTTCGTGCTGCTGCTCGGCGAGATCGACCTGTCGCTCGGCTCGATCGCCGGCGTCACCGCCGCGATCTCCTCGGTGCTGGCGGCCCGTCAGGGCGTCAACGAGTGGCTGGCGGTGCTGATCGGCATCGCGGCCGCGGTCGCCATGGGCGCCGTGCACGGCTTCTTCTTCTCCAAGGTCGGCGTGCCCGCGCTGCTGGTCACGCTGGCCGGCATGCAGGCCTGGCTCGGCCTGCAGCACCTGGTCATCGGCAACCTCGGCACCGTCAACAACCTCAACGACGGCGTCATCGCCAACCTGGACACCTACTTCCTGGGCGACGGCGACATCCTCTGGGCCTGGCTGTTCGCGGTCCTCGCCATCGCGCTGTTCGCCGCCGGCCAGCTGTTCGACGCCCGCCGCCGCAGCGCCGCCGGCCTGCCGGCCCGCCCGGTCGCCGAGATCGCCCTGCGCACCGGCGCGCTCGCCGTGGTCGCGCTGGTGGTCGCCTACATGCTCAACCAGGACCGCGGCCTGCCGCTGCCGCTGGTGCTGTTCGTCGGCATCGTCGCGATCGGCGACTTCGTGCTCCGCCGCACCACCTACGGCCGGCAGATCTTCGCGGTCGGCGGCGGCATCGAGGCGGCCCGCCGGGCCGGCATCAACGTCGCCTGGGTGCGCACCTCGGTGTACATGATCTCGGCCGGCCTGGCCGGCTTCGGCGGCCTGTTCATCGCCTCCCAGCAGGGCTCGGCGGACAAGTCGCTCGGCAGCGGCACCATGCTGATGAACGCCATCGCGGCGGCCGTCATCGGCGGCACCAGCCTGTTCGGCGGCCGCGGCAAGCTGTGGTCGGCGCTGCTCGGCATCCTGGTCCTGCAGTCCATCACCACCGGCCTGGACATGATCCACGCCCAGCAGGCCATCCAGTACATGATCACCGGCGCGGTGCTGCTCGCCGCGGTGGTCCTGGACTCGGTCTCCCGCCGCACCCAGAAGTCCAACGGACGCGGCTGACCCGCACCACCCGCGACCGCGCGACCGGCAGACACCCCGCCATACCGGGGCCGGTCGCGCGGTTCGGCGCTTTTCCGCCCCCGCCACCCGAACAGGGGGTCGGGGTTGCCCGCCGCACTACGCCCGGGTAATGGACATTAGACTCAAGCGGGGCGTACGCCCTCCGGGCCCATGCGGGCGCGAGAACTTGGACGAGGAGGAACGGGTGGCCCTGCTGACCCGCATTCGGGGACCGCGCGATCTCGATCGACTCACGCCCGCGCAGCTCGCGGAGCTCGCCGAGGAGATCCGCGGCTTCCTGGTGGAGGAGGTCTCCAAGACCGGTGGCCACCTCGGGCCCAACCTCGGCGTGGTCGAACTGACCATCGCCATGCACCGGGTGTTCGACTCCCCGCGCGACCGGATCCTGTTCGACACCGGCCACCAGAGCTACGTCCACAAGCTGCTGACCGGCCGTCAGGACTTCTCCCGGCTCAAGATGAAGGGCGGCCTGTCCGGCTACCCCTCGCGCGCCGAGTCCGAGCACGACGTGATCGAGAACTCGCACGCCTCGACCGTCCTCGGCTACGCCGACGGCCTCGCCAAGGCCAACAAGATCCAGGGCCACAAGGACCGCCCCGTGGTCGCCGTGATCGGCGACGGCGCGCTCACCGGCGGCATGGCCTGGGAGGCGCTGAACAACATCGCCGACAGCCAGGACCTGCCGATCGTCATCGTCGTCAACGACAACGAGCGGTCCTACTCGCCGACCATCGGCGGCCTCGCCAACCACCTCGCCACCCTGCGCACCACCCAGGGCTACGAGCGCTTCCTGTCCTGGGGCAAGGACGCGCTGCAGCGCACCCCCGTGGTCGGCCAGGCGATGTTCGACACCCTGCACGGCGCCAAGAAGGGCCTGAAGGACTTCATCGCCCCGCAGGGCATGTTCGAGGACCTCGGCCTGAAGTACCTCGGCCCCATCGACGGCCACGACCTGCAGGCGCTGGAGTCCGCGTTCACCAAGGCCCGCAACTTCGGCGGCCCGGTCATCGTGCACTGCATCACCGAGAAGGGCCGCGGCTACCACGCCGCCGAGAACAACGACGAGGACCGCTTCCACGCGGTCGGCGTCATCCACCCCGACACCGGCCTGCCGGTCAAGACCGCCGGCAAGGACTGGACGTCGGTGTTCGGCGAGGAGATGGTCGCGCTCGGCCGCGAGCGCCGCGACCTGGTCGCCATCACCGCCGCCATGCTGCACCCGGTCGGCCTGGCGCCGTTCGCCAAGGCGTACCCGGACCGGATCTTCGACGTCGGCATCGCCGAGCAGCACGCCGCGGTGTGCGCCGCCGGCCTCGCCACCAACGGCCTGCACCCGGTGGTCGCGGTCTACGCGACGTTCCTGAACCGGGCGTTCGACCAGGTGCTGATGGACGTCGCGCTGCACAGGCTGGGCGTCACCTTCGTGCTCGACCGGGCCGGCGTCACCGGCACCGACGGTGCCTCCCACAACGGCATGTGGGACATGTCGATCCTCCAGGTCGTCCCCGGCCTGCGGCTCGCCGCCCCGCGCGACGCCGAGCAGGTCCGGCTCCAGCTGCGCGAGGCCGTCGAGGTCGCCGACGCGCCCACCGTGGTCCGCTACTCCAAGGGCAACGTCGGCCCGGCCGTCCCCGCCGTCGGCACCGTCGGCGGCATGGACGTGCTGCGCCGCCCCGAGGACGGCTCCGCCGACGAGGCCGCGGACGTGCTGATCGTCTCGATCGGCGCGATGGCCCCGCTCTGCCTGGAGGCCGCCGAGCTGCTCGCCGCCCAGGGCATCACCAGCACCGTGGTCGACCCGCGCTGGGTCAAGCCGGTCGACGCCGCGCTGCCGGGCCTGGCCGCCCAGCACCGCCTGGTCGTCACCGTCGAGGACAACGGCCGGGCCGGCGGCGTCGGTGCGGCGATCGCGCAGGCGCTGCGCGACGCCGACGTGGACGTGCCGCTGCGCGACTTCGGCATCCCGCAGGAGTTCCTCGACCACGCCTCGCGCGGCGAGATCCTGGAGGAGATCGGGCTGACCGCCCCGGCGATCGCCAAGAAGATCGAAGCCCTGGTCAGCACCCGCTCCTTCGCCCGGAGCTGACCGCCCGGAATCCCCCGAGCGCACCGTCACCGGACCGCCCTTCGGCCCAGTGACGGTGCGCTTATTGTCGGACTGTCGCACTCATTCGTGGACTGTCACTGACTACGCCGTCCACGCCCGGTAGGTTGTCACCCGTGTCCCACACCCTCACGAGCAGCCCGCGTACCCTCGCCGAGCGCCTCCCAGAGCGCGTCCGCACCGGGTACTGGACCAGACTGGTCCCGCTGCTCGCGGTCGTGGCCACGCTGACCCACCTGCCGTCCTTCCTGCGCCCCGTGTGGAGCCCCGACGAGGGCTACCTCGCCACCCAGGCCCGGATGCTCGCCGACGGCGGCGTCCTCTACGACACCGTCGTCGACCGCAAACCCCCGCTGCTGCCCTGGCTCTACGAAGCCTGCTTCGCGCTCTTCGGCTCCGCCTCGCTCTGGCCGCTGCGCACCCTCGCGATCGTCGCCCACCTCGCCACCGCGATCCTGCTCGCCTCGCTCGCCCGCGGCCGCTGGGGCGACCGGGCCGGACGCTACGCCGGCGTCCTCTACCTGCTGGTCTCCATCGGGCTGTCGCCCGAGGACACCCAGGCCGCCACCTTCGAAGTCTTCATGCTGCCCGCCATGGTCGCCGCCTTCCGCTACGCGGAGCGCCGGCGCTGGCTGGCCGCCGGCATCGCGGTCGCGCTCTGCTCGCTCACCAAGCAGACCGGCGGCGCCGTCCTGCTCCCCGTGCTGTGGATGCTCCTCCAGGACAGCCGCCGCCGCGGCGTCCGCTGGCCCCCCGCACTCGCCAAGATCGGCTTCGGGTTCGCCCTGCCGATAGCGCTGGTCGCCGTCATCCTCACCAAGCCCAAGGGCTTCCTGTTCTGGGTCGTCACCGGCTCCGGCGACTACGCCGGGCTCGGCTCCAACTGGCCCCAGATGCTCGGCCGCGCCCTCGGCAACTCCGCCATCCTGATGAGCGCCGGCCTGGCCTTCCTGCTGCCCGCCGCGCACCGCCTGTGGCTGCGCCACCGCCGACGACCCGTCCCCGCCCGCGGCCGCGAGCACGGATCCACCGTCGACCTCTGGATGTGGCTCGCCTCCTCCGTGATCGCCGTCTCCGTCGGCTTCCACTTCTTCGGCCACTACTACCTCCAGCTGATGCCGCCGCTGGTCCTGCTCGGCGTCGGCGCCGTCGCCACCTCCGCGATCTCCTGGCGGCCCGTCCTGGTCTACACCGCCGTCGCCAGCAGCTTCTTCCTCGGCCTCGCCGTGTTCTGGCCCGGCCAGCGCCTCACCCAGACCACCGAGGTCGCCACCGCCGTCGCCGCCCAGACCACCCCCAAGGACAAGCTGCTGGTCTGGGGCATGCACCCCGAGGTCTACTGGCTCGCCGACCGGCGCCCCGCCACCCGCTACCTCACCGCCGGCTTCCTCACCAACTTCAGCGGCGGCAAGGGCACCGAGAAGGTCGGCGAGCAGTACTCCGTCGACGAGGCCTGGCAGACGTTCGACAACGAGATCTCCACCAACGGCTTCCCCGAGGTGGTCGTCGACGACTCCGGCACCGCCCCCTACCAGCCCGACCTGGTCCCCCGCATCGCCACCCTCCTCTCCACCCACTACGAGGTCGTCGGCGTCACCGGAGACACCGTCATCTACCGCCTCAAGAAGTAGGACCGCCGACGATGGGCTACTACCTGGAGGCCGTGGTCGCGGCCGAGACGCTGCTCCGGGCCACCGCGACCGGCCTCCCCGGCACCCGCGTCGTCCCGCTGGCCCAGGGCCTCGCGCTGCTCCCGATGAGCGACGACCTGGACGAGGCGGTCCGGGACGGCGCCCCCGGCCTGGCCCCGTTCCGGATGCTCCCGGGCGGCTTCGACCGCACCCTCGCCGCCTGGTCCGCGACCGGTCCCGTCGCGTACGTCGAGGCCGACATCTTCGGCGGCACCGGCGACCAGTCCGTCGCCGTCTGGGACCGCGGCGCCCTCGCCCTCGGCCCGCTGACCGCCTCGACCGGCAGCCCGATCTCGCTGGCCCTGCGCCACCTCGGAGCCCGCGCCGACGGCCGCCCCGACGAGTTCGACGCCGTCGGCCTCGGCCGGCACCGCCGCACCGAGAGCTGGCTCAAGGACGCCTGAGCCCCGCCGCGAACCCCGCCACCGCGGCCACCAGCGGCCCCGGCCGGAACAGCGGATGCGGCGGCTCCGGGCACCCCGGCAGCTCCACCGCACCCGGAACCAGCGCCAGCAGCGCGTCCGCCGTCCACCGCCGGTGCACCGGGTTCTCCGGCACCGACGGCAGCACCCCCACCGGCATCCGAAGGCCCGTCAACTCCTCGTCGCGGACGCCGCGCAGCACCCCGCCGGCGAGCAGCGGCACCGCCTCGGCGGGCAGCCGCCCGTCCACCGGCGCGTCGCCCGCCGTCGCGGGCCAGCACAGCAGCAGCCCGCGCACCCGCCCGGGCCGTGCGAGGGCCAGCCGCACCGCCGCCGAGCAGCCGTTCGAGCCCGCCACCAGGACCACCGGCCGGTCCGGCAGCGCCGCCGCCAGGTGCTCCGCCTCCGCGTCCCAACTGCCCGCCCGCATCGCCCGGTCCGGCGCCGTCACCGCCAGCCCCTCGCCCCGCAGGCCGGCGGCCACCCCGGTCCGCCCCCAGAACCGCTCGCCGTCCATCCCGTCGTCCCACAACCCGCCGTGCACCAGCACCAGCACCGCGCCGTCCCCCTTCGGGCGAAAAGAACCGGCAGCATACAACGCCGAAGGGCGGCACCCCCGTCCCGAAGGAGGGGGATGCCGCCCGTCAGCGGTTCGTCAGGCGGGGACCGAAGCCAGGCCCGGGGCCAGGAACTTCTTGCCGTTGACGCGCTCGGAGACGCCCTCGCGGTCGAGGTACGGGGTGATGCCGCCGAGGTGGAACGGCCAGCCGGCGCCGGTGATCATGCACAGGTCGATGTCCTGCGCCTCGCCGACGACGCCCTCGTCGAGCATCAGGCCGATCTCCTGGGCGACGGCCTCCAGGGCGCGGGCGCGGACCTGGTCCTCCGTCAGGACGGAGTCGCCGAAGGTGAGGAGGGCGAGGACCTCGGGGTCGAGGACCTGGGCGCCGTCCTGCCAGATGTAGAAGCCGCGCTTGCCGGCCTTCACGACCTTGCCGAGGTTCTCGGAGACGGTGAACCGCTCCGGGAACGCGCCGTGCAGGGTCTCGGAGACGTGCAGGGCGATGGCCGGGCCGACCAGTTCGAGCAGGGCGATCGGCGACATCGGCAGGCCGAGCGGCTTCACCGCGGCCTCGACGGTCTCGAACGGGGTGCCCTCGTCGATGATGTTCTGGATCTCGCCCATGAAGCGGGTCAGGATGCGGTTGACCACGAACGCCGGGGCGTCCTTGGTGAGGACCGCGGTCTTCTTCAGCTTCTTGGCGACACCGAACGCGGTGGCCAGCGAGGCGTCGTCGGTCTTCTCGGCCCGGACGATCTCCAGCAGCGGGAGGATCGCGACCGGGTTGAAGAAGTGGAAGCCGACCACGCGCTCCGGGTGCTGGAGCTTGGAGGCCATCTCGGTGACCGACAGCGAGGAGGTGTTGGTGGCCAGGATGGTGGTCGGCGAGACCACCGCCTCCAGCTCCGCGAACACCTTCTGCTTGACGCCCATCTCCTCGAACACGGCCTCGATGACGAAGTCCGCGTCGCCGAACGCCACGGCCTTGTCGAGGTGGCCGGAGACCAGGCCCTTCAGCTTGTTGGCCTTGTCGCCGCCGATGCGGCCCTTCGCCAGCAGCTTGTCGATCTCGCCGTGGACGTAGCCCACGCCCTTGTCGATGCGCTCCTGGTCGATGTCGGTGAGCACCACCGGCACCTCCAGGCGGCGCGCGAACAGCAGCGCCAGCTGGGAGGCCATCAGACCGGCGCCGACGACACCGACCTTGGTGACCGGGCGGGCCAGCGACTTGTCCGGCGCGCCGAACGGCTTCTTCGCGCGGCGCTGCACCAGGTTGAAGGCGTACAGGCCGGCGCGCAGCTCACCGCTCATGATCAGGTCGGCCAGCGCCGCGTCCTCGGCGTCGAAGCCGGCCTGCAGGTCGCCGTCCTTGACCTGCTGGATGATGTCGAGCGCCTTGTACGCGGCCGGAGCGGCCCCGTGCACCTTGGCGTCGGCGACCCAGCGGCCCCACAGCACGGCGTCGTCCCACGCCTTGCCGCGGTCGAACTCCTCGCGCTCGACGACGACGTCGCCCTTGAGCACCTTGGCCGTCCACAGCAGCGACTGCTCCAGGAAGTCGGCCGGCTCGAAGATCGCGTCCGCGATGCCGAGCTCGAACACCTCCTTGCCCTTGAGCTGCTTGTTCTGGGCCATCGAGTTCTCGACGATGACCTTGACCGCCTTGGCCGGGCCGATCAGGTTCGGCAGCAGCGTGCAGCCGCCCCAGCCGGGGACCAGGCCGAGGAAGACCTCGGGCAGCGAGAACGCCGGGACGCCCGCGCTGACGGTCCGGTAGCTGCAGTGCAGGCCGACCTCGACGCCGCCGCCCATCGCCGCGCCGTTGTAGAACGCGAAGGAGGGGACGGGCAGCGCGGCGATCCGCTTGAAGACGTCGTGGCCGCCCTTGCCGATGGCCAGCGCGTCCGAGTGCTCCTTGAGCACCTCGACGCCCTTGAGGTCGGCGCCGACCGCGAAGATGAACGGCTTGCCGGTGATCGCGACGGCGACCACCTTGCCCTCGGCGGCCTCGGCCTCGACCTGGTCCAGCGCCTCGGACAGCTTGGCCAGCGAACCCGGGCCGAAGGTGGTCGGCTTGGTGTGGTCGAAGCCGTTGTCCAGGGTGATCAGCGCCAGCTTGCCGGCCTGCAGCGGCAGGTCCAGGTGGCGCACGTGCGCGGTGGTGACGACCTCGCCGGGGAACAGCTCGGCGGCGCGCTGCAGCATCTCAGTGGTGCTCATGGTCACTTACCACCCTCGAAGTGCGGGTTCTCCCAGATGACGGTCCCGCCCATGCCGAAGCCGATGCACATGGTGGTCAGGCCGTAGCGGACGTCCGGGCGCTGCTCGAAGCGGCGGGCCAGCTGGGTCATCAGGCGGACACCGGAGGAGGCCAGCGGGTGGCCGAACGCGATCGCGCCGCCGTACGGGTTGACCCGCTCGTCGTCGTCCGCGATGCCGTAGTGGTCCAGGAACGCCAGCACCTGGACGGCGAACGCCTCGTTGACCTCGAACGCGCCGATGTCGTCGATGGTCAGACCGGCCTTGGCCAGCGCCTTCTCGGTCGCCGGGACCGGGCCGATGCCCATCACCTCGGGCTCGACGCCCGCGAACGCGTAGCTCACCAGGCGCATCTTGACCGGCAGGCCCAGCTCGCGGGCCACGTCCTCGGCGGCCAGCAGCGAGGCGGTCGCACCGTCGTTCAGGCCGGCCGCGTTGCCCGCGGTGATGTTGCCGTGCGGACGGAACGGGGTCTTCAGGCCGGCCAGCGACTCCATGGTGGTGCCCGGGCGCATCGGCTCGTCCGTGGTCGCCAGGCCCCAGCCGGTCTCGCCGACCTCGGGGTTGGTGTTGCGGATCGCGATCGGCACCAGGTCCGGCTGGATGTCGCCGTTGGCGTACGCCTTCGCCGCCTTCTCCTGCGAGCGCACCGCGTACGCGTCGCAGCGCTCCTTGGTGAGGTGCGGGAAGCGGTCGTGCAGGTTCTCCGCGGTCATGCCCATGAACAGGGCGGACTCGTCGACCAGCTTCTCGGAGACGAACCGCGGGTTCGGGTCCACGCCCTCGCCCATCGGGTGCCGGCCCATGTGCTCCACGCCGCCGGCCACGACCACGTCGTACGCGCCGAAGGCGATGCCGCCCGCGGTGGTGGTGACGGCGGTCATCGCACCCGCGCACATCCGGTCGATCGCGTAGCCCGGAACGGACTTCGGCAGACCCGAGAGCAGCGCGGCGGTGCGGCCGATGGTCAGGCCCTGGTCGCCGATCTGGGTGGTCGCCGCGACGGCGACCTCGTCGATCCGCTCGACGGGCAGGTTCGGGTTGCGGCGCACGAGCTCGCGGATGCACTTGACGACCAGGTCGTCCGCCCGCGTCTCGTGGTACATGCCCTTCGGGCCGGCCTTGCCGAACGGGGTGCGGACGCCGTCGACGAAGACGACGTCCCTCGCGGTACGAGGCACGGGGGCTCTCCTCCCAGTGGGACGGGGTGAGCGCACACATGAGCGGCGCTGCTACGCGACCAATCTACCCACGAGTAACAACGGCGGGCAAGGAGGTGGAGAAGTGAGCGACGACGCACCGCAGGGGCGCGGTACACCGGGCGCACGTCGGCAAGGCCGCGATCACGGGCACGTCATGGCCCGCGCCGCGACCTTGCCGGCAGCTGCCGTCCGCTCCGTGCGGTCCGCCCCCGGCCCCGGCGGGCCGTGCGGCGCCCCACGCGCCCCGGGCGGTGTGCCCGGCCGCGTCCCGCTACCCCTGGGCCGTCCTGAACGCCTCCGCGAGGGCCGGCGCGACCAGCTCGGTCTGCCACTGGCGCGCGCCGAGCGCCTGCAGGGCGTCGGCGACGGCGGTGGCGTCCGGGTTGGCCGGGGGCTCCCAGGAGACGCGGCGGACCAGGTCGGGGGTGATCAGGTTCTCCGCCGGGAGGTGGTGCTGCTCGGCGAGGGCGGCGACCGCGGCGCGGGCGCCGGTGAGGCGGGCCGCGGCGACCGGGTCCTTCTCGGCCCAGGCGCGCGGCGGCGGCGGCCCGTCGTGCGGGGCGGTTGCGGAGGGCAGCGCGTTCTCGGGGATCTCGCGGGCGCGCTCGATCGCGGCCAGCCACTGGTCGAGCTGGCGCCGGTTGATCCGGGGCCCGAAGCCCTGGACGGCGATCAGCGCGGGGGCGTTCAGCGGCATCGCGAGGGCCGCGTTGACGATCGCGGTGTCGGCCAGCACCCGGCCGGGGGAGACGTCGCGTTCGCGGGCGATCCGGTCGCGGGTCTGCCAGAGCTCGCGGACCACGGCGAGCTGCCGGCGGCGGCGGACCTTGTGCAGCTGGGAGGTGCGCCGCCACGGGTCGACCCGGGGCGCGGGGCGGGGAGCGGCGGCGAGCGCGGCGAACTCCTGGTGGGCCCAGTCGAGCTTGCCCTGCCGGTCGAGTTCGGTCTCCAGCGCGTCGCGCAGGTCGACCAGCACCTCGACGTCGAGCGCGGCGTAGCGGAGCCAGGGCTCGGGCAGCGGGCGGGTGGACCAGTCGACGGCGGAGTGCTCCTTGGCGAGCGACAGGCCGAGGACGTTCTCGGTCATCGGGCCGAGGCCGACCCGGGGGAACCCGGCGAGCCGGCCGGCGAGTTCGGTGTCGAACAGCACGCCGGGGTGCATGCCGACGTCGAACAGGCAGGGCAGGTCCTGGGTGGCGGCGTGGACGACCCACTCGGTGTCGTGGATGGCCTCGTCCAGCGCGGACAGGTCGGGGCAGGCGATCGGGTCGATCAGTGCGGTGCCCGCGCCGTTGCGGCGCAGCTGGATCAGGTAGGCGCGCTGGCCGTAGCGGTAGCCGGAGGCGCGTTCGGCGTCGACGGCGACGGGGCCGCTGCCGTTGCGGAACGCCGCAATGGTGGCGGCGAGCGCCTCGGGGTCCGACACCACCGGTGGGAGTCCGTCCCGGGGTTCGAGGAGCGGAACCGGGGCGATCTCTTCTGGGATGGAGGCTACGGCGTCGGTCACCCCCCAAGGGTACGTCGTGTGCCGCCGCCGGGAGTGTTGTCCGACTGGTCGGACCATGTTCGGACCCGTGCCGGGCGGTGCCGGCGGCCCGGTGCGGAAGCCCTCGGTCCGGGGTGACGGGACGGCAGGGGCGAACGGGAACGGCCCGGAGGAAACGTTCCTCCGGGCCGCCACCAGGGACGATGCGGGTCAGTGGATGATGCCGGTGCGCAGCGCGACCGCCACCATCCCGGCCCGGTCGCCGGTGCCGAGCTTGCGGGCGATGCGGGCCAGGTGGCTCTTCACCGTCAGCGCCGACAGGCCCATGGCCACGCCGATCGCCTTGTTCGACTGGCCCTCCGCGACCAGCCGCAGCACCTCGACCTCGCGGCCGGACAGCTCGCGGTAGGCGGACGGCTGCGCGCCGGGCGCTCCCGGGGCGCCGGGCGCGGCGCCGGGCTGGCCGGGGGCACCGTGCAGGCCGGGGTGGTGGTGGCCGGGGATCCCGGGCCGGCGCATCCGCCCGGCCAGGCCGGCGCCGATCGGCAGTCCGGGACGGCCCGGCATCGGCATGGTGGTGCGCGTGCCGGTGACCACGTAGCCCTTGACGCCGCCGGCCAGCGCCGAGCGGACCGCGCCGATGTCGTCGGCGGCGGACAGGGCCAGGCCGTTCGGCCAGCCCGCGGCGCGGGTCTCGGCCAGGACGGTCAGGCCGGAGCCGTCGGGGAGGTGGACGTCGGCGATGCAGATGTCGCGCGGGTTGGAGATCCGGGGCCGTGCCTCGGCGATCGAGGAGACCTCGATGACGTCGCGGACGCCGAGGGCCCATAGGTGCCGGGTCACCGTGTTCCGAACCCGGGGATCGGCGATGACCACCATGGCGGTGGGCTTGGTCGGGCGGTAGGCGACCACGTTTGCGGGGTGCTCAAGAAGGACCGACACCTGGGGCCTCCTGCGGGGGAGTGGCGGACGGAACCCCGAGGGGGCGGTCGGAGTGTTCCGCGTCTGGAAAGGGTCACTGACACCTTCGGCATCAACCGTGACCGGCTTTAGCGGGTGATCACGATCTGGTGAGTAACAATACGGACAAATCGCGCAGATGACCGGTACGACGTGCCCGGAAATCGCACGGATTCGATCGTTTCCGGCGACTCGGCGATCACGAACGGGTGGTTAATTGACCGGGAGCGTCTACGAAGTCACACTCCGTCAGCCCTGCGGGTGGTCGCCGGACCGGAACGCGCGACTGTCCCCCCGGGGTGTCTGCGGGGCGCGCGGTGCGGACAGCAGTGCGAGCGGGCCGGCGGACGGCGAAGGGCCGCGGCGGTGAAGGGCCGCGGCGGTGCGGGGCGCGGCAGTGAAGGGTCGCGGCGGCGCTCAGTGCGAGTTGCGCGGCCGGCGGCGGGCCGGCATCGGCACCACGCCGCCGAGGCCGCCGGAGTCGGCGACCGGCAGCGCGGTCGGCGGCAGGCCCGCGCACACGCACAGCAGGTCGGCCCAGGCCGCCAGGTGCCGCTCGAAGCGGCGGTCGGCGGGCGTCCAGGAGGCGCGCAGCTCGATCTCGGTGGAGGCGCCGCGTTCGGCCAGCGCCCCGAAGTACTGCGAGTGGCACCTGGTCACCGTGCCGCTCGGCTCGGCGTAGCGGGCGCCGTGCGCCTGCAGCGCGTCCGTCAGCCAGGTCCAGCCGACCTCGGACAGCAGCGGGTCGCCGGCCATCTCCGGCTCCAGCTCGGCCCGGGTCATGGTGACCACCCGGAAGTCCCCGTTCCAGGGCTCCGGCGCGGCCGGGTCGTGCAGCAGCACCAGGGTGCCGTCGGCCAGCTCCTCGCCGTCCACCTCGACCGAGGCGGACAGCGCGAAGGTGTACGGGGCCAGCCGGCGGGGGGCGGGCTGCGGGGACAGCCGTACCTCGGGACGCAGCCGCGCCCCGGTCAGCGCCTCGACCGCGTCGCGGAACTCGATCGGCGCCGACTCCCTGCCCGTTCCTCCACCCTGTGCGGATTGCCCGCCGACCGCTGCCATGTCCGGAAGCCTAGGCGGCGCGGGCCCGCAATCCGAGCACTTTCGTTCCCCCGGCGTGCCGAAATTCCGGAAATCGGCCAGGCCGCGACCGGTGCGCGCCCCCCGGCTGTCCGAGGTGTCCGTTTTGCCTGGTGGGCGGCCGGGGCGGGAGCGGCCGCGTGCGAGGATGTGACGCGTGAGTGAGACCCCCGCAGCCCAGTCCGGTCAGCGGCCCCGCGGCGCCGCGTACGACTCCGTCTTCCTGCGCGCCGCCCGCAACGAGCCGGTGCCGCACACCCCCGTGTGGTTCATGCGGCAGGCCGGCCGCTCGCTGCCCGAGTACCTGAAGGTGCGCGAGGGCATCCCGATGCTCGACGCCTGCATGCGGCCGGAGCTGGTCAAGGAGATCACCCTGCAGCCGGTGCGCCGGCACAAGGTGGACGCGGCGATCTTCTTCTCCGACATCGTCGTCCCGCTCAAGGCGGTCGGCATCGACGTCGAGATCAAGGGCGGCGTCGGCCCGGTCATCGCCGACCCGATCCGCACCGGGGCAGACCTGCAGCGGCTGCGTCCGCTGGAGCCGGACGACATGCCGTACATCACCGAGGCGGTCGGCCTGCTGGTCGCCGAGCTCGGCGCCACCCCGCTGATCGGCTTCGCCGGCGCGCCGTTCACGCTGGCCAGCTACCTGGTCGAGGGCGGCCCCTCGAAGTCGTACGAGAACACCAAGGCGATGATGTACGGCGCGCCCGAGCTGTGGGCCGAGCTGGTCGACCGGCTCGCGCAGATCACCTCGGCGTTCCTGAAGATCCAGATCGAGGCGGGCGCCTCGGCGATCCAGCTGTTCGACTCCTGGGCCGGCGCGCTCGCGCCCGACGAGTACCGCCGCTCGGTGATGCCCGCCAGCGCCAAGGTGTTCGACGCGGTCGCGCCGTACGGGGTGCCGCGGATCCACTTCGGCGTCAACACCGGCGAACTGCTCGGCCTGATGGGCCAGGCCGGCGCGGACATCGTCGGCGTCGACTGGCGGGTCCCCCTGGACGAGGCCGCCAAGCGGGTCGGCCCCGGCAAGGGCCTGCAGGGCAACCTCGACCCGGCGGTGCTGTACGCCCCCACCCACGTGGTGGAGACCAAGGCCCGCGAGGTGCTGGACGCGGCCCGGGCGCTCGGCGGCAGCCACCACATCTTCAACCTCGGCCACGGCGTCATGCCGACCATGGACCCGGACGCGCTGACCCGCCTGGTCGCCTTCGTCCACGAGGCCAGCGCCCGCTGACGCGACGTCGGCACGGCCCGACCCGCCGCCCGGCCGGTCTCTCCGGCGGGCGGCGGGTCGGGCTTCCACCGGACGGGCGCCACGGCCGCACCGGTACCGGTGGAGGTCAGTCCTCCGTCGCGTCGTCGACCGGTGCGGCCGCCGGCGGCTGCCGGGGCGGCATCGGCAGGCCGCCCCAGGCCGGGGCGGGGGCCGGCGGACGGGGCCGGCGCGGGCGGCTGCGGCGGTGGCGGAGCAGCAGCCACGCCAGCGGGGCCAGCACCAGCAGGAACGGCGCCCCGGCCGCCAGCACCACCAGCAGGCCGCGCAGCACCGCGAGCAGGGCGTGCCAGCCGCCGGCCAGGGCCTTGCCGACGGACGCCCAGAAGCCGTCCTTGTGCTTCACCGCCGCGCCGGTGGGCCGCTGACTGTCCGTCAGCAGCTCCAGCGACACCGTGGACAGCGAGGTGCGGGCGGTCAACTCCTGCTGCTGGCGCTCCAGCGCCTCCAGGTCGGACTCGCGGCGGGTCAGTTCGCTCTCCAGCGACACCACTTCGGACAGCGTCTTCGCCTCCGCCATCAGCGCCCGGACCCGGTCCACGCTGGCCCGCATCGACTTCACCCGGCTGTCCACGTCCGCGATCTGCCCGGTCAGGTCGTCCGCCTGGCTGGTCAGGCCGAGTCGCTGGCCGAGGCCGCCGAGCGCGTCCAGGGTCCGCTGGTACGACTCGGACGGCACCTTCAGCGTCAGGGTGGCCTCCGCGCCGTCGCCCGCGCCGCGCCGGCTCTCGGCCGACACGTAGCCGCCGGCCTGCACCACCAGGTCGACGGCCTTGTCGCGGGCCGGCTCCAGGGCGTTCACCTTGACGGTCAGCCGCGCCTGGTAGGCGATCTGACGGCCCGTCTGCTGCCCGGCCGTCCCGGCCCCCGGCGAGGCCGCCGCGCCGCCCGACCCCGCGCCGCCCGCACCGGGGG
>NZ_JBHWDS010000082.1:0-26507 GCF_042734615.1 Kitasatospora sp. NPDC059646
ACCTTCGAGTCCCGGGCCCGGCGGGGCTCCTGTCGTACCGTCAGGCCCCGCGCAGCACCGCGCCGGTGCGCTCGGCGGCCACCGCGACCGCCGACTCGCGGGCCGCCGACGCCTCGTCCGCGGTCAGCGTCCGGTCGGTGGCCCGGAAGCGCAGCGTGTACGCCAGCGACTTCTTGCCCTCGCCCGCCTGCTCGCCCGTGAACACGTCGAACAGCCGCAGCGACTCCAGCAGTTCGCCCGCGCCCTCGCGCAGCGCCGACTCCACGTCCGCCGCGTGCACGCCCGCGTCCACGATCAGCGCCACGTCCTGCGTCGCCACCGGGTACGCCGACACCGGCGGGCCGGACACCCGGCGGCCGTCCTCGAACACCAGGTCGAGGTCGAGCTCCATCGCGGAGGTCCGCTCCGGCAGGTGCATCGCCTTGATCACCCGCGGGTGCAGCTCGCCCGCGTGGCCCACGACCTCGTCGCCGACCAGCAGCTCCGCGCACCGGCCCGGGTGCCACGGCGCGTACTGCGCCTGGCGGACCGTCAGCTCCACGCCCGCGGCCGCGGCGACCGTGCGGGCCGCCTCGATCGCGTCCGCCCAGCCGGACGGCGCACCCTTGCCCCACCAGCCCGACGGCAGCCGCTCACCGGTCAGCGCGACCGCGACCCGCCGCGGCTGCTCCGGCAGCGCCGCGTTCAGCTCGGCCAGCTGCTCCTCGGTGGGCCGACGGTCCACCGGCAGCCGCGGCGCGACCTTCGGCTCCGCCTTCGGCAGGAACACCGTGCCCGTCTCGAACAGCGCCAGGTCGGTGTTGCCGCGGCCCACGTTGCGGCGCAGCGCGCCCAGCAGACCCGGCAGCAGCGTGGTGCGCAGCGCCGGCTCGGCGTCGTTCAGCGGGTTGACCAGCTTCACGACCCGGCGGCGCGCGTCGTCCGCGTCCAGGCCCAGGCCGTCGAACGCGGCCTCGCCGACGAACGGGTACGCGTTGATCTCCACGTAGCCGGCGCCGGCCAGCGCCACGCCCACCCGGCGGTGGAAGCGCTGCGCCTCGGACAGGCCGCGGCCGGGCGGCGTGGTGGGCATCCGGGCGGGCACGTTGTCGTAGCCCTCCAGCCGGACGACCTCCTCGACCAGGTCGTACGGGTCCGTCAGGTCGGGCCGCCAGGACGGCGGGGTGACCTCCAGGACGTCCGCGCCGACGACCGTGCAGCCGACCTCCTGCAGGCGGCGGGTGACGGTCTCGCGGCCGTACTCGGCGCCGGCGACCCGGTCGGGCAGGTCCGCGTCGATCGAGATGGTGCGCACCGGGTGCGGGGCGGCGATGTCCGTCACCCCAGCCTCGGCGGTACCGCCGGCGATCAGCACCAGCAGGTCCACGGCGCGCTGCGCGGCGGCCCGGGCGGCCTCCGGATCGACGCCGCGCTCGAAGCGCTTCGACGCCTCGGAGGGCAGCTTGTGGCGCTTCGCGGCGCGGGCGATCGCGACCGGCTCGAAGTGCGCGGCCTCGACGATGATCTCGGTGGTGCCGGTGACGACGCCGGTCTCCGGGTCGGTGACCGGGTCGAGGATCTCGGTGGTCGCCCCGCCCATCACGCCGGCCAGGCCGATCGGGCCGGTGTTGTCGCAGATCAGCAGGTCCTCGACGGACAGCTTGCGCTTCACGCCGTCCAGCGTGGTCAGCGTCTCGCCCTCGGCGGCCCGACGGACCTGGATCGGCCCGTCCACCCGCTCGCGGTCGTACGCGTGCAGCGGCTGGCCGACCTCCAGCATCACGTAGTTGGTGATGTCGACGGCCAGCGAGATCGGGCGGATCCCCGACTTCTGCAGGCGGCGCTGCAGCCAGATCGGCGACTGCGCGGCCGGGTTCACACCGGTGACGGTGCGCGCCACGAACCGGTCGCAGCCCACCGGGTCGGCGACCTTCACCAGGTAGCCGTACGAGTTCGCCGGCGGCACGTCCAGCAGCGCCGGGTCGGCCAGCGGCAGGCCGTACGCGGCGGCGGCCTCGCGGGCCACGCCGCGCATCGACAGGCAGTAGCCGCGGTCCGGGGTGACCGCGATGTCGAGCACCTCGTCGACCAGCTGCAGCAGCTCGATCGCGTCGGTGCCGGGCTCGTACTCCGGCGGCAGCACGATGATGCCGTTGTGGTCGTCGCCCATGCCGAGCTCGCGGGCGGAGCAGATCATGCCGGCCGAGGTGTGGCCGTAGGTCTGCCGGGCGGAGATCGGGAACGGGCCGGGCAGCACGCCGCCGGGCAGGATCACCACGACCTTGTCGCCGACCTGGAAGTTGGTCGCGCCGCAGACGATCTCCTGCGGCTCACCGGTGCCGTTGGCGTTGCCGACGTTGACGAAGCAGTGCCGGATCGGCTTCTTGAAGCCGGACAGCTCGTCGATCGACAGCACCTCGCCGACCACCAGCGGGCCCTTGATGTCGGTGCCGAGCTGCTCGACCGTCTCGACCTCGAGACCCGCGCGGACCAGCCGGGCCGCGACGTCGCGTCCGGTCTCGCCCGCCGGCAGGTCGACGTACTCGCGCAGCCAGGAAAGCGGGACGCGCATCAGATCTCCATCCCGAACGGGAGGGTGAAGCGGACGTCACCCTCGACCATGTCGCGCATGTCGGCGACGTTGTGACGGTTCATCAGGATCCGCTCCAGGCCCAGGCCGAACGCGAACCCGCTGTAGCGGTTCGGGTCGATGCCCGCGGCGACCAGCACCCGCGGGTTGACGACGCCGCAGCCGCCCAGCTCGATCCAGCCCTCCGAGGAGCAGGTCCGGCACGGGCGGTCCGGGTTGCCCACCGAGGCGCCGCGGCACACGAAGCACTGCAGGTCGATCTCGGCGCTGGGCTCGGTGAACGGGAAGTAGGAGGGCCGCCAGCGCAGCTCCAGGCCGCCGCCGATCAGCTTCTCCACCAGCACCTCGATGGTGCCCTTCAGGTGGCCGAAGGTGATGCCCTCGTCCACCGCGATCGCCTCGACCTGGCGGAACACCGGGGTGTGCGTGGCGTCCAGCTCGTCGGTCCGGTACACCCGGCCCGGGGAGACCGCGTACAGCGGCGGCTCGCCGGCCAGCATCGCCCGGATCTGCACCGGCGAGGTCTGGGTGCGCAGCACCATGCCGGAGTCCGCGGAGCCGTCCGGGGCCTCGACGAAGAAGGTGTCCTGCATCGAGCGGGCCGGGTGGTCGGCGTGCAGGTTGAGGGCGTCGAAGTTCAGCCACTCCGCCTCGACCTCGGGGCCGGACGCCACCTGGTAGCCCATCGCGACGAAGGTGTCCTCGATGCGCTCGGCCAGCGTGGTCAGCGGGTGCCGGGCACCGCGCGGGACGCGGCCGTAGGGCAGCGTGACGTCCACCGCCTCCTCGACCAGCACCCGGGCGTCGCGCTCCGCCTCCAGCTCGGCCTGCCGCTTCGCGAGGGCCTGGTTCACGGCTCCGCGGGCCTGCCCGATCAGCTTGCCCGCGGCGGCCTTGGCCTGCGGCGGGAGCGCACCGATCTCACGGTTGGCGAGCGACAGCGGGGAGCGGTCGCCGGTGTGCGCGACCTTCGCCTGCTTGAGCTCGTCGAGGTCGGCGGCGGCGGCGAAGGCGGCGATCGCCTCGTCCCGGGCCTGTTCCACCACCTCGGGCTTGAGGGCCTCGACCTCGACCGGGTCGTACGACTTGTTGGGTGCCGACATCTCTATGCTTCCCGTGCTCCTGCTCGTGATCAGGTCTGCTGCCTCGCCGGGCGTCCGCGAGAACGCCAAGGGTCGAGTGTAGTCGCAGGCCGCGACCGGCCACGTGGGGCGACCGCGCAGCGGAAGCACCGGGAGCCGTCAGAGCATGAAGTCGGGGACGCCCGCCGGCAGCACGAACCGGAACCTGGCCCCGCCGCCCTCCGCCCGGCTGATCCGGATCACCCCGCCGTGCGCCTCCACGATGCCCTTCACGATGTACAGGCCCAGGCCCGTCCCGCCGCGCTTCGAACCCCGCCAGAACCGGGTGAACACCCGCGGCATCGCCTCCTCCGCGATGCCCGCGCCCTGGTCGCTGACGGTGACGGCGGTGCCCTCGATCGTCCGCGGCGGCGACCCGGCGGCCTCCACCACGTCCTTCGCCGGCCCCACCTCGATCGTCACCGTGCCCTCGCCGTGCCGGACCGCGTTCTCCAGCAGGTTCGCCAGCACCTGGTCGATCTTGTCCGGGTCGCCCCACTGCTCGGTCGGCGGCCCCGCCACCCGGATGTCGAACCGGTCCTCGGGGATGCCCGCCGCGACCTTGCCCTCCACGTGCCGGCGCACCGCCGCCGCCAGGTCCAGGCGCTGGCGGCGGATCTCCAGCCGGCCCGCGTCGATCCGCGAGATGTCCAGCAGCTCGGCGATCAGCCGGGTCACCCGGTCCGCGTCCGCGTCCACGGTCTCCAGCATCACCCGCTTCTGGCCGTCGTTGAAGCGCTCCCACTTCGCCAGCAGCGTCGCCGTGAACCCCTTCACGCTGGTCAGCGGTGAGCGCAGCTCGTGCGCGACCGTCGCGATCAGCTCGGCGTGGCTGCGCTCGGTGCGCCGGCGCGCCTCGGTGCCGCGCAGCGTCACCACCACCCGCCGCACCGGCCCGCCCGGCCGCTCCCGCACGTAGCGGGCGCACACCAGCACCTCGCGCCCGCCGGGCAGCAGCAGGTTCCGCTCCGGCTGCCCGGTGCGCACCGCCAGCCCGCCGTACGGGTCGGTCAGCTGCCACCAGCGCCGCCCGTCGAGGTCCTCCAGCGGCAGTGCGCGTTCCAGCTCCACGCCGATCGCGCAGTGCGCGGAACGGCCGGTGATCCGCTCGGCGGCCCGGTTGAAGACCACCACCCGGCCCCGCTCGTCCGCGACCACCAGCCCGTCCGGCAGGTCGTCCGGTTCCAGGGTCGCCAAGCCGTCGTCGCCGCCCATGGGTGTCCTCCCCCGCCCCGTACCGGCTTTGAGGACCGACCCTAGCGCGCTCAGGCCGTGCCGCGACACCCGCCGGGGGAGCGCTGGGCGCGCGCGGAGGCGTACAGGCACACGGCGGCGGCCGTGGCGAGATTCAAGCTCTCCGCGTGCCCGTGGATGGGGACGCGCACCACCTCGTCCGCCAGCGCCCGGGTCTCCTCCGGCAGGCCCCACGCCTCGTTGCCGAACACCCACGCGCACGGCCCTTCGAGGCTGCCCTCGTCCAGTTCCTGGTCCAGGTCCCGCTGCCCGGCGCCGTCCGCGGCCAGCACCCGCACCCCGGCCTCGCGCAGCCGCGTCACCGCCTCCTGCACCGGCACCCCGGTCGCCACCGGCAGGTGGAACAGGCTGCCCACCGACGCCCGCACCGCCTTCGGGTTGTACGGGTCCACCGACGCGTCGGTCAGCACCACCGCGTCCGCGCCGGCCGCGTCCGCGGTGCGCAGCACGGTGCCCGCGTTCCCGGGGTCGCGCACGTGCGCGAGCACCGCGACCAGCTTCGGCCGGGCCGCCAGCACCTGCTCGAACGGGGTGTCGATGAACCGGCACAGCGCGACGATGCCCTGCGGGGTGACGGTGTCGCAGATCTCCGCGATCACCTCCTCGGTGGCGGTCAGCACCGGCAGGCCCTCGGTGCGCGCGGCGGCGACGATCTCGGCGTGCCGCTCGGCGGCCTCCCGGGTCAGGTACACCTCCACCACGGCGTGCTCCCCGCCGGGCAGCCGCCCGAACGCCACCGCTTCCCGCACCGCCTGCGGGCCCTCGGCCAGGAAACGCCGCTCCTTGCTCCGCTGGTTGCGCTTGGCCAGGCGGCGGGCGGCGACGACGCGCGGGGAGCGCAGGGAGGTCAGCAGGGGGGTCTCGGTGCTCATGCTCACGTTCTTCGTCACGGAGGGGCGGGCGGACAGGCGGCGCGGTAACGCACGGACCCGCAGGCCGGTCGGCCTGCGGGTCCGGGAAAAGCAAGTCAGGGCACGGCCTGGATCAGGCGGCGACCTTGGGGGCGTTGACGTCCTCCGGCAGCGCCTTCTGGGCGACCTCGACCAGCGCGTGGAACGCGACGGTGTCGTTGACCGCGAGCTCGGCGAGCATCTTGCGGTCGATCTCGACGCCGGCGGCCTTCAGGCCCTGCACGAAGCGGTTGTAGGTCATGCCGTTGGCGCGGGCAGCGGCGTTGATGCGCTGGATCCACAGCTGACGGAAGTCGCCCTTGCGCTTCTTGCGGTCGTTGAAGTTGTAAACGAGCGAGTGGGTGACCTGCTCCTTGGCCTTGCGGTACAGGCGCGAGCGCTGGCCGCGGTAGCCGGAGGCGCGCTCCAGGATGACCCGGCGCTTCTTGTGGGCGTTCACTGCCCGCTTGACGCGTGCCACTTCATTACTCCTTGGTTCCGGACCCCGGGTTCGTGCCGCCGGTCCGTTATTCGATTCGGTCGGTAAGGATCAGCTGTGCCCGCAGCGTGGCCGCGGGCGGGCGATCACTTGCCGAGAAGCTTCTTGATCTTCTTGGCGTCGCCGGGGGCCATCTCGGCGTTGCCGGCCAGCTTGCGGGTCAGCGTCGAGGGCTTGTGCTCAAGCAGGTGGCGACGGCCGGCACGCTCGCGCAGCACCTTCCCGGAGCCAGTGATCTTGAAGCGCTTGCTGGCGCCGCTGTGCGTCTTCTGCTTCGGCATGTCGCCGTATCTCCTCGTCGGTCCGTTCGCGGCCCGCACCCCGGGGGTGCGGGCCGGAACTGGATGGATCTCGTCGCCGGGGCGGATGCCCCGGGTCCGGTGCCGGTCCCGTCCGGATTCCGAGCCCGAAGGCTCAGGCGTCCTGGGCGGTCTCGGCGGGCTGCTCGACCTCGGCGGTCTCGGCGGCCTGCTCGGCGGTCTCGGTCTGCTCGACCGCCTCCGCCTCCTCGTCCGCCTGCTCCGCGACCGGGCCGCGACCCTGCCGCTCCGCCTTGCGGGCGTCGGCGGCGGCGCGGGCCTCGGCCATCGCCTCGGTCTTCTTCTTGTGCGGGCCGAGAACCATGATCATGTTTCGGCCGTCCTGCTTGGCCGCGGACTCCACGAAGCCGAGCTCCTGGACGTCCTCCGCGAGCCGCTGCAGCAGTCGGAAGCCCAGCTCGGGGCGGGACTGCTCACGACCGCGGAACATGATCGTGATCTTGACCTTGTCGCCCTGCTTGAGGAACCGGACGACGTGACCCTTCTTGGTGTCATAGTCGTGCGGGTCGATCTTCGGCCGGAGCTTCATCTCCTTGATGACCGTGTGCGCCTGGTTCTTGCGCGCCTCACGGGCCTTCATGGCCGACTCGTACTTGAACTTGCCGTAGTCCATGAGCTTGCACACCGGCGGGCGCGCCGTGGCGGCGACCTCGACCAGGTCCAGGTCGTACTCCTGGGCAAGCTCCAGCGCCTTCGCGAGCGGGACGATGCCGACCTGCTCGCCGCTGGGACCGACGAGTCGCACCTCGGGGACGCGAATCCGGTCGTTGATGCGGGGCTCGGTGCTGATGGGGCCTCCTCGGTTGCACCTTCTTCGATGCGGCCGTCGGACGGCGGTCGCACGTAGTGGTTTCGACCACTGGGCGGGGCTTCATTCATGCTCCGCTGCCACTGCCGTCTGGCAGGAGCACCGAACGCACGAAAAAAGCCCCGCACGGTACAGGCGGGGCTCCACACGTTCCGGGATGCCCTGACGGACACCACTGGCGGCGGGCAATCCTTCCGGCGCTCGCCACGGACCGGACCCGTCGACCCTTCGGCCGCTCGGGTGGGAGACTGTCGCGGTTGCCCTCTCGGGCCTCCTGAAGTGGAGCCTCCACTTGCTGGCCGGGCATCCTCGACGGATTCCTGGCCGGTCAGTCTCGAAGCATACCAGCGTTCCGGGGCCGACCGGTATTCCGACCCGCCTCCGCCCGCCTTGTACGCTCCCTTTGTACTGCGCTTTCGCACCAGCATCCCGGAGTGACACCGTGACCAGCCAGCCCGACCACGACCACACCCCCGAGTCCGGCGAGGGCGTCGGCTTCGACGACCTGACCCGCGACATCGCCGAGGTCCCCGCCGTCGAGGTGATCACCACCGTCGCGGTCCACCTGATGAGCGCCGCCGCCGTCAAGTGCGGCCTGGCCGAGGGCGGCGAAGCCGACAAGGACCTCGACGAGGCCCGCAAGCTGATCACCGCCCTCGCCGGCCTGGTCACCGCCGGCGCCCCCGAGATCTCCAACTTCCACGCCGCCCCCCTCCGCGACGGCCTCCGCTCCCTCCAGCTCGCCTTCCGCGAAGCCTCCCTCGTCCCCGACGCCCCCGGCTCCGGCCCCGGCGAGAAGTTCACGGGCCCCGTCTACTCCTGACCCGGCCCCGACGAAAGGCCGCCCACCGAGAGAACTCCCCTCGGACCGGGCGGCCTTTCCGCTCTCCGCCCCCTCCCCGCCCCACCAGGGGCGCGGGGAACTGCGCGCAGCGAAAGGCCCTCAACACCTCGAAAGCCGCCCGCCGGGGGAACTCCCCTCGGACCGGGCGGCCCTTCCGCTCTCCGCCCCCTCCCCGCCCCACCAGGGGGCGCGGGGAACTGCGCGCAGCGAACGGCCCCAACGCCCGAAAGCCGCCTACCAGGGGAGCTCCCCCGGCGGGCGGCTTTCTGCGCTACGCGGTCACCGCTCAGGCGTCGTACTCGTCCAGCGGCGGGCAGGAGCACACCAGGTTCCGGTCGCCGTACGCGCCGTCGATGCGTCGCACCGCCGGCCAGTACTTGTCCGCCGGGTTGACGCCCGCCGGGAAGACGGCCTCTTCGCGGGTGTAGGGGTGCGCCCACTCGCCGGTCAGCATCGCCGCGGTGTGCGGGGCGTTGCGCAGCGGGTTGTCGTCCGCCGCCCACTCGCCCGCGCCGACCTTCTCGATCTCGCCGCGGATGGCGATCATCGCCTCGCAGAAGCGGTCGATCTCGTGCAGGTCCTCGGACTCGGTCGGCTCGATCATCAGCGTGCCGGCGACCGGGAACGACATGGTCGGCGCGTGGAAGCCGTAGTCGATGAGTCGCTTCGCGATGTCGTCGACGCTGACGCCGGTCTCCTTGCTGAGCGGCCGCAGGTCGATGATGCACTCGTGCGCGACCAGCCCGCCGGGGCCGGTGTACAGCACCGGGTAGTGCGGGGCGAGCCGCTTGGCGATGTAGTTGGCGTTCAGGACGGCCACCTGGGTGGCGCGCTTGAGGCCCTCGCCGCCCATCAGGCGCACGTACGACCAGGAGATCGGAAGGATCGCCGCGGAGCCCCACGGCGCGGCCGAGATCGGGCCGACGCCGGTCGCGGGGCCGGCCTCGCTCTGCAGCGGGTGGTTGGGCAGGTACGGCGCGAGGTGCGCGCGGACCGCGACCGGGCCGACGCCGGGGCCGCCGCCGCCGTGCGGGATGCAGAAGGTCTTGTGCAGGTTGAGGTGCGAGACGTCCGCGCCGAACTTGCCGGGCTTGGCGAGGCCGACCAGCGCGTTCAGGTTGGCGCCGTCGACGTACACCTGGCCGCCGGCCTCGTGGACGAGCGCGCAGATGTCGGTGATCTGGGTCTCGAACACGCCGTGGGTGGACGGGTAGGTGACCATCAGCACGGCGAGCTGCTCGCGGTGCTGCTCGATCTTGGCCTTGAGGTCCTCGACGTCCACGTCGCCGTCGGCCAGCGTCTTCACCACGACGACCCGCATGCCGGCCATCGCCGCGGAGGCCGCGTTGGTGCCGTGCGCGGAGGACGGGATCAGGCAGACGTCGCGCTGGGTGTCGCCGTTGGCCCGGTGGTAGGCGCGGACGGCCAGCAGGCCGGCCAGTTCGCCCTGCGAGCCGGCGTTCGGCTGGATGGAGACCGCGTCGTAGCCGGTGACCTCGACGAGCTGCTGCTCCAGTTCCCGGATGAGGGTCAGGAAGCCGGCGGCCTGGTCGACCGGCGCGAACGGGTGCAGCTGGCCGAACTCGGGCCAGGTGATCGGCTCCATCTCGGTGGTCGCGTTGAGCTTCATGGTGCAGGAGCCCAGCGGGATCATGCCGCGGTCGAGCGCGTAGTCGCGGTCCGACAGGCGGCGCAGGTAGCGCAGCATGGCGGTCTCGGAGCGGTGGCTGTGGAACACCGGGTGGGTGAGGTACTCGTCCTCGCGCAGCAGTCCGGCCGGGAGCGCGTCCGCGTCCTCGGCGATCTCCGCGGTCACGCCGAACGCGGCGAACACGGCGGCCAGGTGCTCGCGGGTGGTGGTCTCGTCGCAGGAGACCGAGACGCGGTCGGCGTCGACCCGGTGGACGTTCACGCCGCCGGCCAGCGCGGCGGCGACGACCTCGTCCGCGCGGCCCGGGACGACGGCGGTGACGGTGTCGAAGAACGCGTCGTGGGCGAGCTCGACGCCGCCGGCGCGCAGGCCGGCGGCGAGCGCGGCGGCGTAGCGGTGGGTGCGGCGGGCGATGTCGGCGAGGCCGTCGGGGCCGTGGTAGACGGCGTACATGGACGCCATCACGGCGAGCAGCACCTGCGCCGTGCAGATGTTGGAGGTGGCCTTCTCGCGGCGGATGTGCTGCTCGCGGGTCTGCAGGGCGAGCCGGTAGGCGCGGTTGCCGTCGGCGTCGACGGAGACGCCGACCAGGCGGCCGGGCAGGTTGCGGGCGTACTCGGCGCGCACGGCGAGGTAGCCGGCGTGCGGGCCGCCGAAGCCCATCGGGACGCCGAAGCGCTGGGAGGTGCCGCAGGCGATGTCGGCGCCGAGCTCGCCGGGCGAGCGCAGCAGGGTGAGGGCCAGCAGGTCGGCGGCGACGGCGACGACCGCGCCGAGCTGGTGGGCCTGCTCGATGACGGGCTTGATCTCGCGCACCGCGCCGGACGCGCCGGGGTACTGGAGCAGCACGCCGAACACGCCGCGCTCGGCGATCTCGGCGGGGATGCCGTTCGACAGGTCCGCGGTGACGACCTCGACGCCGGTCGGTTCGGCGCGGGTCTCGATCACGGCGAGGGTCTGCGGGAGGGTGTCGGCGTCGACCAGGAAGACGCCGCCCTTGACCTTGGTGACGCGCCGGGCGAGGGCCATCGCCTCGGCGGCGGCGGTGCCCTCGTCGAGCAGCGAGGAGCCGGAGGTGGCCAGGCCGGTCAGGTCGGAGACCATGGTCTGGAAGTTGAGCAGGGCCTCCAGGCGGCCCTGGGAGATCTCCGGCTGGTACGGGGTGTAGGCGGTGTACCAGGCGGGGTTCTCGAGGACGTTGCGCAGGATGACCGGCGGGGTGAAGGTGCCGTAGTAGCCGAGGCCGATCATCGAGGTGAGGACCTGGTTGCGGCCGGCCAGCTCGCGCAGTTCGGCGAGGACCTGGGCCTCGCTGCGGCCGGCGGGCAGGCCGAGTGCGGTGAGGCTGCGGATGGCGTCCGGCACGGCGGCGGCGGACAGCTCGTCCAGCGTGCAGTAGCCGACCTGGGCCAGCATCTTCTGCTGGGCGTCGCTGTCGGGACCGATGTGGCGGTGCTCGAAGGGGCTGGCCTGCTCAAGGTCGCTGAGCGTCGGCTGGGCGTTCATGGGGGTCGGGCCTCCTGGTCGCGGACCGGCGGTGGGACGCACGCCGACCGGCCGCCGCAGGAGCGTCCGGGCGTACGAACCCGTCAGCCTCCCCCTCTGTCATCGGTACCTGAGAGCTTCGCGCGCCCGGGTGGTGGCCCGGTCGGCTTGCACCGTCGGCGAGGTCAGTGTCCGGCGGCTTCGGTGCCGACGGTCTGCCCTGCTTTCCAGAGTGACCTGATCCTGCTCGGTACGGATGCCTGAGAGATTCCGGGGAGGGGTTGCTCCTTCGGCGTCCCGCAACCCCCTGTTCGGCGGGGCCGGGACTCTCCCGAGCGGGCTCGGCGGTCGCCGCCCAGGGTACCAGCGCGGACCTGCGCAATCACCGGTACGGCGGTGTGATCCGCCCCGGACGGCCGCCCTGCGAGTGCCACCGTCCGTTACGTGCCTTTTGGTGTGAAGTGGCGGCCCGGCACGCTCCTCCGGCCGCTCCTCCGACGGGCCCTCAGGAGCAGCAGCACTGGAGGACAGCGTGCAGACCGACATCGATCCGCGCGACCTGATCGGGCACAAGGCGGTGGACCGCAACGGTGACAAGATCGGCACGGTCGACGAGGTCTACCTGGACGACGCCACCGGCGAGCCGGAGTGGGCCGCCGTCCGGACCGGGATCTTCGGCCGGGACGCCTTCGTCCCGCTGGCCACCAGCGAGTTCGCGGACGACGAGCTGCGCGTCCCGTACGACAAGTCGCTGATCAAGGAGTCCCCGGACTTCGGGGTCGGCCAGCACCTGTCGCCGGCCCAGGAGCTCCAGCTGTACCGCTACTACGGGCTGGACAGCAGCGACGACGAGCCCGCGGAGAGCGTCCGCCCGGCGCCCGCCCCGGCGGCCGCCGCCGCTGCCGCTGCCGCTGCCGGGAGGAGCGAGCCGGCCGCGAAGGAGCGCCCGCGGCCGGAGCCGGCCGCCGACCGCGACTTCGGCACCGTCGCCTCCTCCCCCGACCCGGTCCACCGCCCGGCCCCCGCGCCCACCGCCCCGGCCGCGCCCGTCGCGTTCAGCCCGTACACCGGCCCGAAGGACGCCGCACCGAAGGACGCCGCACCGAAGGACACCGCGCCGAAGGACGCCGACGCGAAGACCGGCACGTCGGGAGAGGGCGCGGCGAAGGACGCCGCTCCGAAGGCCGGCCCGGAGCGGTCGAAGCCGTCCGGCGGGGCGGCCGGGCAGGCCGAGCGGACGCCGCCGGTGGAGATCACCTGCCGCGAGGAGCGCCTGGAGGTCACCACCGAGTGGCACCCGGTCGGCACCGCCCGGCTGCGCAAGTACGTGACCACCGAGGCGGTGGAGCGCCGGGTGCCGGTGGTCCGCGAGCGGGTGCGGGTGGAGCGGATCCCGGTGTCGGAGGCGGAGCGGGCGGCGCTGTCCGACCAGGAGATCGCCGAGGCGGTCGAGGAGGTCACGCTGCACGAGGAGCGCCCGGTGGTGCGCAAGTACCTGGCGCCGGTGGAGCGGGTGCGGCTGGTGGTGGAGCGGTACACCGAGGAGGAGGTGGTCCGCGAGGAGCTGCGGCGGGAGCACGTCGAGGTGCAGGACGCGGCGGACGGCGCGGACGGCCGGGCGCGGCAGCGGCAGCCGTGGAACGCGCAGCCGCAGTCCCCGGCGGCCGGGCACGCCGACGAGCACCCGCAGCCGCACCGCCCGTCGTCGCCGGCGAACGGCGACGGCCCGGGGCAGGCCCGTCCGGAGCCGATGCGCTCGGCCTGAGGCGTCCTCGCGCGCCTGACGGTGCGCCAACTCCCGGCCCCGGTCCGCCCGTGCGGACCGGGGCTCCGACTTTGCCAAAGCTTCACCATTAGATATTTGACAGATTGAAGCATCTCCCGACATCGTTACTTCAGTTCCTGCACTATCGCCTGACTGAAGCACCCGGAGGATTTCCCGTGAGTGAGGCACCACAGCCCACCGCCACGGCCGCCCAGCCCACCAGCGCCAGGGTCCTGCCCGCGCTGATCCTCGCCATGCTGGCGTACAGCGTGGTGCAGACCGCGGTCGTCCCGATCCTTCCGGGGCTGGCCCGCGAGCTGAAGGTCTCGGGTTCCGACATCACCTGGCTGATGACCGCCAACCTGCTGTCCGCGGCGGTCCTCACCCCGCTGCTCGGCCGCTTCGGCGACCTGCGCGGCCGCAAGCCGATGCTGCTGGTCTCGCTGGCCGGCCTGGTCATCGGCTCCGGCCTCGCGGTCGCCACCCACTCCTTCGGCTGGCTGGTCGTCGCCCGGGTGCTGCAGGGCGCGGGCGGTGGCGTGCTGCCGCTGGCGATCAGCATCGTCCGCGACGAACTGCCCAAGCAGAAGGTCACCGGCGGTGTCGCCGCCATCTCCGCCTCCATGGGCGTCGGCTCCGGCCTCGGCCTGGTCGCCACCGGCCTGCTGCTGGAGCACTGGAGCTACAAGTCGATCTTCTGGATGGGCCTGGTCTTCGCCCTGCTCGCGGTCGTCCTGGTGATCGTGCGGGTGCCCGCCGACCCGGTCGTCGACAAGGAGGGCGGCGCCGACCCGCTCGGCGCACTCACCCTGGCCGGCTGGCTGTCCGCGCTGCTGATCGCCGTCAGCCGCGGCAACGAGTGGGGCTGGACCTCCAACCGCACCCTCGGCCTGTTCGCCGTCGCCGCGGTCGTCGCCCTGCTGTGGCTGCTGGTCGAGTCGAAGGTCTCGCACCCGCTGGTCGACCTGTCGATGATGGCCCGCCCGGCCGTCGCGTTCACCAACATCGCCGGCCTGCTGATCGGCTTCGGCATGTACGGCTCGTTCATGGTGATCAGCAACTTCGCGCAGACCCCGGAGAAGCTGGCCCACTACGGCTTCACCGCCACCGTCCTGCACGCCGGCATCATGCTGCTGCCGTCCGCGATCGGCTCCATGGTCGCCGCCCCGCTCGGCGCGCTGCTGATCGCCCGCCGCGGCCCGCGCCTGCCGCTGGTCCTGGGCGGCCTGCTCGGCGCCGTCGCGATGGCCTACCTGGCGGTGCGTCACGACGCCGAGTTCGACGTCTACTTCTCCTCCGCCGTCTTCGGCCTCGGCGTCGGCCTGGCCTACGCGGCCATGCCGGCCTACATCAACGGCGCCGTGCCCGCCGAGCAGTCCGGCATCGCCAACGGCATGAACGCCGTCCTGCGCACCGTCGGCGGCGCCGTCGGCACCGCCGTGATGGCCGCCATCCTCACCGGCGACACCCTCAAGCTGCCGATCCCCGTGCAGCTGCCGACCCTGGACGCCTACCGGCACGCCTTCTGGGTGGCCGGCGCGATGTGCCTGGTCGCCGCGGTCGTCCCGTTCGGCATCCGCCGCATCAAGGCCGCCGCCACCCCCTCCGAGCAGCCCGCGCCGGCGCTCGCCAAGACCGACGCCTGACGGCGTCCCTCGCGTACTGGACACACGCGAGTACCGACGGACACCCCCCGCCACGGGCATCGGCGGGGGGTGTCCGTCCGTCCGGGCCCGGTCACGGCCCGCCGGCCGGCCCCTCCTCCGCCGGGGGCCTGAGCGGGAGCGCCCCCGACGGCTCCAGCTCCTCGTCGTCCACCGAGAACGTCCGCACCCGCCCCGGCCCCGAGTACGGCGTCTCGAAGCGCACCGTCACCCGGCCGACGCCGCTCCCCTGCACCCACCCGGGGCCGAACTCGCGGTGCGTCACGTCCTGGCCCGGCCACCAGCGGCGGGCGGCCGGAGCCTCGGACGGCCCCACCTCCTCGGCCTCCCCCTCGCCCTCGTCCGGGACCGCCCCCCGCTCCTCCCGCTCCAGCTGCGCGAACAGGTCCTCCTGGGTGAAGTCGGCGAGCTGGGCGACGCCCACGCCGAGCAGCCGCACGCCGCCCGTGACGTCCACCTGCAGGGCCAGCCGGCGGGCGGTCGCGCCGATCACCTCGGGGTCGTCCGTCGGCCCGCGCAGCGTCTCGGAGCGGGTCAGCGTGGAGAAGTCGAACCGGCGGACCTTCAGCACCACCGTCCGCCCGGAGCGCCCGGCCGCGCGCAGCCGGCGGACGCACCGCGCGGCGAGGTGGTCGATCTCGCGCAGGATCCGGTCCCGGTCCGCCAGGTCCACCTCGAAGGTGTCCTCCACCGACACCGACTTGGCGTCCCGGTCCGGCACCACCGGCCGCTCGTCCCACCCCAGCGCCATCTGGAACACACCCGCGCCGTGCGCCTTGCCGAGCAGCGCCACCAGCTCCTCGAACCCCGCCTCCGCCAGGTCCGCGACGGTCGTCAACCCGGCCCGGCGCAGCGCCTGTTCGGTGGCCGGCCCGATGCCGGGCAGGGCCCGCACCGGCATCGGCGCCAGCACGGCCTGCTCGGAGCCCGGCTCGATCAGCACCAGCCCGTCCGGCTTGGCCCGCTCGGAGGCGATCTTCGCCATCAGCTTGGACGCGGCGGCGCCGACCGAGGCGGTCAGCCCGGTGCGCTCCACGATGTCGGCCCGCAGGTCCTCGGCCAGCGCCAGCACCAGCTGCGCGCCCTCGGCCGGCGTCGCCTGGGCGAGCGCCGGCCCGTACGGCCCGGCCTCCAGGTCGACGAACGCCTCGTCCAGGCTGAGCGGCTCGACCAGCGGGGAGCGCTCCCGCAGCAGCGCCATGACGATCTCGCTGTTGGCCCGGTACGCCTCGAACCGGCCGGTCAGGAACGCCGCGTTCGGGCACAGCCGGCGGGCCTGTGCCATCGGCATCGCCGAGTGCACGCCGAACTTCCGCGCCTCGTAGGAGGCGGTGGAGACGACGCCGCGCCCGCCGAGGCCGCCGACGATGACGGGCTTTCCGCGCAGGCTCGGCTTGGACGCCTGCTCCACCGCCGCGAAGAAGGCGTCCATGTCGAGGTGGATGATGCTCGGCACGGACCGCACCGCTCGATCATCCCGCGCACCACCGACAATCCCCCGCCGGAGCGGCCCCGCTCAGTCCCGCGCCGGGCCGCCGAGCGCCGCGTCGGCGAGCGCCCGCGCCACCCCGTCCTCGTGCCGCCCGAGCAGCGCCGGGTCGGGCCGCACCAGCACATTCAGGAACGCCTTCGCCGCGCTGCCGATCTCCCGCACCTCCCCGTAGTGCCAGGTGGTGTCGTGCCACTCCTCCACGCCGACCCCGGACGCGTCGATCCCGGCGGCCCGGCACAGCGCCAACGCCCGCCGCACGTGGAAGGTCTGACTGACCAGCACCGCCTTGTCGACGCCGAACACCCGGTGCGCCCGGGTGCAGGAGTCCCAGGTGTCGAAGCCCGCGTAGTCGCCGACCACCCGAACCTCGGGCACGCCGCGCTCGATCAGGTAGCCGCGCATCGCGTCGGTCTCGTCGTACTCGACGGTGCCGTTGTCCCCGGTCACCAGGATCGCCTGCACCTTGTCGGCCCGGTACAGCTCCAGCGCGGCGTCCAAGCGGTGCGCCAGGTACGGGGAGGGCCTGCCGTCCATCAGGCCGGCGCCGAACACCACGGCCACCGGCGCGGCCGGCACGCTCCGCACGGTGCCGATCTTGTGGGACTGCGTCACGAACAGCCACGCGCTCGGGGTCAGCGCCAGCGCCGTGCCCACCGCCAGCGCCTGGAACCAGCGCCGCTGGCCGCTCCGGGTGCCCCAGCCGGGCGGCCGCCGGGTCAGCAGCCACCGACAGCGTCGCCCAAGGCCCTGCATGATCGTCCACACACCGAAGGTGACGAACCGTCCGGCCGCCCGGTTCCCGGCTGCGGACGGGGCGTCAGACCGCGCGGTTGCGGCGCTGCGCCAACTCGTCCGCCGGGTCGTGGCCGACCAGCGTCTCGCCGGTGTCGGTGCGCTCGCCGTGCAGCCGGCCGAGGGTGGCGTCGAGCTCCTGCCAGACCGCGCCGACCGCAATGCCGAACACGCCCTGCCCGCCGTTCAGCAGGTCGACGACCTGCTGCGGGGAGGTGCACTCGTAGACGGTGGCGCCGTCGCTCATCAGGGTCAGCCCGGTCAGGTCGGCCGGGTCGGCGGACTGCAGGTGGGTGACGGCCACTCGGATGTTCTGCAGCGACACGCCGGCGTCCAGCAGCCGCTTCACGATCTTCAGCAGGAGGATGTCCCGGAAGCTGTACAACCGCTGCGCGCCCGCCGCGTAGCCGGAGCGGACCGAGGGCTCCAGCAGCCCGGTGCGCGCCCAGTAGTCGAGCTGCCGGTAGGTGATTCCGGCGGCGGCGCAGGCCGTCGGGCCGCGGTAGCCGACCAGGGAGGAGCTCGGGGTGAGCCGTTCGATCGCGGGCTGCCCGGGCTGGACGGCCGGGAAGCGGCCGAGCCGGGGCAGCTCCTCGCCGTCCGGCTCGGGCCGCCAGGGCCGCCCGATCGGACCGCGGCCGGCGCGCGGCACGTGCACCGCGCACAGGGCTCCGGAACGCGTCTCGTCGCCGGTGCCGCTCATCGCCAACCTCCGTCCATTCCGCCTCAAGGCCCCCGTGGCCCCGCACGAACCCCGGGGGGCCGGCTGCGGGCGGCCCGTCCGGCGGGCCATCACCTGACGGTAGGCAGTCGCCAAAGCACCGTCAACGATCGCCACGCCGGGGCCTCCGGCGAACTTCACCCCATCGAGTGGTTATGCGTGCCCCATGTGCGGGTAGCGGAAAGGATTTCTACCACAGCCGAGTTGCGGCCCGTGACCTGCCCCGCTAGCGGAACGTCGGCCGGCGGTCACCAACCGCCACCGGCCCCCCCGGCCCGCCCGGCCGGAGCCCGGACCCGGCCGGGCCCCGGGCCGAGCGGCCGCTGCGGGCCGCCTACTGCGGGCCGCTGCCGCCGAAGTCCTCCGGCGAGACCTGGTCCAGGAACTCCCGGAACTTCTCGACCTCGTCCTCCTGCTCGTCCGGGATCGAGATGCCGGCCTCCGCCAGCACCTCCTCGCTCCCGTAGATCGGCGTACCGGTGCGCAGCGCCAGCGCTATCGCGTCCGAGGGGCGCGCGCTCACCTCGGCGCCCCCGGAGAAGACCAGGTCCGCGTAGAACACGCCGTCCCGCAGGTCGTTGATCCGCACCTCGGTCAGCTGCTGGCCGAGCGCCTCCAGCACGTCCTTGAACAGGTCGTGCGTCAGCGGACGCACCGGAGTCATGCCCTGCTGGGCGAAAGCGATCGCGGTGGCTTCCCCCGGCCCGATCCAGATCGGCAGGTAGCGGTCCCCGCCGACCTCCCGCAGCAGCACGATCGGCTGGTTGGAGGGCATCTCCACCCGGACACCCACGACGTCGAGCTCATTCACACCAGCAACCCTATGGCGCGCGCCCCCGATAGGAAAGCGCAGCAGGCAGCGGCCACCGCGATCCGGACGCCGCCCGCCCGCCGCCCGCTCACGACCGGGCCCGCAGCCCGGCCTGGACCATCGCCGCGTGCAACCGCACCGACAGCGTCGCCAGCTCCCGCGCCGTCGCCTCCGCGTGCGCCCGGGTCTGCGGGTTGCGGTGCCGCCGCAGCGGCGCCACCACCTGCTCCACCAGCGAAACCTCCCGGTCCGCGGCCGCCTTCATCGCCCGCAGGTGCCGCGGCTCCAGGCCGAACCGGCCCAGCTCCGCCACCAGCCGCGCGATCTGCAGTGCGTCCCCGTCGTACCCGCCGTCCGGGCCCGGCTGCACCAGCCCGTACGACTCCCATTCGACGAGTTCCCGCTCCTGCGCCTCGGCCGCCGCGATCAGCTCGGCCCGGCCCAGCCGCACCCCGCCCGGCGACGGCGAACCCGCCAGCTCCCGGTCCGCCTCCTCCAGCGGCCCCGGACGCGCCTCCGCCGCCGGCAGCGCCGGCGGCTGCTCGCCGCGCTCGATCGCGTCGAGGTGCTCGCGGATCACCCGCAACGGCAGGTAGTGGTCGCGCTGCATCCGCAGCACGTACGCCAGCCGCTCCACGTCCGCCGCCGAGAACTTCCGGTAGCCGGACGGGGTGCGCTGCGGCTCGACCAGGCCCTCCGCCTCCAGGAAGCGGATCTTGGAGATCGTCACCTCCGGGAAGTCGTCCCGGAGGAAGGCCAGCACCGCGCCGATGGACAGCAGTTCGTCACCCCGCCGGCGCGCCTCGCCCGCGCGGCGCGAGGCCGGCACGGGCGAGGTCCCGAGGGACGGGGTCGGAGTCTGTGGGGTCACTCGGGCTCCAAACGGAGAAGTGGTCAGTACCCCCGGTGGTGGCTGGCGAAGAACACCAGCCGGTACTTACCGATCTGCACCTCGTCGCCGTTGCTCAGCAGCACCTCGTCGATCCGCTCCCGGTTGACGTAGGTGCCGTTCAGGCTGCCCACGTCCGCGACCGAGAAGCCGCCGTCGGGCTGCCGGCGGAACTCCACGTGCCGACGCGACACCGTCACGTCGTCCAGGAAGATGTCCCCCTGCGGGTGACGACCCGCCGTGGTGACATCCGAGTCCAGCAGGAACCGGCTGCCCGAGTTCGGGCCGCGCTGCACGATCAGCAGCGCCGAACCCGGCGGCAGCGCGTCGATCGCCGCCATCACCTCGGCCGACAGCGTCGGCGTGGCGCCGGTCGACGTCGCGGTCGGGTCGTACGACTCGATGCCGGAGATCGAAATGGTCGACGTGGTCTCCGCCGCGCCCTCCGGGAAACCGCCACCGCCACGCAGCTGAGTACCGCAGTTCGAGCAGAACCGGGCCTGCGCCGGGTTCTGGTTCCCGCACCGCGGGCACGGGCTGGTGCCAGCCATGTTCACAGCCTCCTGGCGCGGCACGCCCGACTGGGGGTGCCCGGCATAGGGGTCCGGGGCAAACCCTCCACCGGAGGTTGAGGGTCCTGACGGGAAACCTATGCGCGGCCCGCCCGACGAATCAACCGACGCGCCGTAACCGGCGTCGAACTGCCCGGTCGGCACCCCGGCGCCCTCCGTCACGTCGTCCCGGTACAGCCCGCGCTGCCCGTCCGACGCCGGACGCATCGGCGGCACCCCGGCGTCGTCCTGCCGGTACCGGGCGGTCGGCGCCTCCGCCGCCGCCTGCTTGTTACGGCCGAAAAGCTTCGAGAAAAAACTCACGGGCGAATCCCCTTGCGTGTGACAGAACCGCCCGCGGGGCAGGGTTCAAGGCTCGGTGTGGCGGTAGACCCGGCATCCGGCCGGAGACTGACGATCGGTAGGACCCAGTGTCGCCGACGCCCTGCGGGCACCCACCACCGGGGGCGACCCGCAGCTGACGAACCGTACGGAGCGCGCCCCGTCACTTCGCCGCCGGCTTGCCGTACTGCAACGGCTTCGGGGTGGCCAACGCGTCCACCACCACCTTCTGCTGCTGGGCGATGGTCGCCCGCGCCTGCTGCTTCTCCAGGCTGCGCACCACACCACCGGGAATGTTCAGCGCCGGAGTCAGGTCCTGCGGATTGCCCACCACGGTGAAACGGAACGGCTGCGACACGTTCTTCCCGTCGATCCGCACACCGCCGCCCGACGCGTTGTCGGTGAAGTACGTCCCGGCCACCACGCGCACGTCGTTGATCTGAATCGCCTCCGCCCCCGCCGCTCGGAGTTCCTGCAGGGTGTCCAGCAGCATATCCGCCTTCACCTGCCCTTGGGGATCATCGATCGTCAGCACGATCCCCGGGCCGGTCGCCTTCTCGGTCCCCGCCAGCACACCCAGCTCCGCGGCCTTCCTCCTGGTCTGCTCCTGCGCCTCCTTGGCCTGGTTGGACGAGTTCTCCAACTGCGCCAAGGACTGCTCCAGCTGCGTCTTCTCGAACTGGAGACGCTGCTGGCGGCCGTCCAGTTCGTCCAGGATCCGCACCAGGTCCTCCTGCCGCGCCCCGCGCAACTGGCTGTGGTCGTTCGTCGACCGCACCTGGATCGCCAACGCCAGCCCCAGCGCGAACAGCAGCAGCGCCACCACCAGTTGGCCGCGCGACACCCGCGGCGGCCACAGCGCCGCCTTCAACCGGGTCCGCCCGTCCGACGGCAACACCACCGGCACCGGCGCGCCCTGACGAGGCGTCAGGGGCTTCTCCGGCGCGGGCTCGGCCTCCTGCTCCGCCTCGACATCCGCTTCCGCGGCCGCCGCACCGCCCTCCGCCTTCTCGGCGGGCTGCTCGACGGCCTGCTCCGGCCGCTTCTCCGCCGGCTCCTCGGCCCCGGCCGACCGCTCCGGGCCCTGCGGCTCCTTCTCCTCGCTCACGCCGCTCCCCTATGCCCTGAACACGTGCCGACGGATCGCCGCGGCATTCGAGAAGATCCGGATGCCCAGCACCACCACCACGCCGGTGGACAGCTGCGAGCCCACGCCCAACTGGTCGCCGAGGAACACGATCAGCGCCGCCACCACCACGTTCGACAGGAACGACACCACGAAGACCTTGTCGTCGAAGATCCCGTCCAGCATCGCCCGCACGCCGCCGAACACCGCGTCCAGCGCCGCCACCACCGCGATCGGCAGGTACGGCACCACCGCGTTCGGCACCTCCGGCTGCACGAACACGCCGACGACCACGCCGATCACGAGACCCAGTACGGCAATCACGGTGCAGCAACTCCTGTTCCGGTGGAAGTGGACTTCACGGTCGGACGCGCCGACCCCGACGGCGCCGGCGACTTCGGCTTCACGGACGACGACGGCGGCGGTGACGGCGACTGCGACGCGGCCGGCTGGGACGCCCCGGGCGAAGGCTCCGGCGACTCCGTCCCGGCCACCCGCAGCGTCACGCCGGCCGCGGCCGGCAGCGTCAGCGACTTCTGCGCCGACACCGACGAACGGATCCCGTAACTGTCCTGGATGACCTTCAGGTAGTGGCCGGCCTCGTTGTCCTGGAACGCCTGGGCCAGCCGCGGCCCGTCCCCGATCGCCAGCAGCGTGTACGGCGGCACCAGCGGACGGTTGTCCACCAGGATCGCGTCACCCGCCGCCCGGATCGCCGACAGCGCGGTCAGCCGCTGCCCGTTCACCGACACCGCCTCCGCGCCCGCCAACCACAGGCCGTTCACCGCGTACTGCAGATCGTGGTCCTGCACCCGGCCCTTGTTCCCGAACCCCTCGGCGTTCCGCGGATCGCTCACGTTCCCGCCGGTCCCGGTGCCGGACGCGTCCTCGATCACCAGCTTGACGCCCGGCCCGGTGATCGCACCGGTCCCGGCCTGCGCCGCCAGCCGCGCCAGCCCGCCGTCGTCCGACTGCAGCGCCTGCGCCTGGGCCTCGTCGACCTTGGCGCGGTCCTGCTCGACCTGCCGCTGCAGGGCGTCCGCCGCCTTGTTCGCCTCGTTCACCCGACTCACCAGGGCGTCCCGCTCCTGCGCCAGGACGGGCGCCGCCTCCTGCGTGTTCACCGCCCCGACGGTCACCACGGTCGCCGCCAGCGCCAGCCCCAGGGCCAGCACCAGCCGCCCCCTCGCCGTCGACGGCAGCCGCGACCGGCCCTCCGCCCCGCGCGCCCGGGCCGCCTCCGCGTACCCGTCGTCCAACGAGTGGTCCATCACCGTGGTCAGCAGGGACATCGAGGCGTCCGGACGGCGGAACCGCCCCTCCGGGTCACTCGGCGTCGACGTTGCTGGCATGCGCCACATCGTTTCACGACCACGCGCCGGCCCACGACCAGCCCCCGGCCCCGGACGGCCCTATCGGCACACGATCGTGACAAATGCCCGGTGGGGACGGACCCGCAGGCCCGCCCCCACCGGAACACCTCCGCACTACCTCCCGGCGCCGTCCACGACCGCGGCCCACTCGTCCAGCAGCCGCTCCGTCGCCTCGTCGTCCGGGCCCTCCGCCCACAGGTGCGTCACGGCCTCCGCCGGATCCGGCAGCACCAGCGTCCACCGGCCGTCCGCCTCGACCACCCGCACCCCGTCCGTGGTGTCCAGCTTGCGGTTGCCCGCCGCCTCCACCACCGAACGCATCACCATGCCCTTGGCGGCCCACGGCGTCGCGATGTCCCGCTTCTGGATGTGCGCCTGCGGGATCCGCGCATCGATCTGACTCAGCGTCAACTGCGTCCGCGCCACCAGGCCCACCAGCCGCACGAACGCCGCCGCGCCGTCCAGCACCCCGGAGAACTCCGGCACCACGAAACCGCCGCGCCCGTCGCCGCCGAAGATCGTGCCGTCCGCCGCCGCGGTCTTCGCCAGGTCGTGCGGCGAGGTCGTCGTCCACATCACCTGGGTGCCGTGGTACGCCGCCACCTGCTCGGCGATCCGCGTCGTCGTCACCGGCAGCGCCACCTGCCCGGCCCGGCGCTCCGCCGCCACCAGGTCGAGCAGCACCAGCAGCGCCCGGTCGTCCTCGATCACCCGGCCGAGCTCGTCCACGAAGGACACCCGCTCACCCACCGGGTCGAACCGCACGCCGAACGCCGCCCGCGAGGACGCCACCAGCTCGCCCAGCCTGGCCAGCGCCGCCCGCCGGTCGTCCGCCCCCTCGGTCGGCCGCGCCTCGTCCAGGCCGCCGGCCACCGTCAGCGCCTCCACCCCGAGCCGGCCCAGGATGCTCGGCAGCACCAGCCCCGCGCTGCCGTGCGCGGCGTCCACCACCACCTTCAGCCCGGCCTCCCGCACCCCGCTGGTGTCCACCGCCCGCAGCAGGTTCGTCGCGTACGAGTCGAACACGCTCGCCGGGTGCAGCAGGTCGCCGATCTCGCCGGGGAACGCCCGCCGGAACTCCTGCCGCGCGTACACCCGGTCCAGCTTCCGCTGCCCCGCCTGCGACAGGTCCGCGCCCCGCTCGTCGAAGAACAGGATGTCCAGCGAGTCCGGCACCCCGGGCGTGGTCCGCAGGAAGATCCCGCCCGCACTCCCCCGCGCCGTCGCCTGCCGGGCCACCGGCATCGGCACGTTCTCCAGGTCCCGGACGTCGATCGCACTGGTCTGCAGCGCCGAGATCATCGCCCGCTTCAACGCCCGCGCACCACGCGAGTGGTCACGCGCGATGGTGACGGTGGCGCCCTTCTTCAGCGTCGTCGCGTACGCCCCCGCCAGCCGCACCGCCAACTCCGGCGTGATCTCCACGTTCAGGATGCCCGACACGCCGCGCACCCCGAACAGGTGCTCCTGCCCGCGGGACTCCCAGATCACCGAGGTGTTGACGAACGCGCCGGCCTCGATCGTCTTGAACGGGTACACCCGGACGTTGCCCGCGATGATCGACTCCTCGCCGATCAGGCACTCGTCACCGATCACCGCCCCCTCGTCGATCCGCGCGGCCTGCATCACGTCGGTGTTCTTCCCGACCACGCAACCCCGCAGGTTCGACTGCGGCCCCACGTACACGTTGTCGTGCACCACCGCCTTGTGCAGGAACGCGCCGCGCTTCACGACCACGTTCGACCCCAGCACGGTGTGCTCGCGCAGCTCCACGCCGGCCTCGACCTTGGCGTAGTCACCGATGTACAGCGGCCCGCGCAGCACCGCCTCCGGGTCCACCTCGGCGCCCTCGGCCACCCACACGCCGGGCGAGATCTCGAACCCGTCCAGCTCGACCTGGACCTTCCCCTCCAGGACGTCCGCCTGAGCCTTCAGGTAGCTCTCGTGGGTGCCCACGTCCTCCCAGTAGCCCTCGGCGACATAGCCGAACACCGGCTTGCCCTCCTTGAGCAGCTGCGGGAACACGTCGCTCGACCAGTCGACCGACTCCCCGGCCGCCACGTAGTCGAAGACCTCGGGCTCCATCACGTAGATACCGGTGTTCACGGTGTCCGAGAACACCTGGCCCCAGGTCGGCTTCTCCAGGAAGCGCTCGACCTTGCCCTCGTCGTCGGTGATGGTGATGCCGAATTCCAGCGGATTCGGCACCCGGGTCAGACACACCGTCACCAGTGCGCCCTTCTCCCGGTGAAAGGCAATCAGCTCGGAAAGGTCGAAGTCGGTCAGCGCGTCGCCGGAGATCACCAGAAACGAATCGTCCCGCAGCGCGTCCTCGGCGTTCTTCACGCTGCCCGCCGTCCCCAGCGGCGTCTCCTCGTTGGCATAGGTGAGGTGCATCCCCAGTTCCTCACCGTCACCGAAGTAGTTCTTCACCAGTGAGGCCAGGAACTGCACAGTCACCACCGTGTCGGTGAGGCCGTGCCGCTTCAGCAACCGCAGCACGTGCTCCATGATCGGCCGATTGGCGACCGGCAACAGTGGCTTGGGCATGCTGGAAGTCATGGGGCGGAGTCGAGTGCCCTCCCCGCCCGCCATCACAACGGCTTTCATTACGGGTGCGTCCTCCTTCGCGGTGGTGAACCCCTGCGGGTCCATCAAACCGGTCCGACGCATGTCTACCCGGAAGAAATGATCCGACTCACCGACGCGGCCGTGTGAAACGTCTCAGGCCGATCTCAAACGGCAGCCGTACGCTCCGCCTTCAGCATCTGCCGAGCCTGCACGGCGTACAGCGCGCCGGCCCACCAGTACAGCGTCGTCCCCCACCAGATGAACGCCCAACTCACCACACCCGCAACCTGGTGCGCCCATCCCACGCCGACACTCAGCAGCAACAGCGGAAACGCGTACATCAGATTGAACGTGGCGGCCTTCCCCAGGAAACTCACGTTCAGCGGGCCGTACCCCGCCCGGTTGAGCCGCAGCAACACCACCCCGACGAAGGCCTCACGCGCCACCAGCAGCGCCGTCAGCCACCAGGGCAGGATCTCCCGCCAGGTCAGCCCCACCAGCGTCGACACGATGTACAACCGGTCCGCCGCCGGGTCCAGCAACTGCCCCAGCCGGCTGATCTGCCCCCACCGCCGGGCGAGCTTCCCGTCCAGATAGTCGCTGACCCCACTCAGCATCAGAATGACGATCGCCCACCCGTCGTTCTTCGGCCCCCCGAAGACCGGCCACAACACCAACCACAGAAAGATCGGCACGCCCACCAGCCGAGCCATGCTCAGCAGATTGGGGATCGTGAAGATCCGGTCGGTCTGGACGCGCGTCTCCTGGACCTCCACTGTGCGGAGCCTCCTGTGGTGCCAACGACAAAGTGTGCGGGATTGACCTTACAACAGAAAAGCCCCCTGACATCCCGTCAGGGGGCTTCTCCAGAAAGATTGTTCGGCGGCGTCCTACTCTCCCACAGGGTCCCCCCTGCAGTACCATCGGCGCTGTGAGGCTTAGCTTCCGGGTTCGGAATGTAACCGGGCG
>NZ_JBHWDS010000083.1:0-24191 GCF_042734615.1 Kitasatospora sp. NPDC059646
GGACGGTGACGGGCCCGGGGGCGTCGACGGTGCGAGGTGGTCGGGCGGCGGGCCGTCCGGCCCGCGGCGACCAGGACGTCAGCGGCGGTGGCGGCCGTGCGGGTCCGCGTCCGCGCTGTCGTCGCTGGCGGTGGTGCCCCGGTGCCGGCCGTGAGCCACGCCGTCGGCGGTCTCGTCGGCGCCGGGCGCGCGGTGGTCGTGCTCGGTGGTGTCGTCGATGGACTCGGACATCAGGTCAGTCTTCTCCGTGCGAATGGATGGTCTCTGCGGAAGGTGCGCCGGGTACGCCTCGGCGCACCGGTGTGCCCGGGACCCGGACAGCAGCAAGCCGGCCGTCTCGTGGACGGCCCGCGAAGGGGCCACGATAACGGCCGAATCGGATCGGAGCCTACCCAAACCGCTGCGCGTCGCGCCCCGGAATCCGGACCGCTGCGCACCCGCCGCGTTCACGCCGCCCGCTCCCCGGCCCCCGACACGGCGACCGGCCCGCCCACCCGGATCGACGCCCGCCAGTGGCCGACCAGTTCCCGGTACAGCGGCGAGAGCACCTGCAGATCGCCGTGCCCCGCGAGAACGCCCCGGCCGCCGTCCAGCAGCAGCACCCGATCGGTCCGCACCGCGGACCCGAGCCGGTGCGCCACCACCACCAGCGTCCCCGGCCGCTCCGCGAACGCCTCCTCCGCACGCTGCTCGGCGGCCGCGTCCAGGTGGCAGGTCGCCTCGTCCAGCACGACGACCGGCGCGGGCGAGAGGAACGTCCGCACCAGCGCCAGCAGTTGCCGCTCACCCGCGGACAGGTCGCCCGGCGACGCGATCCGGCCGTCCGGCCCGCCCAGCCGGGCCAGCAGCCGATCGGCGCCCAGCCTCCGCGCCGCGTCCGCCAGTTCGTCGTCCGACCGGTCGCCGGACGGCCAGCACAGGTTCTCCCGGACCGACCCCGCGAACACGTACGCCTCCTGCGGGACCAGCGCCACCCGCGACGCCCGCTCCGGGCCCGGCAGGCCCGCCAACTCCACCCCGCCCACCAGGACATGACCGGCATCCGGCGACAGCATCCCGGCCAGCAGCGCCGCCAGCGTCGACTTCCCCGTCCCGCTCGGCCCCACCACCGCCAGCCGGCCGCCCGGTCGCACCGCGAAGTCCAGCCCGTCCAGCACGGGAGCGGCGCCCGGCGCATGCGCGTACCGCAGCGAACGGACCGCTAACGAGCCGTCACCGTCCGGAAGTTGCTCCTCTCCCTGCGGGGGCGTGCGGGCGTCCGGCGGGAGCTGTCGCACCGCTGCCCGCCGAGGCGTCCGGCCGGCCGACGGGGCGGAGGACGCCAGCCGCTCCAGCACCACCGCCAGATCGAGCAGCCAACTGCCCAGCATGCCCGCCAACGTCCGCACCGCCGGCTCCAGTTGCTGCACCAGGTAGGTCGCCACCCCCAGCACCTCGCCGGCCGACAGCCGGCCACCGGAGACCAGCCACGGCGCCGCGCACACCACCACCAGCAGCGGCAGCCGCCCGCCCACCGCCACCGTCAACGAACGAGCCGCCGCCGCCCGGCCCACCGCCCGCAGCGCCTCGCCCTGCGCCGTGACCAGCGCCTCCAGCCGCTCCGCCACCCGCTGCTGCGCCCCGCACGCCGCCACGTCCCGCAGCCCCGCGAACGCCCGGCCCGCCTCCGCGGCGATCCGCTCGTCCGCCAGCACCACCGCCCGGCGACGCGCCACCAGCGGTCCCAGCAGGCGGGCGAACAGCAGCCCCGAAACCGCCAGCGGCAGCAGCACCAACGGCAGAACCACCGGCGCCAGCAACCCCAGACCTACCAGCGCCGCCAGCAGACCCACCCCGACACCGCGTGCACTGCGCACCAGCGTCGCCGTCAACTGGCGTGCCGACTCGACCTGTTCGGTGATCCTGGCGATCTCCGCCGGGCCGTCCGGATCCGGCCGGGACAGCGCACCCCGCACCACCCGCGCCACCAGGGCGTCCCGCAGCGGCTCGACCACCTCGGCGAGGTACGGGAACACCGCCCGCGCCGCGACCGCCCGCAGCACCGTCACGGCGCCCAGCCCCGCCAGCCACCCGAACCCCACCCCCGGCCGCCCCGCCAGGAACCCCCGGTCCGCGGCCGCCGCCACCAGCAGCCCCGAACACAGCGCCGGCACCGCCTCCACCGCGGACCACCCCGCCAGCCGCCACAACGCCGCCCGCGGCACCCCCTCCACCAGCGCCCGCAAGGCCTGCCCGGCCGCCACCCTCCGATGCCGCCCCACGGCACGCTCCCCTCCTGAACGCTCTGCCACTGCTTGACAACTGCTGTGCGGATCACCGCCGTCACGGCCGGGCCCGGCTGTGGTCGCGGGGTGCGGGCGACTCGGGCGGGGCGCCGCGGTGCCCCGTTCCCGGTCGGGTGCGGCGGGAAGCCGGCCGTGCCCCTCGACCGCCCTCGGCGGCGGCAGGGCGGGCAGTGCGTCCCCGCTCACCTTCCACCGGCTGCTGTTCCCTCATCGCCCGCCGTCGGCCGCGACGCGGAACACCATGCGCCCCTCGACGAGCCCCGCGCGGGCCCGCCGCCGCCGTCATCTCCTCGCGTCGTGCCCGGCCGTCGTGTCGGTGAGGGCGGCGCGGTAGGCCGGGTCGGCGAGGAGGGCGGCGTGGGGGCCGGTGGCGCGGAGGCGGCCGGCGTCGAGCCAGGCGACCAGGTCGGCGCGGGCGGCGACGGCGGCGCGGTGGGTGACGACGATGCGGGTGCGGCCCCGGGTGGCGGTGTCCAGGGCCTGGTCGACCTGGTGTTCGGTGGCCAGGTCGAGATGGGAGGTCGCGTCGTCCGTGATCACCACCCGGGAGTCCGCGGCCAGCAGTCGGGCCAGCCCGAGGCGCTGCAACTCGCCGCCGGACAGCCGGAGTCCGTTCACCGCCGTGCGCCCGCCGAGCGGAAGCCGGGCCAGGAAGCCGTCGGCCCGCGCAGCGGACATCGCGGCGGCCCCGGCACCCTCCAGCGCCTCGTCCAGCGTCGGGCCGACCAGCCACGGCCGTTCGAACGCGTAGCCGACCGCCCGGCGCCGTTCCGCGACCGACAGCTCGGCCACCGGTACGCCGTCGACCAGGACCGATCCGCCGTCCGGCAGCCGGAGCCCGCCCGCCAGGGCGGCGAGCAGCGACTTGCCCGAGCCGGACCGTCCCACCACCGCGAGGGTCGCACCGGCCGGAACGGTCAGATCCAGCGGGCCGAACACCACCGCCCCGCCGGTGTCCCGCACCAGCACCGAACGGAACACCAACTCACCCGGCCCGTCCGGAAGTTCACGGCCGCCCGCCGGTGCGGACGGCCACTGCTCCAGCTGCCGGACCCGGGACAGCCCGGCCCGTGCGTGGGCCACCCCGACCAGGGCCTCCACCTGCTCGAAGAAGCCGAGGCCCAGCGCCGCCCACCCGGCCGCCGCGGCGAACGCCCCGGCGGGCAGCTCCCCGGCCGCCACCAACTGGCCCGCAGTGCCCAGCACCGTCAGCTCCACCGCCGTGATCAGCAGCGTCGCCCGGCCGACCGTCCGGCGCTGTGCCTGCCACAACGACCGTCCGGCGTCGCCGAGTTCGGGCAGGACGGCGAGCACCCGGGCCGCCTCCTGCCGCTGCGCACCCGCCGCGTGCACCGTCCGGACGCCGGCCAGCGCGTCCGACAGGCGGTCGGCGAGCCGGCCCTGGGCGGCCTGGTAGCGCCCGAAGACGTCCTCCGCGGTACGCATGAACAGGCGGACCAGCACCACGCCGGGCAGGACCCCGGCGAAGAACGCCACCGCCAGCCACGGCGACAGCAGCCCCAGGCCCAGCACCGCACCCGCCGACGTGACCAGCGCGGTCGCCGCGCCCAGCCTGGCCGCCCGCGCCGCGCCCGCGTCCGCCGCCGCGCCGACCAGACGCGCCGTCAGATCGCCCGGGCCGGGCCGGGCGCCCGCCAGGAGCTCCGCCGCCGACGGGAACGGCCGAAACCACAGCACCCGGCGCAGCAGGCCGACCCGCAGGTCGACCGTGTCCGCCGCCGAGCAGGCCGGACCGGCCGCCGAAGCCAGTGCCGCCGCGGCCGCACCGAGCACCAGCAGGGCCGCCAGTCCGGCGATCGCCCTACCTGACGGACGTCCCGCCAGCACCGCGTCCAGAACCGCCCCCGAAGCCCCGGGCAGGGCCAGTGTCGCCGCGGCTTCCAGTGGTACCGACACCGTCAGCGCGACCGACCAGCCTCGCACGAGACAACTCCAGGCAGACGAAGGGAACAGATCCGGACGGGCCGAGGCCGGGACGCGGGCCGTGCCCGCCCCCGCGAACGGGAGCGGACACGGCCCGGGCGAGTGCCCCGGCGTCAGCTGAGGGTGAAGATCAGGCAGGTCAGCAGCAGACAGGTGAACTGGCACCCGCTGCCGTGGCCGGCCAGCTCGACCGACTCCAGCTCCGGCAGCTCCTGCAGGGCCGCGAGGTCGGTCTCGAACGCGGTCATGTTCTCCATGGTGTTTCCTCCCCTATGGGTTCCGTCGGGCACGGACGTGTCCGACGACTGCGGCGGAAAGCGTTTTCCCGCCGCAGGTCAGGCCCCGCCGGTCGCGCTCCGGGCCGCAGCCGGGCAGGCCGGCGGGCTCCCGCGCGCGGCGGGAAGTCTTCTGAAGGTGTGCCGAAGGCGCATGCGAAGGCCCGTCGGCCCGGCGTGACGGCCCGTCGGCCCGGGCCGGCGTGACGGCCCATCGGGAACGGTGGGGACACGCCACGCAGCAGCCGGGCTCGGCACGAGCACGCCACGGCGAAGCAGGGCCGGGCGGGGTGGTCGGGCCGCCGGCCGGTCGGGCAGCAGCCGTCAGGCCGGTCTGCCGGTCCGCAGGAAGCCCGCGAGCAGCTCGTGCAGCACGGCCGCGCCCTCCTCGGCGAGCACCTCGTGGCCCGCGCCCGCCGCCTCCACGTAGCGGAAGTCCGCCCCCTCGCTGCGGCCCAGCCGCAGCAACTCGTGCCGCAGCGAACGGGACTGACCGACCGGCACCACCTCGTCGCGGTCCCCGTGCAGGATCAGCAGCGGGGTGCGCAGCCGGTCCGCGAGCTGCAGCACGTCACGCGGGCCGCGGGCGTCGTCGATCGGACGGTCGCCGCCGAGCCGGCTGGTCAGCGCCCGCACCGGGGCCGACGCCTCCGCCAGCAGCCGGCCGCCGGACAGGAACGGCGCCACCACCGCGCACCGCGACACCGCCCCGACCGGGGCGTGCGCCGCGGCCAGCAGGGCCAGGAACGCCCCGTAGCTGACACCGAACAGCGCCGGCGGCTCCAGCCCCCTTGCGGCCCGCTGCCCGGCCACGCCCGTCAGCAGCGCCAGCACGTCGTCCAGGTCCGGTCCGCCCCACGCGCCGCGGATCGCCATCGCGAACTCCGTGCCGTACCCCGTCGAACCGCGCTGGTTCGGGGCCAGCACCGCCAGCCCCTCCGAGGCCATCCGCTGCAGCGCCGGGTCGAACTCCAGCCGCCAGGCGTCCGCCGGGCCGCCGTGCAGTGCCAGCACCAGGTGCGGGGCCGACAGCCACTGCTCGCCGCCGTACACCACCGCCTCGACCGGGCCGGCCGGACCCGCCAGCTCCAGGCACCGGGCCGGCCGCCACCGGCCGCCGTCCCCGGGCGGGGTCGAGCCGTCCAGCCGCCAACCGGCCGGTGCCGAACCGGGCTGCGCCGGAGAGCCGTTGAGCGGCGCCAGGGACAGCGGGAGCGGCACGGGGACGCTCGGCGGGGCCGGCCGGGCCGCCAGCAGCGCGTCGATGTCCACGGTGGCGAGCGCGGCCGGACGGTCCGGCGCCGAGTACGGCATCCGCAGCCCCGCCGGCGACCAGTGCCCGATCGCGCCCAGCCGGCCCGGCGGCACCGGCAGCGGATCGAGCCGCCCGCTGCCCGGGTGCCACAGCACCAGCGAGGACGCCGCGCCGTGATCCACCTGGAGCACCACCCGCGGCTCCGCGCCCGGCTCCTGCGGGGCCAGCGCGATCGGCCGGAGCAGCCGGCCCGGCTGGTGCAGGCAGTCCGGGAAGCGCACCGGCTCGCCGCCGCCGATCAGCGCCCAGCCCAGCCGGTCGGTGCCCGGCGCGTCGCTGCGCAGCATCCCGAAGCCGGTCGCCGGGTCGAACAGCACCAGCCGGTCGTTGCTGGCCTCGCCGAGTTCCAGCAGCGGGGTGGTGGTGCCGAGCCGGAGGTCCAGCACGACGGTCTTCACCGTGCCGCCGGACACCCGGTCCAGCGCCAGCAGCCGTCCGGTCCGCTCCAGCCACACCCCGCCGCCGTACAGTCCGGGCAGTTCGGCCACCTCGCGCGGCTCGGAACCGTCCGCCGCCAGCAGCCGCACCGTGGTCACCGGACGGGTGTCGGTGCCCAGCAGCACCGCCACCGGGTCGTCCGCCGTCCCCGCCGGGCCGGGCATCGGGAGCATTCGCAGCCCCGGCAACCGTGCTGCCGTCAACGGGAGTTCGGTCGCCGGCCGGCCGGGACGACCGGCCGTCAGCAGCACCACCGCATGCCGGTCGCCGTCGTGCCGGCACACCAGCACCCGCCCGTCCGGCAGTGCGACCAGCTGCGAGCGCAGGCTCTCCGCCCGGCCGTCCGGCAGCGGCAGCGCCACCGGCTCCGCCGCGCCGTGCTCCGGCAGCCGCCAACTCTCCACGTACCAGCCGCCGTCGGCCCCGGCGGCCAGGCACGCGGCGTGCGAGCCGTCCCCGGCGAAGGTGAAGCTCAGCCGCCGCAACGCCTGCGGCGAAGTGCGCACGGTCGCCGTGGTCATCGGGGGCCTCCTGCGGGACGGTCGGGCAACGGGCGGACGGGTGAGGACGGTTGACGGGCTCCCCGGGAGGGGCGTGGCTCGGCGGTCCGCGCCGGGGCCGCGCTCACCGGCCTGCCCCCGCCGCGGCGCGCAGCCGGTCGGCCACGGCGCCCGCCGGGCGGGCGGCCGCGGGACGGTCGGCGCGGTACGGCTCGGGGTCGGACCACAGCCGGGGGCCGCCGTGCCGCAGGCGGAGCAGGAAGGCGAGCGGCCCGGCGGTGCCGGTGCCGTACGCGGGGGTGCAGGTGGTGCCGGTCTCGTCGGGGAGGACCAGCAGGCCGTCGCGGAGGGCGGCGCGGGCGGCGATCAGCCGGGCGATCTCGTGCGCGCCGTCCCGGAAGCGGCTCTCGCCGGTGGCCTCCGCCAGGTCGAGCAGGTACTCGCCGTTGCCGGCCAGCCCGTGGCAGGCGGAGACCCCGCTGTGCCAGCGGCCGTCCAGCACGGCCCGGCCGGCGGCCCGGGCCAGCCGGCGGGCCTTCCCGTCGCCGGTGGCCTGCCAGAACCGCACCAGGAAGGTGCCGGCCCCGGACGACCCGCTGCACCAGTGCGCCAGCCGGACGTGCGCCGGGTCGCCGTGGCTCTGCGGCCACCACGCGGCCTCGCCGTCCCACCGCGCGGTCGCGGCCAGGGTCTGTGCGGCGCGCTCCGCCCCGGCGAGCAACTCCCGTCCCAGAGCGATGAGTTCGGGGTCGCCGGTGTCGGCCGTCCGTTCGGCGCAGGCGAGCAGGAAGGCCCCCACTCCGGCCACCCCGTGCGCATGGCCGAGGTGCACCGCCCCGGCGAGCGCGGAGTCGAAGTCCGCGGGCACCGGCCACACCGTCCCGTACGGTTCGGTGCGGGCGGCCGCCAGCAGGGTGCGGGCGCAGTGCGCGGCGCGGTCGAGGAACGGGCGCGCACCGGTGGCGCGGTGGGCACGGAGTTGGAGCAGGCCGGCCCCGGCGGCGCCGTGGCAGACGTCCGGGTTGGGCCAGGCGAGCGGGACCTTCCCGGCCAGTCCGGCGGCCCGTTCGGCGAGGCCGGGGTCGTCGAGCGCCTCGGCCGCGTCGAACAGCGCCCAGGCGGCGCCGGAGCGGCCGAAGTGCAGGCCGGGCAGCACCACGGGCTCGGCGGCGCAACGCCGTTCGATCCAGTCGGCGGCCGGTGCGGCGGCGGCCCGGGCCCGGGCGCGGGCGGCTTCGGGCAGCGGGGCGAGGGCCGCCCGGGCGAGCAGGGCCAGGACGCCGGCCGCGCCGTGCTGGACGTTGCACGGGTCGGTGAGCTGTCCGGCCGGAACGGTCGGCCACAGCCGGTCGCGCCGCTCCGGGGCGGCGGTGGCCGCCAGGTGGAGCAGGCCGTCGTGCAGCAGCCGGTCCAGCGGTGGCGGGTCGGCCGGCTGCGGGCCCGGACCGGCGGGGCCGGTGAGCTCCTGCCGGACCCGGTCCACGCTCCACCGCCGTTCGGCCTGTTCGGTGCGCAGGCCGAGCACCGCCGGGGCCAGCCGGCGGGCGGTCAGGCCGTCGCGGGCCGCCAGGGACAGCCAGCGGCCGAGGCGGTCGGCGACCGGGCGGGCCCGCGGCAGGTCGTCCGGCAGCAGCGGGTCGTGGCCGGTGGCGAGCAGGAAGAGGAGGCCGCCGAGCGCGTACAGGTCGGCGGCGGGGTCGGCGCGGCCGGTGCGGTGCGGTCCGGAGTGCTCGGGGGCGCGGTACCCGGGGGTGCCCGCGTTCCCGGCCACCGTCCCGGCGGAGACGGCGAGTTCGAGGTCGACCAGGCGCACGGCGCCGTCCGGGCCGACCAGCACGTTGCCGGGGGAGAGGTCGCGCAGCACCAGGCCGCGCCGGTGGACGGCGGACACCAGGTCGAGCAGGGCCAGCGCCATCGGGCCCGCCTCGGCCCACGGCACGTCCGGGGTGCCGTCCCGCCGCAGCCGGGCGGCCACCCAGCTGCCCAGCGACTGCCCGGGGACGCGCTCCTGCACCAGGAAGAGCGAGTCCTGCTGTTCGACCAGCGCGTGCACCCGCGGTGTCAAGCCGCTGTCGGCCAGCCGGCCGAGCAGCTCGGCCTCGTGCCGGAGCGCGTCGCGGGCGTCGGTGCCGGCCCGGTCGACCTCGATGTGCGCCCGGGCCTGCTTGACCACCACCTCGGTGCCGGTGGCCGGGTCGGTGCCCAGGAACACGCCGCCCTTGGCGCTGTGCCGCAGCGCGGCGGTGAGCGCCCAGCGGCCGTCCAGCAGCACCCCGGCCCGTCGCGCCTCCGGCCGGTGCCGACCGTCCGGCCCGGGCCGGACGGGGACCTGACCGGCACCGGTGGCCGATCCCGTCCCCTCGACGGGATCGACCGCCCACGCGGGGCGCCGGTAGGTGGCGGCGCGGGCGTCCTCGACCAGCTCGCCGCCGGGCCCGCGCAGCATCGAGCGGTACGCGCCGTCGTGGCCCAGCAGCGCCCGGCCGGCGAACGCGCCGTACCGGTAGTGCACCAGGCTGCCGGGGCGGTACGGGCGGTCGGAGAGAATCGCCGGACCGGGCATTCCGGCGGTGGCCCGGTGGAGTTCCTCGGCGAGCCGGCGGAATTGTTCGTCGCCGTCCGGATAGACGGTGATGAATTTCCCGGCCGAACCCCGCTCGCTGTTGCGGGAATTGATTTCGTGCAGGCGTTCCCGGTCGGCGGCGAACTTGAACGCGCACGGATCCGCGGCGAGCACCGCGGCGACCGCGGCCAGCACTTCGCACGCCACCGTGGAGGCGGCGGCGACGTGCAGCTTCCAGCCCTGCTCGGGCAGTTCGCGGCCGGGCGGCCGCACCGTGCACCAGAAGCCCTCGACCGCGACCGTCCAGTCGCCGTCGCCTCCCCGGGCCCTGCTGCCGGCCACGGCCGCCCGCGCCACCTCCACCAACGTGCCGTCCGCGGTCGGCGCGTCGTCGACCGGCACCGGCCCCCCGGCCCTGCGCAGCGGTGTGCCCGCCCCCATCTGCTTCACACCCCTTCACGGTGGACCCGACCGGTCACGGTCTGCGGAAGTCACGAGAGGCTCGCCCGCGCCGGAGGAATTCCTTCGGAAATCCGGCCGGTCGCCCTTTCGGCCCCCCTGGCCGAGGCAACTCTCGTTCGCAGGACTGAAGTTACTTTCGGGGAGGGAGTGACTCAACACCGGCCGGGTCACTTCACTCTTAAGGGTGATCGAGTTTCGTTTTCGAATGCGTTCGGGCCGGGGTGTGTGGGCAGGGCGCCGCCGGGCCCCACCGGCCCGCTCCGCTCCGCCGGCCCGTCGGGGCGCCCGCCGCCGCCCCGACCCGCCGCCCCGCGCCGGGTTGACGCGCAGGTGTGCGGGCCGCCCGCGGCGCGGGTGCCGGACCGCCCCGGGACGGGCCCGGCCGGGCGGGGCCGTGGCACGCGGTAGTCTCGACAGGTGCCGAAACTGTCCGACGTCATCGCCGTGCTCGAAGAGATCTACCCCCCGCAGTGGGCGGAGTCCTGGGACGCGGTGGGCCTGGTCTGCGGCGACCCCGAGGCCGAGGTGGGCCGGGTGCTGTTCGCCGTCGACCCCGTGCAGGCCGTCGTGGACGAGGCCGTCGAGTGGGGCGCCGACCTGCTGGTCACCCACCACCCGCTCTACCTGCGCGGCACCACCACGGTCGCCGCGACCGGCTTCAAGGGCCGGGTGGTGCACACCCTGATCAAGCACGACATCGCGCTGCACGTCGCCCACACCAACGCCGACCACGCCGACCCGGGCGTCTCCGACGCCCTCGCCGAGGCCGTCGGCCTGAAGGTCACCGGCCCGCTGGTGGCCGACCCGACCGACCCGGCGGGCCGCCGCGGCAGCGGCCGGATCGGCGAACTCCCGCAGCCGATGACGCTGAGCGCGTTCGCCGCCCGGGTCGCCGCCGGACTGCCCGCCACCGCCGCGGGCGTGCGCGCCGCCGGCGACCCGGAGCAGCTGGTGCGCCGGGTCGCGGTCTGCGGCGGCTCCGGCGACTCCTTCCTCGCCGAGGCCCGCAGGGCCGGCGTGGACGCCTACCTCACCGCGGACCTGCGCCACCACCCCGCGTCCGAGGCCACCGAGGCGGCGCCGGTCGCCCTGGTCGACGCCGCGCACTGGGCCACCGAGTGGCCCTGGCTCACCCTCGCCGCCCGCGAGCTCACCAGCCGCACGGCCGACCGCGGTCGGCCGCTGGAGACCCGCGTCTCCACCCGGGTCACCGACCCGTGGACGGCGCACGCGCCGATGCCGTACACCCCCTGACACCCCGTCGAACCACACACAGGAGCCATCCCGCGTGAACGCCGCGCCCGCCGACCAGATCCGCCTGCTCGACCTGCAGGCCATCGACTCCCGTCTCGACCAGCTGGCCCACCGGCGCCGCACCCTGCCCGAGCACGCCGAGATCGACAAGGCCACCGCCGACCACACCGCCCTCAAGGACCTGGTGGTCGCCGCCCAGGCCCAGCTCGGCGACACCACCCGCGAGCAGGCCAAGGCCGAGGCGGACGTCGAGCAGGTCCGCAGCCGCGCCGCCCGCAACCAGCAGCGGATGGACTCCGGCGCGGTCACCTCGCCGAAGGACCTGGAGAACCTCCAGCACGAGAACGCCTCGCTGGCCAAGCGCCAGGGCGACCTGGAGGACGTCGTCCTGGAGGTGATGGAGCGCATGGAGGCCGCGCAGACCCGGGTCACCGAGCTGACCGCCCGCCTGGAGCACTCCGCCGTGGTGGTCGCCGAGGCCGAGGGCCGCCGCGACGCCAAGTTCGCCGAGATCGACGCCGAGGCGGAGAAGGTCCGCCGCGACCGCGAGGCCGTCGCCAACGTCATCCCCGCCGACCTGATGAAGGTCTACCTGCGCCTGCGCGAGCAGCAGGGCGGCGTCGGCGCGGCCCGCCTGTACCAGCGCCGCTGCGAGGGCTGCCGCACCGAGTTCTCGATCACCGAGTTCAACGCGATCAAGGCGGAGCCCGCCGACAAGGTGCTGCGCTGCGAGAACTGCGGCCGGATCCTGGTCCGCACCGGCGAGTCGGGCGTCTGACCCGGTGGCCGGAGCCCAGTTCATCGTCCAGGCCGACGGCGGCTCCCGGGGCAACCCGGGGCCGGCCGGCTACGGCGCGGTCGTCCTGGACGCCCGCACCGGCGAGATCCTGGCCGAGGCCGCCGAGTACATCGGCCGCGCCACCAACAACGTCGCCGAGTACAGGGGCCTGATCGCCGGCCTCCGGGCGGCCCGCGACCTCGACCCGGACGCCCGGATCCTGGTCGAGATGGACTCCAAGCTGGTCGTCGAGCAGATGTCCGGGCGCTGGAAGATCAAGCACCCCGACATGCAGCCGCTCGCCGCCGAGGCCCGCGCCATCGCCCCGCGCGGCAGCGTCGAGTACAAGTGGATCCCCCGGGAGAAGAACAAGGAGGCGGACCGGCTCGCCAACGAGGCGATGGACGCCGGCAAGCAGGGCCGCCAGTGGGAGCCCAAGCCCCGCGCCGCCGCCCCGGTCGCCGCCCCCGTCGTCGACGAGCCGCTGCCCGCCGCACCCGCCCCCCGGGCCGGCTGGGCCGGACCCGCCGACCTCGGCACCCCCACCACGCTGGTGATGCTGCGGCACGGCGAGACCCCGCTCACCCCGCACAAACGGTTCTCCGGCAGCACCGGCAGCGACCCCGGCCTGTCCGAGAAGGGCGTCTGGCAGGCCGAGCGCGCCGCCGAGGCGCTCGCCGCGCGCGGCACCGTGCAGGCCGTCGTCTCCTCGCCGATGCTGCGCTGCCGGCAGACCGCGGAGGCCGTCGCCCGCCGGCTCGGCCTGGAGGTGCGGATCGAGGAGGGCCTGCGGGAACTCGACTTCGGCGCCTGGGAGGGCCTCACCTTCGCCGAGGTGATGGAGCGTCACCCCGACGACCTGAACGCCTTCCTGGGCTCCGCCAAGGCCAAGCCCACCGGCAGCGCCGAGTCGCTCACCACCCTCGCCCACCGGGCCGGGCAGGCCCGCGACAAGGTCCTCGCCCGGTACCCCGGCAAGACCGTCCTGGTGGTCTCGCACGTCAGCCCGATCAAGACGCTGGTGCGGCTCGCCCTCGGCGCCCCGCCGGACGCCGTGCACCGGATGGAACTCTCCGCGGCCTCGCTGTGCGCCGTCCAGTACTACAGCGACGGCAACGCGTCGCTGCGCCTGCTGAACGACACCTCGCACCTGCGCTGAGCCGCCGCCGTGGTGACGGGCCGTCAGTGGACGTCCGTCACCACGACGTCCAGCTGCCACGGCTTGCGGGCCGTGCCCCGCGCCGAGACCTCCACCCGGTGGCCCAGCTGGTGCAGCGCGTCCACCAACTCGCCCGGGCCGGACGGCTCCAGGCCCCCGGTCAGCAGGCCGCGCACCAGCCGGCCCTTGGTCGCCTTGTTGAAGTGGCTGACCACGGAACGCTTCAGCACCCCGTCCACCTCGCGCTCCTGCAGCACCCGCACGGTCACCGTCCGGCCCGCCACCTCCCCGGCCGGCTTCCACGCCGCCGCGTACGCCGAACTGCGCAGGTCCAGCACCAGGCCGTCCGCGACCTCCGGCAGCACGGCGTCCATCTCCGCCCGCCAGTACGGGCCGAGCGCGCCCAGCGGCGGCAGCTTCACGCCCATCGCGCAGCGGTACGGCGGGATCCGGTCGCCGATCCGCACCGCGCCCCACAGGCCGGAGAACACCAGCAGCGAACGCTCCGCCCGCGCGTACGCCCCCTCGTCCAGCGTCGCCAGGCCCAGGTTGTCGAACAGCACCCCCGTGTACACCTCGCCGGCCGGCCGCGCCCCCGCCGTCAGCAGCCCCGCGTTCTTGGCCACCTCTCCGCGCAGCCCCGTGCTCAGCCCCAGCACCTCGGCGGCCCGCTCCTCGTCCCCCGAGCACAGCTCCACCAGCGCCCGCAGCGCCTTCTCCCGCGCCCCGGTCAGGCCCGCCAGCGACAGCCCCGCCACCTCCACCGGAACCCCGGCCTCCGGCGCGGCCTTCCCCTCCGACGGCGGCAGCAGAACCAGCACGGCGACACCTCTCCAAGACCCACGGCAGACCCCGCCAACCCTAACGACCTGCGAGGGCGTACCCGGAATCCGGCCCGCTACCGCCCCTTCGCGGCGACCACCGCCGCGCCCGTGCCCAGGGCCAGGCAGAGCGGGGCGTAGAGGCGGCGGTCCAGGCGGACGAAGGCGGGCGAGCGCCGCGCGAAGGCGACCGGGCCGGCCAGGGCACGGGTCAGCAGGACGCCGGCGACGGTCGCGGTGCCGGCGGTGCGGAGCCCGCGCGGGCCGACCGGGGGCAGCGCCCCGCCGCGGGACGCGACCAGGCCGGCCGCGGCGCCGAGCAGCCCGGCCACGCCCAGGCAGGCCCCGGCGGAGGGCAGCCGCTCCGGGCCGACGCCGACCACCAGGTCGGCGAACTGCTCGCGGTCCCGGCACGGCCACGGAGAACGCGCCCACACCACGTGCAGCGCGCCCACCCCGGCCAGCGTCCCGGCGACGGCCGCCGCCGTGATCCGCACCCCGCGCCCGGCCGGGGCCGGGCCGGCGGCCGTCCCCTTCCCGCAGCACCCGCACCGCGGCGCAGCCTCCTGCCGGATCTCCGCCCGTTCGGTCACGGCGCTCCCCTTCCCGCGTCAATCCCCGTGCGCCACAACCGGCTTCACCGGGGGGTCCGATGCGCCGACCACGCTACTGCGTCTTACGCTGCGTCCATGCCGCGCCGACACCTCAGCGTCCGGGCCGCCCAGACCGCCAGGATCAACACCGAACTCGCCGATCTCAGAAGCCGCCTGGAGATCCGCACCGACTGGCCGCCGGAAGTGCTCGCGGAGGCCGACCGGGCCGCCTCGCTGCCCCGGCTGCCGGAGTTCGACGCGACCGACCTCGACCTGTTCACCCTCGACCCGCCGGGCTCCCGCGACCTCGACCAGGCCATGCACCTGTCCCGCCGCGACGGCGGCTACCGGGTGCACTACGCGATCGCCGACGTCGCGGCGTACGTCTCCCCGGGCGGCCCGATCGACACCGAGGCCGGCCGCCGCGTCCAGACGCTGTACTTCCCGGACGGCAACGTGCCGCTGCACCCGGCCCGGCTCTCCGAGGGCGCGGCCAGCCTGCTTCCGGGCGAACTGCGGCCCGCCCTGCTGTGGCAGCTCGACCTGGACGCCGACGGCGGCCTGGTGCTCGCCGACCTGCGCCGCGCCCGGGTCCGCTCGCGCCGGCGGCTGGACTACGCGACCGTCCAGGGCCGGATCGACGCCGGAGCCGCGGACGGGCAGCTCAGCCTGCTCGCCGAGGTCGGCCGGCTCCGCGAGGAGCAGGAGCGGGCCCGCGGCGGCGTCAGCCTGCCGATCCCGGAGCAGGAGGTGGAGGCGGACAACGGCGGCTACCGGCTCCGCTACCGGGCCCCGCGGCCCGCCGACGGCTGGAACGCGCAGATCTCGCTGCTGACCGGCATGGCCGCCGCCGAGCTGATGCTGGACGCCGGGATCGGCCTGCTGCGCACCCTGCCCGCCGCCCCGGAGTCGGCGTACGCCCGGCTGCGCCGGGTCGCCGCCGCGCTGGGCGTGCCCTGGCCGGACGGCCTGCCCTACCCGCAGCTGATCCGCTCCCTCGACCCGGCGCGGACCGCCGACGCCGCGTTCCTGAACGAGTGCACCGGCCTGCTGCGCGGCGCGGGCTACCACGCGTTCGACTCCGCCCGCGGCACCGTGCCGCCGCCCGACCCGGGCCACGCCGCGCTGGCCGCCCCGTACACCCACTGCACGGCGCCGCTGCGCCGGCTCGGCGACCGGTACGCGCTGGAGATCTGCCTGGCGGTGGCGGCCGGCACCGAGGTCCCGGAGTGGGTGCGGGACACCCTGCCGCTGGTGCCCGGGCTGATGGAGAGCGGCGACCGGCGGGCGCACGAGGTGGAGCGGGCCTGCGTGAACCTGGTGGAGACGGAGCTGCTGCGCGGCCGGGAGGGCGAGGAGTTCCCGGCGGTGGTGGTCGACGTGGACGAGCGCCGGCCCACCGTCGGCACGGTGCAGCTGCGCCGGCCCGCGGTGGTCGCCAAGTGCGACGCGGCGGAGCCGCTGCCGCTCGGGCACCGGGTGACCGTCCGGCTGACCCTCGCGGACCCGGTGACGCGGACGGTCCGGTTCGCGCTGGTGCCGGACGCGTGAGGACCGGCGGGGCGGGCTCTCGGGGGCGAGCTTCTGGCGGCGGGCGGGCCCTCGGGGAGGCGCGGGGGCCGGTGCGATGATCGGAGGATGAGCCGACCGATCGCTGTGCCCGACCGCCGCCACCGGCTGATCGTCCTGGCCATCTGCTGCCTGAGCCTGTTCATCGTCGGCCTCGACAACACCGTGGTGAACATCGCGCTGCCGACGATCCAGCACGACCTGGGCGCGCCCGCCTCCGGCCTGCAGTGGGTGATCGACGCCTACACGCTGGTGCTGGCCTCGCTGCTGATGCTGTCCGGCTCGGTCGCCGACCGGATCGGCCGCAAGCGGGTCTTCCTGACCGGGCTGCTGCTGTTCGTCCTCGGCTCGCTGCTGTGCAGCCTGGCCCCGGCCCTGGGCTGGCTGATCGCCTTCCGCGCGGTCCAGGCCGTCGGCGGGTCGATGCTCAACCCGGTGGCGATGTCGATCATCACCAACACCTTCACCGACCGGAGGGAACGGGCGCAGGCGATCGGCGTGTGGGGCGGCGTGGTCGGCATCAGCATGGCGCTCGGGCCGCTGATCGGCGGGTTCCTGGTGGACGCCGCGGGCTGGCCGTCGATCTTCCTGATCAACATCCCGGTCGGGCTGGCGGCCTTCCTGCTGACGGTCCGTCACGTCCCCGAGTCGCGGGCGCCCCGGGCCCGCCGGCTCGACCCGGTCGGCCAGGTGCTGATGGTGCTGCTGCTGGGCTGCGGCACCGCGGCGATCATCGAGGGCCCCGGCCACGGCTGGACCTCGCCGCCGATCCTGGCGCTGGCCGCGGTCGCGGTGGGCGCGCTGCTGGCGTTCCCGTTCTGGGAGCGGCGGGTGGCGGAGCCGCTGATCGATCCGCGGTTCTTCCGCAGCGCCCCGTTCACCGGCGCCACCGTGACCGCGGTGTGCGCGTTCGCCGCGCTCGGCGGCTTCCTGTTCCTGAACACGCTGTACCTGCAGAACGTGCGCCACTACAGCCCGGTGGCGGCCGGCCTGTGGACGCTCCCGATGGCCGGGCTGACGCTGATCGCCGCGCCGCTGTCCGGTCGGATCGTCGGCAACCGCGGCCCGCGCCTGCCGCTGCTGGCGGCCGGCGCGTCGATCGCCGCCAGCGGGGTGCTGCTGACCCGGCTGACCGCCGACTCCCCGGCGCTCCTGCTGCTGCCCGCGTACGCGCTGTTCGGCCTGGGCTTCGGCCTGGTGAACGCGCCGATCACCAACTCGGCGGTCTCCGGCATGCCGCTCGCCCAGGCCGGAGTGGCCGCCGCGGTCGCCTCCACCAGCCGGCAGGTCGGCCAGTCGCTGGGCGTCGCGGTGATCGGCACGGTCGTCGCCGGCGCGGTCGCCACGGCCGGCGGCTTCGCACCCGCCACGCACGCCGGCTGGTGGATCGTCACCGGCCTTGGCCTGACCGTGTTCGTCCTCGGCCTGGTCACCACCACCCCGTGGGCGGCCGGCACGGCGGCCCGGGTGGCGGCCCGTTTCGACCGGCCGCAGGGCGGCGTACGGGGAGCCTCCGCGGAGCGGCTACCATGACCAGTACGGCGGACGAGCCGGCCGGGCGGTCGCGTCGGGTCCCTTCGGGGCCCGCCGAGGAACGTCCGGGCTCCACAGAGCAGGGTGGTGGGTAACGCCCACCCGGGGTGACCCGCGGGACAGTGCCACAGAAAACAGACCGCCCACCGCTTCGGCGGAGGGTAAGGGTGAAACGGTGGTGTAAGAGACCACCAGCGACCGAGGTGACTCGGCCGGCTAGGTAAACCCCACTCGGAGCAAGGTCAAGATCGACACCCTCGGGTGTCGTGCGCGAATGTTCGAGGGCTGCTCGCCCGAGTTCGCGGGTAGACCGCACGAGGCTGTCGGCAACGGCAGCCCTAGATGGATGGCCGTCTCCCCGGGCCGCGCAAGCGACCCGGGTGACAGAACCCGGCGTACAGGCCGACTCGTCCGCCGCCCTCCGTCTTCCGTGCCGAAGGGCCCGGCCCCCGCGGCGGCCGGGCCCTCCGGCGTCGGCGGGGTCAGCCGACCGAGCTGTTGTAGCTCTCGATGGCGGGCTGGAGCTCCTTGGCGGCGTCGGTCAGCGCCTGCTGGGCACTCTTGGTCCCCGCGACGGTCTGCTCGATCGCGGTCTCCACGCCCTTGCGGGCCTGCGGCATGACGCCCAGCGCGCAGCCGGCCGTGGCGGTGGTCGGCTTGGTGGCCTTGAGCTGGTTGATGGCGGTCTGGAACTGCGGGTACTTGGCCACCCACTCCTTGTCGGCGGGCAGGTCCAGCGCCTTGGTGTTGACCGGGAAGTAGCCGGTGCCGGTGTGCCAGGCGGCCTGCTGCTCCGGGGCGGAGAGGAACTTCTCGAACTCCCAGGAGGCGCGCTTCTGCGCGTCCGAGTGGCCGGGGCCGGAGATCCACAGCGAGGCGCCGCCGATGATCGGGCCGCCCTGGTCGTCGGCGGCGGTCTTCGGGAAGGCCGCGGTGCCGACGGTGAACTTGGCGGCCTCGGTGTAGCCGCGCAGCACGCCGGTGGACTCCAGGTGCATGGCGACCGTGCCGGCCTTGAACGCGGCCTGCGCGTCGGTGGTCTGCCGGCCGGTGTTGGCCGCGTAGCCGCCCTTGACCAGGTCGGCCCACCACTGGACGATCTCGGCGCCCTTCGCGGAGTCGAAGGCGGCCTTGCCGGCCTTGCCGGAGCGGCCGTTGTCGGAGTCGCAGTACAGCGCACCGTTCTCGGCCAGCAGCTGCTCGACGAACCAGCCGTAGATGGCCGCGCCGAAGCCGTACCGGACGGTCTTCCCGTCGGCGTCCTTCTTGGTCAACTTCTTGGCCGTGTCGCCCAGTTCGGCGAGCGTCGTGGGCGGCTTGGCCGGGTCGAGGCCGGCCTCCTTGAAGGCGTCCTCGTTCAGGTAGAGCAGCGGCATCGAGGAGTTGAACGGCATCGACTGCAGCTTGCCGCCGAACGAGTAGTAGTTGCGGATGTTGGCCTGCAGGTCGTCCAGCGAGTAGCCGTCCTTGTCGGCGAAGGCCTGCGCCGGGACGATCTGCTTGGAGTCGACCATGAAGCGGCTGCCGATGTCGTAGACCTGCACCACCGCGGGCGTGGCCTTCTGCTGCACGGAGGCCTTGTACTTGGCGATCAGGTCGTCGTAGGTGCCCTGGAACAGCGGCTTGACCTCGATCTTGCCCTGGTGGGCGGTGTTGAACTGGTTCACCAGCGCGGTCAGCGACTCGGCGTTCTTGCCGGTCATCGAGTGCCAGAACTCGATGGTGGTGACGCCGGACGCCTGGTCCAGCGCGGACGCGGCCGGCGCGCCGGAGTCGTCGGAGGAGCCGCCGGAGCCGGTCGAGCTGCAGGCGGTCAGGGCCAGGCCGGACACCAGCAGCGCGGCGAGGGCGCGGGCACTTCTCTTCACGGGTTTCTCTCTTCTGCGAGGGTGGGAACCGGGAGCGGTGGTGCGGAAAACGGCGGACCGTCAGCGGACGGCGCCGGCGGTCAGGCCGCGGACGATGAACCGCTGGCCGAACAGCACCAGCGCCAGCGTGGGCAGCAGCGACAGGACCACGCCGGCCAGGATCAGGCCGGGGTCGGCCATCTCGGAGTCCCGCAGCGAGGACAGGCCGATCTGCAGGGTCTGCATCTCCGCGGTGCGGGTGATGATCAGCGGCCAGAAGTACTGGTTCCAGGAGGACAGGAACACGTAGATGGCGAGCGCGGCCAGGGCCGGCTTGTTCAGCGGCACCAGGATCCGCCACAGGAACCGCCAGTGGCCCGCCCCGTCGATCCGGGCGGCGTCCCGCAGCTCGCCGGGGAACTGGCGGAACGACTGCCGCAGCAGGAACGTCCCGAACCCGGAGGCCAGGAACGGCAGCACCAGGCCGAAGTAGGTGTTCCCCAGGCCCCAGCCCGACAGCGTCAGGTAGTTGGGGATGATGATGGCCTCCCACGGCACCATCAGGGTGGCCAGGAACAGGCCGAACACCACGGCCCGCCCGCGCATCGGCAGGAACACGAAGGCGTACGCGGCGAGCACCGAGGTGAACAGCTGCGCCAGCGTGATCAGGCCGGCCACCAGCACCGAGTTGCCGTACTGGCGGACCAGCGGGATGGCGTGCACGGCGCCGGAGAAGTTCTGCCCGGTGACCGAGTGCGGCACCATCGCGGGCGGGTAGCTGGCGATCTCGTCCGGCCGCATGAACGCGCCGGCGAAGACGTAGTACACCGGGAAGGCGACCGTCACCACCGCGACGGCCAGCACGGCGTAGACCCCGGCCCGGCCCAGTCGGGCGCGGAGCTGCAGCGGACGGCGGACGGCGCGGGCCGGATCGGCGACCTCGGGCGCCTTGGTGAGGGTGGTCATGCGTAGTGCACCTTCCGCTCCAGGACTCCGAACTGCACGGCGGTGCAGGCCAGTACGACGACCATCAGCACCACGGCCTGCGCACTGGCGGTGCCGAAGTCGCTGGAGCCGTAGGCGAAGGCCTTCTCGTACACGGAGTACACGAGGGTGCGGGTGGAGCCGTCCGGGCCGCCCCTGGTGAGGATGTGGATCTGGCCGAAGCTCTGCAGCGCGTTCACGGTGGAGATCACCACCAGGAAGAACAGGCTGGGGCCGAGCATCGGGACGGTGACGGACCGGGCCAGCCGCAGACCTGACGCGCCGTCGAGCCGGGCGGCCTCGGTGATCTCGCCGGGGATCGAACCGATGCCCGCGGAGAGCACCAGCACGTTGTAGCCGAGGTTCATCCAGATCGTGGAGACGGCGACCGACAGCAGCGCCCACTTGGAGTCGGTCAGCCAGCCCACCGGGCCCAGGCCGAGCTGCGACAGCAGGCCGTTGAGGACGCCGCTGGCGGGGTTGTAGAACACCGAGAAGACCACCGAGGCGCTGGCCACCGAGAAGGCGAACGGCAGCGCGAAGGCGGATCGGAGCAGCCGCACGCCGCGGATCCGACCCTCCATCAGCAGGACCAGCAGCAGCGCCCCGAGGACTCCGGGGACCACCGTGAACAGCACGAACAGCGCGGTGGTGACCAGGGTGTGGCGGAAGTCCGCGGAGCCGAGCAGGTCGGTGTAGTGCTTCGTCCCGACGTACCGGGAGGGCGCGCCGAACAGGTCGTTGGCGTGCGCGCTCAGGTAGAAGGTGCGCCCCAGCGGATAGAGGATGAAGAGCGCGAAGACCACTACCGAAGGCAGCAGGAACGCCCAGGCGAGCCCGTGCTCGCCGAGACGGCGCCGCGGCTCGGGTGGGCTTGATGCGGTCGGCATGGTGCGCGTCCGCCTTTCATGACATCGGTTCCCGGCCAACCTGTCGCGTTCGAACGACGGGTCGGCAAGGAGAGGGTGAGCGGAGGGTTTCGCGTATGTTACGCGTTCGCGTCAGGTCTGACAGGGGGTCGTCAACGCCCCGTGTCCAGCCCGTTCCGCGCTCCTCGGAAAGCCGTCGTACCGTCAGGTCTACCGGCCGGTAGGAATACTGACTTCTGCTCACTGTGCGTGGCAAGGCTTCGGACGCGTCCGATCGGTCTTCAGTTGTCCCGGGAGCCGGGCCGCCGCGCCCGGGCGGTCAGCGCAGCAGGCGGCGCTCCTTGGCGATGGCGACCGCGCCGGACCGGGTGTCGACGCCGAGCTTGGCGTAGATCCGGCCGAGGTGGGTCTTGACGGTGGCCTCGCTGATGAACAGCGCCCGGGCGATCTCCCGGTTTCCCAGGCCCTGGCCGAGCTGATCGAGGATGTCCTGTTCGCGGTCGGTGAGTTGGGGCAGCGGGGAGCGCATCCGGGCCATCACCCGGGACGCGACCGGCGGGGACAGCGCCGGCCGGCCCGCCGCCGCCGACCGGATCGCCGCGAACAGCTCGGCCGGCCGCTCCGCCTTCAGCAGGTAGCCGGTGGCGCCGGCGTTGATGGCGCGGGTGATGTCCGCGTCGGTGTCGAAGGTGGTCAGCACCAGGACGTGGCTGTCGCCCGGACCGGCCAGGATCCGCCGGGTGGCCTCCACGCCGTCGATGCCGTCGCCCAGTTGAAGGTCCATCAGCACGACGTCGGGGTGCAGGCGGGCGGTGAGCGCCACCGCCTCCTCCCCGGTGCTGGCCTCGCCGACCACCTCGATCCCCGGGTCGCTGGACAGCAGTGCCAGCAGCCCGGCCCGGACCATCGCGTGGTCGTCGCAGACGATCAGCCTGACCGTGTCGTTCATGGAGCCTCCTTGCGGTGCGGTGCGGTGCCGCCGACGGCGCCGCCCCGCGGGTCGGCGCCGTCCGGCGCGTTCTCCAGCGGGATGGCCGCCGAGACCACGGTGCCCTCGCCCGGGGCCGACTCGACGGTGAGCGTGCCGCCCAGCTGCCGCAGCCGGGCCCGCATCGCCGGCAGCCCGTGCCCGCGGTCGCCGCCCGCGCCGCCGCCGTGCCCGGCGCGGGGCGGGGTGAAGCCGCGCCCGTCGTCCGCGACGTCGAGCACGGCCTGGTCGCCCAGGTAGGACAGCGTGATCGAGGCCCGGCCGGCCCCGGCGTGCTCCCGCACGTTCGCCAGTGCGCCCTGGGCGATCCGCAGCAGCGCGGACTGCGCGGCGGCCGGCATCGGCGCCGGGCTGCCGTCCAGGTGGAAGCCGACCGGCAGGCCGCTCTCCGCCGCCTCCCGCTCGGCGAGCGCGGCGAGCGCGGCCTCCAGCGTGCCCTGCTCGGCGAGATCGGCCGGGGCGAGGTCGTGGACGAAGCGGCGGGCCTCGGCGAGATTGCGGGCGGCGATCGCGGCGGCCGTCCGGACGTGGCCGCGGGCGGCCGCCGCGTCCTGCTCCCAGGCGAGGTCGGCGGCCTGAAGCAGCATCTGCTGGCTGGACAGGCCCTGGGCGAGCGTGTCGTGGATCTCGACCGACAGCCGCTCGCGCTCGGACAGCGCGCCCTGCCGGCGCTCCACCGCGGCCAGCTCCCGCCGCGTCCGGATCAGGTCGACGATCAGCTTCCGCTGCCGGGCGCCCTGCCGCTGCATGTACAGGAACACGGCGGTGGCCAGCGCGGCGACGGCCGGCGGCAGCAGCAGCATCGTCGGATCCGCGCCCGGCAGCCGCAGCTCGCCGATCACCACCAGCACCGTCAGCACCGTCACCAGCGGGATCGCCGCCCGGGGCGGGAAGGCCCGCAGCACCGTGTACACCAGCGGGACGGCGCACCAGGCGAAGCTGGGCGCCATCAGCACCAGCACCGCCCAGCTGCCCAGCACCCCGGCCAGCCAGGCCGGCCGGCGCTCGGACAGCCCGGACAGGTGGCCCGCGCCCAGCGCGAGGCTCAGGCCGATCACCCACGGCGTGAGCGCGCTGGCCAGATGGTGCGTCAGGTAGCGGGCCAGCGAGGTGCCGAGCAGCAGCAGGAAGACCAGCCGCAGGACGACCGTCAGCCAGCCCGCGTCCGGATCGGCGGCCCGGGAGAGGGGTTGACGCATCACGGCTGCCTCCTTTCGCTTTCTGCCGGCACCTGGATGGTGCCCGCGGATCGCAGCCCGCACATCAACCGATCGGCTGACACGGTTGTCGTCCATCATGCTCCGCCGGAGCAGCCGGTTCGCCGATCCGCGGCGGGGGGTCCGCGGCGAACCATGGAGTGCGAGGCCGGAGCACACCGCAGTCCGGCGCCGAACTTCCGATCCAGGAGCCGAAGATGAAGAAGCTGAGCACTCGTACCCGCGTCGTCACCGGTGCCGTCGCGGTGGCCGCGGTCGGCGCGAGCGTGGTCGGCGCCGTCTCCGCCAGCGCGGAGACGCCGGCCCAGGCCCCTGCGGCCGTCAAGTCCGACGTGCAGAACAAGAACACCTTCCAGTCCTCGCACCTGACGGTCGAGGCCGCCACCAAGGCCGCCCAGGCCAGCCTGGACGCCGCGGCCAAGGCCGGCCAGAAGATCTCCGTCGCCGTCGTCGACCGGAACGGCAACGTGATCGTCGAACTGCGCGGCGACGGCGCCGGCCCGCAGTCCTTCGAGTCCGCCGAGCGCAAGGCCTACACCGCGGTCTCCTGGAACGCGCCGACCTCCGAGCTGGTCAAGCGCCTGGCCCAGGCCCCGAACCTGAAGGACATCCCCGGCACGCTGTTCCTCGGCGGCGGCGCCCCGGTCCAGCTGAAGGGCGCGCCGATCGCGGCCGTCGGCGTGGCCGGCGCCCCCAGCGCCGACCTGGACGAGCAGTTCGCCCAGGCCGGCGTCGCCGCCCTGAACGGCTGACGCGGGCCGCACAACGGCCGGGGCCGGTGGCCGCTCCCGAGGGAG
>NZ_JBHWDS010000084.1:0-21142 GCF_042734615.1 Kitasatospora sp. NPDC059646
CGGCAGCCGCCTGATAGCCACACCCAGCACCCCTGGGTGGTCCAACCCTACGAATGACCAGACCAACCCGGCTCAGAAGGTAGAGCCGCCTGACGGGCGGGTTCACGATCACAGCAGGGTCGGGACGGCCAGGATCGAAGCGGGGCCGCTCTTCGTGGGCCACCCGGGCCATGACCCGGATCCTGCCGGGGTGCCCTGCGGAACGGTGGCGACGTGCCGATCGGTCCCCCGGAAGACAGCGGCCCGGCGTCGTCCCGGCCCCTCGTGCTCCCGATGCGTCCCGACCTCCGTCCGACGGAAGGGGGAGGCCGGGGATCGTGTCCGGTTCGCGGGTGGTCACCGGTGCTCCTCGGCGGTCTTGCGCCGAGCGGTCAGCCACGTGCGGTAGCGGCGCAGAGCGTGCCGCTGCCGGCCCTGTTCGGTGAGCAGGGCGACGGCCGGGTGGACGCCGGGCCGCGGGTCACCACCGCGGGCGAGGCGGCGCAGTTGGCGGCGGACCTGGGCCATGGCGGCGGCCGAGGCGAGGGACTTGTCCTTCCAGGTGACGGGGCGCATCCGGCGGCCGGCTTCGCGGCCCTCCGCCCAGCGGTCGGGGAGGTCCGGGGAGACGGCGAGGGCGGTTCCCATGCCGACGAGGGAGACGCCGCCGGCGAGGACCTCTTCGGCGGTCTCGCGGCGGGTGATGCCGCCGGTGAGCATCAGGGGGATCGGGCTGCTCGTGACCAGGTCCTCGGCGAGTTCGAGGAAATAGGCCTCGCGGGCCCGGGTGCGGCCGTCGGCGGGGCGCCCGGTCATGGCGGGGCTCTCGTAGCTGCCGCCGGAGAGCTCGACCAGGTCGACGCCGAGCACCGCGAGCCACTCGATCACCTGTCGGGCGTCGTCGGCGTCGAATCCGCCGCGCTGGAAGTCCGCAGAGTTGATCTTCACCGCCACCGTGAAGGACGCGGAGACGGCGGCGCGGACGGCGCGGACGGTCTCCAGGAGCATCCGGGCCCGGTTCTCCAGCGGGCCGCCCCAGGCGTCGGTGCGCTTGTTGACGAGGGGGGACAGGAACTGGGAGAGCAGGTAGCCGTGTGCGGCGTGGATCTCCACGCCGTCGAATCCGGCCTGCTCGGCGCGGGAAGCGGTCAGGGCGAAGCGCTGCACGGTGGCTGCGATCTGCTCGGGCGACATGGCGGTCGGACGGCCGAAGCGGCTGCTCTGCCTGCCGAGTTCGACGCCGATGTCGGAGGGGGCCCAGACGACACCGGGCATGTCGGCGGCGACCTGGCGGCCGGGGTGGTTGATCTGCATCCAGACCGCCCCGCCGCCCGATTTGGCGGCCTGCGCCCAGCGGGCGAACGGCTCCAGGGGCGCGGCTTCGTCGAGGACGACGCCGGCGGGGCCGGTCAGGGCCTCGGCGTGGACCATGACGTTGCCGGTGATCAGCAGTCCGGACCCGCCGGCCGCCCAGCGCCGGTACAGCTCGATCAATCGCCGGCCCGGGAGCTGGCCGTCGTCGGCCATGTTCTCCTCCATCGCCGCCTTGGCGATCCGGTTGGCCAACACGGCCCCGGATCCCAGACGCAGGGGCGTGAACAGTTCACCGGCCATCGGACGGTCCCTCGTTCCTGTCGAGTACGGAGTACGATGTGTGCAACGTTTACATTAGAGGAGAGATGTAAGCGCCGCAAACATTGGAGAGGGTGACCCATGGCACAGGCGAACGCCTCGTACCACCACGGCGATCTGCGGGCCGCGTGCGTCCGCGCCGCCCGGGAGCTCCTCGAGGAGGACGGCAGCGCGAGCCTGTCCCTGCGGGCCGTGGCGCGCCGGGCCGGCGTGTCCCCGACCGCCCCGTACCGCCACTACGCGGACCGGGACGCGCTCGTCTCGGCGGTCGCCGCCGAGGGCTACGCCGAACTCGCCGCCCAACTGGCGGCCGCGCACCCCTCGCCCCGCACGCCCGAGGACCTGGCCGACGTCGCGGTCGCCTACGTGCGGTTCGCGCTGGACCGGCCCGCGATGTTCCGGGTGATGTTCGCCGAACCCTGCGACCCGACGAGCGAGGAGCGCGTGGCGGCGACCGCCGCCATGCGGGAGTACGTCCACACCGTCGTTCGCGGCGTCTTCCCGGACTCCGACCCGGAAGCCCTCTCCACTGCCGTCTGGGCGGTGGTCCACGGCCTGGCCTTCCTGCACCTGGACGGGAAGCTGGACGCCTCGTCCCCCGAAGGGGTCTCCGGCCAGGTCCACGCCGCGGTCCGGGCCCTGCTCGGCGCCGCCCCGGCAGGGGCTGCGCCGGTCGGCCCCTGACAGCCCCCCTGCCGCCTCTGCGGCGCGATCGTCGCCGAGGTGCGCGAGCACGTCCGGCCCCTGATCGAGAACGGCACCGCGGTACTCGTCGTCGAGCACACCCTCCCGCTCGCCGACGCGCCCAGGGGCCGTGCGGGAGCCGGGCCGGCGGGCCGTCAGCTCAGGTCCTGCACCAGGCGGTTGGCGAGTTGCTTGGACGAACCGGGGTTCTGGCCGGTGTAGAGGGTCCGGTCGACCTCGATGTGGGGCATCAGCGGCAGCGCGCCCTTCGTGTAGTGGGCGCCGCCCTCGCGCAGCCTGTCCTCCAGGTACCAGGGCGCCTTGCGGCCGAAGCTGTTCAGCTTCTCCTCGAAGGTGGACAGCGCGGTGAGCCGGTACCCCGCGAACGGCCAGGCCCCGTCGCCGCTCCTCGCCGCGAGCAGGGCGGCGGGTCCGTGGCACAGCAGGGCCAGGGGCCGGCGCGAGGCGATCCGCTTGGCGAGGAGCCGTCCCGAGGCCTCGTCGTGGGACAGGTCCTCCATGGGGCCGTGGCCGCCCGGATAGAAGACCAGGTCGAAGTCGTCGGGGTCCATCTCGCTCAGGGTGGCCGGACGGTCCAGCGCGCCCCGGATCGTTTCGAGGTGGGCGGCGACCTCGCGGAGGGTGCCCGGGAGGCCCGCCGTGCGACCCGTGCTGATCCTGTCCAGGGTGGGTCGCTTCCCGCCCGGGGTCGCGATCGTGATCTCCCATCCGGCCTCGCCGAAGATCTTGTGCGGGATCGCGAGTTCTTCACCCCAGAAGCCGGTGGGGTGCTTGGTGCCGTCCTTGAGCGTCCAGGTGTCGGCCGCCGTCACGACGAAGAGGACCCGGGTCATGGTGATGCCTTCCTGTTCTGCGCAGTCGGTGCCTGCCCGCAGGAAGACGGTGCCACGCCGGAGCGGGTGGGCCCGGTCGGTGACGCGCCGTGTCGGCTGCCCGGCAGCGGTGCCGTCGGACCGGTTGCGGACGGCGCACGGGCGCTCACGATGGAAAGGACGCCCGGGGGCCTCAGGGGCGCGGGAACGGGCACACGGGTGCCGCGACACACCACGGAGCGACCGATGAACGATCTTCCGATGCCGATCACTCCTTACCTGGAGCCTGCTGCGAAGCAGTTGTGCGAGGCGACCGATCCGCATCCGCGGATCTACGAAGTCCCGCCCGAGCAGGGCCGTGACATCCTCCTGGGCCTGCAGACCGGGGCGGATGTGCCGCGGCCGGAGGTCGACGAGGAGTGGGTCGAGGTGGATGCCGGCGAATGGGGCACCGTCCGCACCCGCATCATCCGCCCCCGGGGGGCCGCCGGCGCGCTGCCCGTCGTGTTCTACATCCACGGCGCCGGCTGGGTGTTCGGCGACGACGTGACGCACGACCGGCTCTTTCGCGAGCTCGCCGTCGGCGCGGGGGCCGCGGGCGTCTTCCCCGTCTACGACCGCGCGCCGGAGGCGAAGTACCCCACCCAGGTCGAGCAGAACTACGCGGTCGGCCAGTGGGTGATGAAGCACGGCGCGGAGCACGGCCTGGACACCTCCCGGATCGCGGTGACCGGCGAATCGGTCGGCGGCTGCATGTCCACGGTCTTCGCACTGATGAACAAGGAGCGCGGCGGCATCGACCTCAAGGCCCAGGTGCTGCTCTACCCGGTGACCGACGCGGGCTTCGACACCCCGTCCTACCAGCAGTTCGCCGAGGGCTACTACCTCACCCGCGACGGCATGAAATGGTTCTGGGACGCCTACACCACCGATCCGGCCCAGCGCGCCGAGCACCACGCCTCCCCCTTGCGGGCCACCTTGGAGCAGCTGAAGGGCCTGCCGACCACCCTCGTCATCACCGACGAGGCCGACGTTCTGCGGGACGAGGGCGAGCAGTACGCCAACAAGCTCCGCGAGGCCGGCGTCGACGTCACCTCCGTCCGCGTGGCGGGCATGGTCCACGACTTCCTCCTCCTGGACAGCCTCCGCGACACCCGCGCCGCCAACGTCGCCCGCAAGCTCGCCGTCGACGCCCTCAGGACGGCGCTCCACGGCAGCTGACCCGCCCGCCACGGCCCGGTCGGCGGCTTGACGGCCCGTCAGGCCTGCTGCGAAGAGCCGGTCGGAGCGCGGGTCTTCGCGGGGCGGCGGCCGACCAGCGGGGTGTCGTGCGTGAAGGCGCGGCACAGCTCCCGGGGGAGCGCCGTCCGGACGGCCTCTCGGCATGTGCCGAGAGGCCGTCCAGCCGTGCACGCGGGAGGCCGGACCTCCCTGTTCAGTGGAGCCGGTGCGCGGCGATCAGGTCGCGGTACCAGGCGTAGGAGGCCTTCGGGGTGCGCTTCTGGGTGGCGAAGTCGACGTGGACCAGGCCGAAGCGCTGGCTGTAGCCCTCGGCCCATTCGAAGTTGTCGAGGAGGGACCAGGTGCAGTAGCCGCGGACGTCGATGCCGTCGGCGGCGGCGCGGGCCAGGGCGTCGAGGTGGCCGGCGAGGTAGTCGATGCGGAAGGCGTCGTCGAGGGTGTCGTCGGTGGAGCAGCCGCTCTCGGTGACGGTGATCGGGGGCAGGGCGGCGCCGTAGCGGTCCCGGAGGGTCAACAGGAGTTCGCGCAGGCCTTCCGGGACGACGGGCCAGCCGAAGTGGGTGCGGGGGACGCCGTCGATGGGGGCCTCGGCGAACGGGAGCCCCGGGTCGGTGGGGGCGGCGATCCTGGTGGGGTTGTAGTAGTTGACGCCCAGTCCGTCGAGGCCGGGGCCGGCGATCAGGTCGAGGTCGCCGTCGCGGACGGAGCCGTGCAGGTCCGGGCCGACGCCGAACGCGGACAGATCGGGGTAGCGGCCGAGCAGCAGCGGATCCGTGAACAGCCGGTTGTGCAGGGCGTCGTACGCGTCGGCGGCAGCCAGATCGGCGGGGTCGGAGCTCGCGGCCCGAACGGGCGTCAGGTTGTTGGCGATCAGGACGTCGAGGCCGCGCGAGCGCAGTTCGGCGGCGGCCAGGCCGTGGGCGAGGAGCTGGTGGTGGGCGGCGGGCAGGGCGTCGAGCATCAGGCTGTGCCCGGGCGCGTGGATGCCGAGGGCGTAGCCGTAGACCATGTGCACGAACGGCTCGTTGAGCGTGATCCAGGCGGGGACGCGGTCGCCCAGCCGATCGGCGGCCAGGGCGGTGTACTCGGCGAAGCGGTGGGCGGTGTCGCGGTGCATCCAGCCGCCCTCGTCCTCCAGCGCCTGCGGCAGGTCCCAGTGGAAGAGGGTCGGCAGCGGCGTGATGCCGGCCGCGAGCAGCCCGTCGACCAGGCGGTCGTAGAAGTCGAGCCCGGCAGCGTTGACGGGGCCCCGACCGGTGGGCTGGACGCGCGGCCAGGCGAGCGAGAACCGGTAGGTGTCCAGGCCGAGTTCACGCATCAGCGCGACGTCCTCGGGCCAGCGGTGGTAGTGGTCGCAGGCGGTGCGGCCGGTGTCGCCGTCCTTCACCGCGCCGGGGCGTTCGCAGAAGGCGTCCCAGACGGAGCGGCCGCGGCCGTCCTCGTCCACCGCGCCCTCGATCTGGTACGCGGCGGTGGAGGCGCCCCAGCGGAATCCGGCGGGCAGGTCGTAGCGGTCCGGCACGGCAGCCTCCAGGCAGGCGGTCAGAAATATGAGGAGTGCTCATATTAGGGACCGGGCCGGAGGAGATCCAGAGCCCGACACCGATCAGCCGCAGGAAGGGCGCCGGTCCCGGCGCCCCCGCGCCGCCCCGGGCATCAGGAGCGCATGAAGATCGCGGCCCGCACCGTCAAGGACCCGTACGGGCCCCGGCATCGGCCGCGAGCGCGCCGGACGATCGGGCCGACTGCCCTTCGCACCGGAGGTCCCGATGACCGACCCCGTCCCGCTCGCCGCCTCGGAGCCCGCCGGGCCCGCGCAGGCCCCCGCCGCTCCCGTCTCCGGCGAGCGGCACCGGCTGACCGCGTTCGGCGGCCTGGCGGCGCTCTCCCTGGACGCGATGGCCTCGGTGGCGTACGGACCGGAGTCGATCGTCCTGGTGCTGGCGGCGGCCGGCTCCCGCGGCCTGGGGTTCACGCTGCCGGTGACGGTGGCGATCGCGGTCCTGCTGGCGGTGCTGGTGGCCTCCTACCGGCAGGTGATCGCGGCGTTCCCGGACGGCGGCGGCGCGTACGCGGTGGCGAAGGCACACCTGGGACGGCGGGCGTCCCTGGTCGCGGCGGCCTCGCTGGTCGCCGACTACGTACTGAACGTGGCGGTGTCCGTGACGGCGGGCGTGGCCGCCCTGACCTCCGCCTTCCCCGCCCTCTACGGGGACCGGGTGTGGCTGTGCCTGGGCGTGCTGGCGGTGGTGACGGCCGTCAACCTGCGCGGGATCGCCGAATCGGCCCGCTGGTTCACGGCACCGACCGCCGTGTTCGTGGCCTCGATCCTGGCGCTCGTGGTCGCCGGCCTGTTCCGCGACGCCCCCGCCTCCGCCGAGGCCGCCGCCGGCCACGCCGCCGTCCTCGGGGACGACGCCACCGCCGTGGGCGCGCTGCTGCTGCTCAAGGCCTTCGCGTCCGGCTGCTCAGCGCTCACCGGCGTGGAGGCGGTGGCCAACGCCGTCCCCTCCTTCCGCGCCCCGGCCGCCCGGCGGGCCCAGCACACCGAGGTCGCGCTCGGCGCACTGCTGGGCGTGATGCTGATCGGCCTGGCCGTACTGATCGGCAGGTTCCACCTCCGGCCGGTGGAGGGCGTCACCGTGCTGGCCCAACTGGCGGACGCCTCGCTCGGCCACGGATTCGGCTTCTACGTCGTGCAGTTCGCCACCGCCGTCCTGCTCGCGCTGGCCGCGAACACCTCCTTCGGCGGCCTGCCGGTGCTGCTGCGCCTGCTGGCCCGCGACAACCACCTGCCCCACGTGTTCGCACTGCGCGCCGACCGGCAGGTGCACCGGCACGGCGTGCTGTTCCTGGCGCTGGTGTCGGCGCTGCTGCTGGTCGGCTCCGGCGGGGACGTGAACAGCCTGGTGCCGCTGTTCGCGATCGGCGTGTTCATCGGCTTCACGCTCTGCCAGATCGGCATGGTGCGGCACTGGCTGATCGCCCGTCGGCCCGCCCGGGCGGCGCTGAACTGCCTCGGCGCGCTGCTCACCGGCGTCGCGGCCGTCGTCGTGACCGGCACCAAGTTCCGTGAGGGAGCCTGGGGCGTCTGCCTCGCCCTGCCGCTGCTCGTCCTGCTCTTCGAGGCCGTCCACCGCGCCTACGCCCGCCTCGCCGACCGCGTGGAACTCGGCCGGATCCCCGCCGCGGTGACGCGGCAGCGCTCACTCGTCCTGGTCCCCGTGCACGGCATCACCCGCCTCACCCGGGACGCCCTGTGCGCCGCCCTCTCCCTCGGCGACGAGGTCCGGGCGATCACGGTCGTCCCGACCGACCCCGACGCGGAGGACCGGCGGGCGGCCGAGGCCCTGCGCCGCGACTGGGAACTGTGGCACCCCGGCGTCCCCCTCGTCGAACTCCCCGACCCGCACCGCCGCCTCGGCCACCCCATCGCCGCCCACGTCAACGCCCTTGCCGCCGAACGCGCCCACGACCGCCTCACCGTCCTCGTCCCCGAGGCCGAACCCCCGCACTGGTGGCTGCGCCTCCTCCAGAACCAGCGCGGCGCCGTCATCGCCCACACCCTGCGCCGCCGCACCGACGCGGTGGTCTGCCGCCTGCGCGTGCGCCTGTAGCGGCGCCCGCGCGAGGCCGTGCCGCCTCCCGTGGACGGCCGCCCCGCTGCGCCCGCGGTGCGCCCCGCAGGTGGAGCGCAGCGAGCAGGAGGCAGACCGCGGCCATCGTGCACCACAGGGTCGCGGTCCCCGCGCGGGCCAGCAGTTGGGTGCCGAGGACGGGAGCGAACGTCGCGGCGATGCCCCAACCGGTGCCGAAGACAGCCAGGTAGCGGCCGGTTCCACCGGGTGGCGCCAGGTCGGTGACGAGTGCGTGGACGCGGCCCGTCACCAGCAGGTCGCCGAGAGCCCACACGGCGGTCGGGGCGAGCAGGGCCGGCAGGGTGGGGGCGAGGGCGTATCCGGCGAGCCCGGCGGCCAGCAGGAGATGTGCGAGAGCGAGGGCGACCGACGCCGGCAGGCGGTTGACCCGGGCCGTCCGGACCAGCGGCTGGGCGAGGACGGTGGTGGCTGCGGCGGCGGTGAACAGCAGCCCGGCGTCAGCGGCGGGCAGGCCTCGTCGCGCCAGCGCGAGGGGCAGGGTCATCACGGTCTGCTGGTTGACCAGGGCGTAGGCGGTGCCGGTGGCCAGGAGGCCCAGCAGGGCTCGGTCCCGCAGCGGTCGTACGGCGTCGTCGCCCTCGGCGGGTCCGGGCGGGGCGGGTCGGTCGCGGGGCAGGGCGAGTCGGATCAGCAGCGCGCAGGCCAGGCACGTCGCGGCGTCGGCGATGAAGAGCCATCGCAGGTCCCGGTGTCCGAGCAGGGCGGCGAGCAGTCCGGCGCCCATGCCGCCTGCGGCGAGCGCGGCGCTGAACAGGCTGAACGCGCGGACCCGCTGCCGCGCCGGCACGGATTCGCCGATGATCGCCTGGCTCGGCGGTTCGTAGAGTTCGAAGGCCAGCCCGAGCAGGATCGCCGCCACGACGGACTGGGCGAGCGAGGTGGAGGCGGCGATCGCCAGCTGTGCCGCGGCGCATCCGCAGAGCCCGAGCACGATGGTGGTGCGGCGGCCGATCCGGTCGGCGAGTCGCCCTCCGGCCAGCCGTGAGGGAATCGTCGCGAGCCCGAAGGCGGAGGTGACCGCCCCGGCGGTCGTCAGACTCGCGCCGTGCTCGGCGTGGATCAGCGCGGCGAGGAAGGGCAGCGAGAAGGCTCCGAGGCGGTTGACGACCCGGGTGAGCAGCAGCAGGCGGACCGTGCGTGGCAGTGGGTCGGCGTTCGACACAGCACCTCTTGTCACTGGTAATTTAGCCATGGTCAGTGACGGGACTCTAGGCAAGCGAAGGTAACTGGTCAAGTGCTGTTCGACAGTCACATGCGAACCCTGCTCGATGCCTCCGCGGCACTCATCAACGCCCTCACCGACGGTGAGGCGCGCGGCCGCCGCTACCTCGCCCCCCAGGGCGCCGAACGGGTCGGGGCGGTCCGGGCGGCGCTCTCCGCCGGGGCGGACCTGGGGCCCCGCGAGGCAGACCGGTTGGCCGAGACCGCCCACGCCCTGCGGACCGTGTTCGAGGCCGTGGCCGCCGACCGCATCGACGACGCGGCCCCCGTCCTCAATGCGCTGCTGCGCGAGACCGGCGCCCGCCCCCAGCTCGACCGGACTCCCGGCGAACCGTGGCAGGTCCACTTCCACGGCTCCGACGACTCCTACGCCGTCGGCTGGAGCGCGGGCTGCGCCACCGGCCTCGCCATGGCCCTCGGCGGCGACTACGCCGGACGCCTCGGAGTCTGCGCAGCGCCGCACTGCGACCGGGTCTACGTGGACACCTCCCGCAACGCGGGTCGCCAGTTCTGTTCGACGGCCTGCCAGAACCGCGTCAAGGCAGCGACGTTCCGGGCGCGCCGCGCGAGCACCGACTCCTGAGGCCGGGACCGCCCTCTCCCCCGGAAGGGGGATCGGCCCGGCCCTCCAGGAGGACGTGACGCCGCCGGCCGCCGGCGAGCATCGAGGGATGGCCACCGTCCCGAACGCCCCTGTGCCGCCGCCCCGTTGGGCGGTCGTGGCGGCACACGCCGCAGCCCTCGTCACCCTGCCCTCGGGGCTGTGGCGGATCGCGCTCGGACTCGGCCTGCCGGTGGGCTACGGCGAGCAGGTGCTCCGCGACGACTTCCACCTCCCCGGCTGGGGCGTGGTCCACGTGATCGGGCTCAGCGTGGTGTCGGAGGCCTTGGCGCTGCTGACGCTCGGTCTGGTCCGGCCGTGGGGCGAGGTCGTGCCGCGCCGGATCCCGGTCCTCGGCGGCCGACGCGTCCGCCCGCTCGCCGCCGTCGTCCCCGCCGCCGTCGGCTCACTGGCCCTCGTCCACCTGTGGAGCGGCTTCCTGTTCTGGTGGAACACCGACCAGCACCCGCCCATGCTCGGGCCCTGGCGCACCGTCGTCGGCATCCTGTACCAACCCCTGGTCCTCTGGGGCCCGTTGCTGGCCGCCGTCACCGTCTCCTACTACCGCCGCCACCGCTGACCGCCGAAGGCGGCCGGTCGCGTCCCGACCGGCAGGACGTGCGGGCAAGCCCCCGAACCGCTCCGGGCCGTGGCGGCTTTGCGGTTGGTGCGCGGGTCAGTCCGCGCGGGTGCCGCGGTAGCCGACCGGGCCTTCGCCGGGGAACTGGGCGGTGCCCTGGAAGGTGCTGCCGTTGTCGAAGAAGGTGACGCTGCCGCTGCCCGCCTCGCCGCTCCAGGTCACGGTGGTGCCCGTCCCGGGAGCGCCGTTCCCGGGGACGACGCCGTCCCGGTCGGCGATGCTGATGTTCAGGGGCGCATCGTCCTGCCAGCCCCCGCCGCCCGTCCGGATCTCCGGGTTGTACGTGGCCGTGTCCGTGTCCTTCCGTGTCCCCACCCGGTGGGCGGCGGTGCCGTGCGACGCGCTGCGCGAGGTGTTCGTGCGAGCTCACCGACTCCGACTCCGCCGACCGGCGCGGGGACACGGGGAACCACCCGCCCGGCCGCGCCGACCCGTCGCCCCGCAGCCGCACGCCCGCCGGGCGGCCGGACCCTGGCGACGGGAGTCGGTCGAGGGCGTTTGCAGCCGAACGCGCGCAGGCCGTACCCGGAGCTGTCGTTGATGCGCCGGCCGGTGTCCCGGTTGGCCGGCACCACGGTTCGGCTTCCGGGGCCGGGTGGGGGGCCGGCACAGCAGGGCCGCCCCGGCCTGCGCAGGCCCTCCGCCGGGGCGGTGGACACCGGTGGACGACGGGGGCGGGCGGAGCCGGTCGTGTCACCCCGTGCGCCTCGGTTGCGCCGTTGACGTGGCCGGACATCGCCGAACAATGATGACGTGCCGTCCGCCCGAGCGGGCGACGGCGAGGGGAGAGGCGCGTGTCACGCAGACAACGCCCGTTGGAGGGCGAGGGCGCCGTCGTCCGGTTCGCCGAGCGCCTGCGGGCCACCCGGGAGACGGCGGGCCTGACGCTGCGTCAACTGTCGCGGCGCTCGGGGTTCTCCCCCAGCACGCTGTCGATGGCCGAGGCCGGGAAGAAGCTGCCTTCCTGGGACGTGACGGCGGCGTTCGTCGCGGGCTGCGGGGTGACGGACACCGGCCGCTGGCGCGGACTCTGGGAGTCGGCGCAGGACGGCGGCCCCGGGCCGGAGCAGTCCGCCGCGGACCGCCGGCCGGAACGGCAGCGGGCGCCGGCCCCGGAACCGGAGGACGAGGAAGGCGCTTTCCCGCCGCCCGTGCCCGCACGCTCCGACGCCGCAGCCGTCCCCGCCGCGCGGAGCGTCCTCCGCCGGGGCCGGCCGTTCGCCCTGACCGCGCTGGCCTCCTCCGCGCTGACCGTCGCGGCGATGCTCGCCTTCACGCCACCGGGCGCGCCCGCCGCCCGCAGCGGAGCGTCCCAGGCCCCGTTGACGTACCCGCCGGGGGACGACCCCGTCCCGACCTCCAAGTGCGACGGCCAGGTGCCCGGTTTCGGCTGCCACCGGAAGGAGCCGGGCGCGGCCGGCTGCTGGATGATTCCGGGCGCCGTGGTCCGGGCGACCTCGCCCGCTGGCGTTCGAGGGCCGGCAGGTCGCGGTGCTGGAGAACTGGTACTCCCCCACCTGCGGCACCCACTGGGCCCAGATCCGGATGCCGGCCGGCTGGGAGGCCCGGGTGGAGATGTCCACCCAGACCGCCAGGGACTGCGAGCCGATGGACTGTCAGACCCTCAACCACGCCATGACGCCCCCCTTGTGGACGAACATGCTCTTCGCCGTCAACCAGCCGACGGTGGCACTCGCCTACGTCAAGCTCCCGACCGGCGAGGTGAAGAAGCTGGAGGCCTCCACGGCCGGCCCGTAGACCACCGGACCCGGACACCGCACGGCGGGCGCAGCACAGCAGCCGAAGCACAGCGGGCGCAGCCGTCAGGCAGCCGCCGGGCGCCCGTGGCGCGGGGCGCTGCCGTCGTCGAGGGCGGCCAGGAAGCCGGCCAGGACGTCGGCGACTTCGTGGAGGCAGCGGGCACTGAACAGGACCGGCTGGTAGCCGGTGATGTCGTACGGGGTGGTGAGCATCGCGCCGATGTCGAGGGGGCGGATCGCGGGGCGGTTCAGGCGGCCGATCTCGCCGCAGGAGGAGAGCAGGGCGGCGCCGAAGGCCTTCGGGACGCCGTCCTCCTGCAGGACGCCGTACTCGAGGGTGAACCAGTAGACGTCGCTGACCATCTGGAGGACGTCGGGGTCGTCGATGCGGCGGGCCGCCTCGCCGACCAGCCGGTAGATCCGGGCGATGGCGGGGCTGGACAGGTGGATGCCGTGGCCGAAGACGTCGTGGACGACGTCGGGTTCGGGGGTGAACAGCGGAACGGCGGGGTGGCGGACGAACTGCACCGCGTGGAAGTAGCCGTCGGCCATCGAGCCGAGGAACCGCTTGTTGGCGACCACGCCGCCGGCCAGGGTGAACCGGAAGCCGGTCATGCGGCGCAACTCCGCTCCGACCTCGGCGTGCTGCGGAATGTGATCGGCGGGGACGGGGGCCTGCTCGCGGGCGTCGAGGACGGCGCGGCAGGCGTGCAGGCCCTGGGCGGTCCACAGGGCGCGGTGGACGGTCCGCCAGGTCCGTTCCTCGCCCGGGCTGTACTCGACGGCGGGAGCCGGATCGCCCACCCGGTGGCCGGCGGCCCGTGCGGCGATGGCCCGGCGGCGGTGCAGGTAGGACGGATCGCGGAGACCGGGGTGTTCGACGGCCGCGCCCAGCCGGCCGTCGGCCGTCACGGGCGTGTGCAGCGCTCTTTCGCCCACGACGTTCTTCTGCCCCGCCCGCGCGGACTCACACCGCTCCTCAGGTCAGCCCGGAGGCGCGTGCGACGGCCTTCGCGGCGAACTGGTGCATGTCCGCCGCGCTGAAAGGGGTCAACTTGGTGACGCTGAGGTACACCAGGAGCCGCCCGCGCCGGATGTAGAGCGTGTTCCAGTGGGTCTTGGCGGCCAGGCTGGTGAAGTAGTGCACCTCGTCGCCGAGGTCGCGGAACGGGGTGGAGTCCTGCTCCGGCGGCTCGCCGATCAGCTTGTTGAGTTCGCCGATCAGCTCCGGCAGCCGGGTGGCGGCTTCTTCGGCGGTCTCGTCGCGCTCCAGCATCTCGTCGAGCATCTCCAGGCCGCCGCCCTTCCCCCGGAAGCTGACGGTGTGGAACTTGGGGTCGTTCTCGCAGCCGGTGCGCGTCGGCGAACTGTTGAACCCGGCGGGGATGTCCTGCCCGGTGACGAGCGCGCGGCAGAACGCCTCCGCACCGCTGAACGCCTCCGCACCGCCGGGCGCGGCACTCGCCCCCGCGCTCGCGGTCCCACCCGTTGCAGCGCCCGCAGCACCGCTCGACGTCGCGGCCCCGGCGTCCGCGCGGCCGGCGCCGCTGCCCGGGGTGCAGCCCGATCCGAGCAGGATCACCGCGATCGCGGCCGTGGCGGCCGCCCCCGGCCGGTGGATTCGCGGAATTCGCCGGTCTTTCATGAGCCCCCCGCAAGAAGTCCGTTGATTCGGTCGCGGAGCATAACAGCCGTTGCCGTTCGCCACCCTTTCCGCTCGGTGCGGCGCGGGCCGCCCGTCGGGGGCGGAGTTGACCCTCTCCTGGCGTCAGGGTTCAGCATGGTGGGCGTTCGAAGGGAGATCGGGTGTGGCTGGGCAGGGTACGAGCTTTTCGGTCGGGCAGGTGGCGGGGTTCGCCGGAGTGACGGTGCGGACGCTGCACTACTACGACCGGGAGGGGTTGCTGTCACCGAGCGAGCGGAGTGCGGCGGGCTACCGGCTGTACAACGACCGGGACTTGGCGCGGCTGCAACAGATCCTGTTCTACCGGGAGTTGGGATTTCCGGTCGAGGAGATCCGGAGCATCCTCAACGATCCGCAGGCGAACGCGGTCGAGCACCTGAAGGAGCGTCACCGGCAGCTCAACGAGCAGATCACGAAGCTGCAGAAGCTGGTGGAGGTCGCCGAGCAGGCCATCGAGGTGGAGCGGACGGGGGTGCGGCTGTCGCCGGAGGAGCGGTTCGACATCTTCGGCGAGGTCCGTTTCGACCTCAGTTACGCGACGGACGCGCAGCTGAAGTGGGCGGACAGTGCGCGGCAGCGGGAGTCGATGGCGCGGGCGGCCCGGCACAGCAAGGAGGACTGGCGGCAGCTGATGTCCGAACTGGCACTGTGGCGTGCCGAGTTGATCGTCGCGTTCGAGGACGGTCAGCCGGCCGACGGGGAGCGGGCGATGGATCTGGCGGAGCAGCACCGGGCGCATGTGGAGCGGTGGTTCACACCGTGTCCGCCGCAGTCGCACCGGCTGATCGCGGCGGACTACCTGAGTGATCCGCGGGCGTTCGCGATGCTCGTCCCGCCGTCCGAGCAGCTGCCCGGCCTGGCCCGCTTCCTGCACGCCGCGATCGACGCCAACGCCGGTCGCCTGATCGAGGGTTGAACAGGAAGATGCGCATTCTGATCACGGCTGCGGGTTCGCACGGGGACGTCGCACCGTACACGGGACTGGGCGTTCGGCTGGCCGAGGCGGGTCACCAGGTCGCGTTGGCGACGCACCGGAGCTACGCGGAACCGGTGGCGCAGTGCGGGTTGGAGTTCCGTCCGCTGCCGGGGGATCCCCGGGCGGGCGGGGAGCCGGCGCGGGGGAAGGGCGCGATGCTCCGGCGGGCCGGGCAGTTCGTCGGGGAACTGGGGCGGGGGATCGCCGAGGTGGCCGGGCCGGGGACGGATCTGCTGCTGCTGTCGACGTCGACGGCCCCGCTGGGGTGGCACGTGGCGGAGGCGACGGGGACGGCCAGTGCCGGGGTGTACCTCCAACCGGTGGAGCCCACGGGGGAGTTCGGGCCGGTGGTCGGGGGTGCGAGGTCGCTCGGCCGGTGGGGGAACCGGGCGGCCGGGCGGGCCGCGCTGGGGGTGGTGGACCGGCTGCACCGGGACGCGGTGGCGGAGCTGCGGACCCGGCTCGGCCTGCCGCCGCTGTCCGGCTCGGCGATGCGGCGCCGACTGGCGCGGGAGCAGTGGCCGGTGCTGCACGGGTTCAGCTCCGCACTGGTGCGGCGTCCGGCGGACTGGCGGCCGGGGCTGGACGTGGTGGGCAACTGGTGGCCCACCGGGCAGGGCGACCTCCCGGACGAGGTGGAGGAGTTCCTCGCGGCCGGTCCGGCACCGGTGTTCGTCGGCTTCGGCAGCATGGGCGCGGGGCAGGGCGAGCGGCTGAGCCGGCTCGCGGCGGAGGCGCTGCGTGCGGCGGGCCGCCGCGGTGTGGTGCAGGCCGGCTGGGCGGGGCTGGCGGTCGACTCGGCGGACGTGCTGACGGTGGATCGGCTGGACCACGCGGCGCTGTTCCCGCGGATGGCGGCCGTGGTCCACCACGCGGGTGCGGGCACGGCCGCGGCGGCGCTGCGGGCCGGGGCGCCGTCGGTTCCCGTCCCGGTGACGGCCGATCAGCCGTTCTGGGCCCGCCGCCTGACGGCGGTCGGGGCCGCGGTGGCGCCGGTCCCGTTCGCCGAGCTGACGGCGGAGCGCCTGGCCGCGGCGATCCGGCGCGCGGTCGAGGATCCGTCCCACCGGGAGGCCGCGGCTGCGGCGGCGGCGCGGATGGCGAAGGAGGACGGCGCGGGGCGGGTCGCGGACCTGGTCGCCGCACTCCTCCGGCGGGCCGGCGGCTGACCCGAGGAGTCCGCGGCGGGGCGGGGCCGCGGCAGCGGGGCGCCGGGCCCGCCGGGAGCGGCCCCGCCTGTCCTTCGGCGTTCAGCCGACGCCCACCAGCACGATCACCGCCGCGGGCAGGGCGACGAAGACGGTGCCGAGGTAGGCGGCCAGGACCCAGCGGCGTTCGGAGGCGACGCGGGCGAGGGTCTCCGCGCAGAACAGCGGCACCGGGCGCAGCAGCGGGATCACGTAGATCGCGACGATCGAGAAGAGGTTGTAGATCAGGTGCACGAAGGCGGCCTGCAGGCCGATCCTCGCATCCGGTCCGACGCCCGCGAACGCCGCGAAGACCACCGTGAACGTGGTGCCGAGGTTGGAGCCGACGACCACGGGATAGATCTGAGCGGGCGTCAGGATGCCCGCCCCGGCGAACGGGACCAGTACGGAGGTGGTGATGGTGGAGGACTGGGTGACGACGGTGACTCCCATCCCGGAGGCCATGGCGAGGTAGGCGTTCCGCCCGACGGCGCTGATCAGCGCGGAGCGGGCCCTGCCGACCATCAGCAGCTTGAGGAGCTTGCCCAGGTAGCGGACGGCGACCAGGATCAGCGCGGCGCCGATCACGATGGTGGACAGCGGGCCGAGGGTGCCGGCGACGTGCGAGGTGGCGTGGAGGACCGCCTGCTCGACCGGCCGGGTGACGGATCGGACGATGTTGAAGTGCGCGGGGTCGGGCAGCCAGTCGGTGCCGTACAGCGCGTCGGTGAGGGCTCCGCTGAGGTGTTGCAGCGGGTGCCAGAGGAGTTCGACCGGGAAGAAGATCAGCAGCGACAGCCAGTTGTAGAAGTCGTGGACGCTGGACGCGCCGAGCGCCCGGCGGAACTCGGTGCGATCGCCGATGAAGGTCAGGGCAACCATGCTGGTCGTCACGGTGGTCCCGACGTTCGCACCCAGGATGATCGGGATGGCGCTCTCGATGGGCAGCGCGCCCGACCCGACGGCGGTGACGGCGATGGCGGTGGTCGTGGTCGACGACTGGATCAGCACGGTGCCGAGGACGCCGACGCTCAGCCCGGCCCACGGGTTCGCGGCGAACGCGAAGAGGGTGTGCGCCGCGTCGCCGCTCAGGTTCGCGAAGCCGCGGCTGATGATGCTGACGGCGCAGATCAGCAGGTAGATCAGCCCGGCGACGCCGACCCAGCCGAGGACCTTGCCCCAGGTGGGGAGTTCGACCGCTCCGTCACCGCCCGCGGAGTTCGCGGCGCCGCCCTCGGGGCGGCTGCTGTCCGGTCCGCTGTCGGATGAGACGTCCTCCATGGACCAAGGCTAGGAGCCTCCCGGCACGGGGATCGCCACGAAACGCCCAGCAGGGCGTGAAACGGTGTGAGTCCGGATGAACCGGGCTCGGCGAGCGGCGTCGACCCGCCGGGGCGGGCGTTGCGGCGGCGTCAGGCCGTGTCCTGCCGGGGGCCGGCCCCGGCAGGACACGGGCGGGTCAGGCGTCGGAGTAGCTGAGGTCGCCGACCGACCAGGCGCTGATGTCGTCGATGGCGATGCGGTACATGCCACCGGTGTGCGGCAGGCCGAAGTCGCCCTGGAGGATCTTCGCCCGGTGCAGGTGCAGGTGGGTGGGACGGGCGGGCGGGCCTTCGACGGGTGGGGCGAAGAGGGCGGCGAACGGCTTCAGGTGATCGGAGGCCTGAAGGACGTCGGCGACGCGCTCCCACCACAGGGCGACGGGGGCGAGCCGGCCGGTGATCACGGCTCCCGGAACCACCACGGTGAGGGACATCTGGTTGCTGTGCTCGGACTCGACCATCGCGGCGATGTCGACGAGCAGCCCATCGGGGTTCGACATGGTGCCCAGCGTAGGACACGCCCCCGCGGCCGTAGGCCTTCCCGGCCACACCGGTCCGGCGGCGCGCCAGCGGGCCGCGCGTTCCGCGGTGCCCGCCGACGCCCCGCCGGGCGCCGCGCGCCGCCGCTCCCTACCGTGGAAGGGCCCTTTCACCTGCGGGATTTGCGAGGTCGGGCCATGACGTCCGGATATGACATCGGCCTGTACGGCCAGGGACTGTTCGACACCGACGACAACGCCAGGAACCGGCAGGCGCTCGCGGACCTGTCCGGCTCCGGCTTCACCACCCTGGTGCTCTTCACGCTGCACGTGCATCCGAGCGGCGACCTGTACCTGGGCGACAACGTGCTCGCCGGCGGCGGCCGGATCGTCTACCGGTGGCGGGACGTTCAGAAGCCGGGGTTCCCGGAGCTGGTCGCGGGACTGCGGGCCGGCGGGTTCCGCAGCGTGCTGTTCTCGATCGGGTTCGGCGGGCCGCCGACGCCGGAGGACTGGCAGCACATCCAGGACCTGCTCGACCGGGGGCGGGGGCAGGCGCTGGTGGCGAACTTCGCGGCCGTCGCGCAGTGGACGGGGGTGGACGGCTTCGACTTCGACTGCGAGGAGGACATCAGGTCGGACACCATCGCCACCATGACCGGCGAACTCGTCCGCCTCGGGCGCAGCCACGTGATCACGCTGTGCCCCTACGACCGGGCCGACTGGTGGCTGGAGTGCCTGGCGAAGGTCTTCTCCCGCGTGGGCACCCAGGTGGTGCGCGCCCTCAACCTCCAGACGTACGGCGGCGCGGACCCGCAGACCTGGCTGGCGGCGGTGACCGCGTCGCAGGCCCGCACCGGGGTGAAGGACCCGAAGGGGTTCCTGTCGGCGGGGCGCGAGGCGGGCCCGCCGACGAGCCTGTGCCAGGCGTTCAGGGCGGACGGGCGGCTGGGCCTGACGTCCGGTTTCCTGTGGCAGTACGGGGTGTTCACGGATCCGGCGGCCGGCTACGCGGCGGCGGTCCGCGACGGCCTCTCCGGCCGCCCGTGCGGCTGACGCCGCAGCGGCGCGGGGATCCACCGGCGAGGGGATGCCCGGGCCCGCTCCCCCGCTCGGCGGAGGAGGGCGGCGGGCCGTACTCAGAGGATTCTCAGAGCTTTCCGCGCTTGGCCGCGTCCTGACACGACGCCAGAATTGACGTCACCTCATCAAGCCGGCAGTGGCCCCACCCGACCCGGCGGCGAGGGGGGCTCCCTGTGCTCGACATCAACGGTCTCTCGTCCCCACACGAGGAGTTCACATGATCGAAGACCTGTCGCGGCTCGCCGAGCGTGCACGTCCCACCGTGCTGGGCCTGGCCCGGATCGTCGTCTCGCTGCTGTTCGCCTGCCACGGCGCCGCCACCCTGTTCGGGGTGCTGGGCGGGCCGCACGGCAAGGCTCCGCAGTTCGGCGAGTGGCCGGGCTGGTGGGCCGCGCTGATCCAACTGGCGGGCGGCGCCCTGGTGCTGGTCGGGGTCGCGGTCCGCCCGGCGGCGCTGGTGTGCTCGGGCTCGATGGCGTACGCGTACTTCAGCGTGCACCAGGAGCACGCCCTGTGGCCGATCCAGAACGGCGGCGAGCCGGCCGCGATGTTCTGCTGGGCGTTCCTGCTGATCGCCGTCGTCGGCCCGGGCGGGCTGGCCCTGAGCGGGCTGCTCCACCGCCGCACCCGGACGCCGGGCGCGGCCGCGGTCGCGGCCTGACGTCCCGCCAGGGGCGCGCCGGCGGCGGCCGGCGCGCCCCTGGCGGGCAGTGTCGCCGCAGGTCAAGGGCCGAACGTCCCGGATCGGGGCGACCGAACAGTCCATGATCATCTCGGCTTCGCGGGTGGTTAGCCTGGCGTTCATGGAGTTCACCAGCAGCGGCGCTCCGCGCCCGCGCACCGCCACCCCCAGCAGCCCCGCCCACACCGCCGGAGCCCACGACGGGGACGCGTTCAGCCCCGAGTACGACCGGCTGCTCGCCCGCCACCACGCGATGCGCCTGCGCCGCAGCATCCTCGCCCCGCCGTCGCGGCAGGCGCAGGGCCCGGTGGTGGAGCTCCCGGAGCCCGGCGACCGGGACCTGATCGTCCGTCACCTGCAGCCGCTGCTGCCGTTCGACGCGCTGATCGAGGTGCTGTACGACGCGATGTTCGTCCGGCGGCCGTACCTGCGGCGGCTGTTCCCGGAGTCGATGGAGTTCCAGCGCCAGCACCTGGGGCACATGTTCCACCACCTGATCCGGCACCTCGACCGGCCGGAGGAACTCGGCAGCCGACTGCGGGCGTTGGGCGCGGACCACCGCAAGCTCGGGGTGTGGCCCGCGCACTACGAGGCGTTCGAGGAGGCGCTGACGACGGCGCTGCGGGTGCGCGGCGGCCAGGCCTGGAGCGGGCAGGTCGAGGCGGCCTGGACCCGCATGCTGCGGTTCGCCGTGGCGGCGATGGTCGCCGGCGCGGAGGGCGCGGCCACCGAACCGCCGTTCTGGCACGGCGAGGTGGTCGGCCACGAGCGGCGGCTCCCCGACCTGGCGGTGCTGCGGGTGCGCACCGGCGAACCGTACCCGTACCGGGCCGGGCAGTACGCGGCGCTGGAGTCGCCGCTGCTGCCGCACAGTTGGCGGCCGTACTCGGTGGCGTGCGCGCCGCGCGAGGACCGGGTGCTGGAGTTCCACGTCCGCCGCACCGGCCCCGGCGGGCTGAGCGCGGCGCTGGTGGAGGGCACCGGCGTCGGCGACCAGGTCCGGGTGGGGCCGCCGCGCGGCGAGCTGTCGCTCGACCTCGGCGGGCAGGACGTGCACCGCGACCTGCTGCTGCTGGCCGGCGGGACGGGGCTGGCGCCGATGAAGGCGCTGGTGGAGGAGTTCGCGGCGGCCCACCGGGCCCGCGGTCGGCGGGTCCGGCTGGTGGTCGCGGCACGGGGCCGGGACGAGCTGTACGACTGGCCGGCGCTGGTCGAACTCGCCGCGAACCGCTCGTGGCTGGAACTGACCCCGGTGCTCGGCCCGGACCTGGAGGGCCTCGCCGCCCTGCTGCGCGGCCACCACAGCGTGCCGGGGCTGGCCCTGCTCAGCGGGCCGCCCGCGATGGTCGCCGGGGCGCGTTCGCTGCTGCTGGACGCCGGCGTGCCGGACGATCGGATCCGCTACGACGGTTCGACGACCGCCGCCCCGCAGTAGCCCCGCCGGCGGCTCCGGCGTGCGCCGCCCGACGGCCCGGGCG